>CAYXPN010000133.1:4525-14211 GCA_964467075.1 uncultured Planctomycetaceae bacterium
CTCCTCACGGGTACTTTGATTTC
This sequence comes from uncultured Planctomycetaceae bacterium, assembly GCA_964467075.1. GTDB lineage: Bacteria > Planctomycetota > Planctomycetia > Pirellulales > Thermoguttaceae > CAYXPN01. The sequence goes on from CAYXPN010000133.1 coordinate 4,549, forward strand.
CCCGATCGTTCGTAGTGACCCGATTCATCGGGTCCTTCAGGGACCGTACAAGTACGGTCACTACGAGCCAACTGTCTGCCGCTCATCCGCCCTTCTTGGCCTCGATCGCCTCGGTCAAGGCGGGGGCCAGGTCGAGCAGGTCCACGGTGGTTCCGTAATGGGCCACGTCGAAAATCGGGGCATTCGGATCGGTGTTCACCGCGATGACCAGTTCCGCGCTGGTCATGCCTTCCTGGTGTTCGGGCGCGCCGCTGACGCCCAGGACCAGGTAGAGCTTGGGCTTGACAATCATGCCCGACTTGCCCACCTGGCGGGTCGTGGGCAGCCAGCCCTGGTCCACGATGGGGCGCGAGGCGGCCAGCTCGCCGCCCAGGGCCTTGGCCAGCTCCTCGGCCACTCCCATGTTGTCTTGCTGCTGGATTCCCCGCCCAACGGCCACCAGCACGTCTTGCTGCGTAATGTCCACGTCGCCGGTCTCGGGCAGGATCATCTCCTGAAACGTGGCCGCCCCCGGGGCCAGCGGCACGGGAGAGCCGCTGGTTTGCACCTGGGCCCAGCCCTTCTGCTCCGTGGCCCGATACGCCCCGGGCAGCAAGAGCAGGATGGCCGGCGCGGCGCTGACCGAGCTGTCGGCCAGCACCTTGCCGCCGCAGATGCTCGAGGTGACCTTCAAGGTGTCGCCTTCGGCTGCCACTTTCTGGCAAGCATCCACCACCGGCGCGTCCAGTCGGGCCCCGAGCAGCGGGCCCACGTCCAGGCCGATCGTAGTGCTGCCCAGCAGCACCGCACGCGGAGTCTCCTGCTCGATGAGCTTTGCGAGCACAGCCACGTAGGGCTCCGGCGCGTAGTCGGCCAAGAGCGGATCGTTAATCACCAGGATGCGGTCGGCTGCCCCCAGGGCCGCGGCAGCCCCTTCGCCCGCGGCGCTAAGGACCGCGGCCACCACCTGGCCGCCGGTGGCAGCGGCCAACTCCCGGGCCGCGGCCAGCAGCTCCAGGGCGATTCCCGCCACGCCATCCTGTTTGGTTTCCGCGAGAACGAGGATGTCTTGGCTGCTCATTTGATCAGGCCTTTCTCGACCAGGATTTCCACGATTCGGGCGGCGACCTCTTCCTCGGAGCCTTCGATCATCTCGGCCCGTTCGCCCGCCTCGGGATGATACATCCGCTCGACGGTCACACCGGGCGCGGCCGCGGGCAGGGCGGCCTGCTGTTGCTCGAACTGGGTGGACTTCATGGCTGCGCGGATGCGGCTGACGGGCACATAGCGCGGCGGCTGTTCCGCGGCCAGAATACCCAGCACCGCGGGCAGCTTGACCTGCAAGCGGGCCATCACGGCGCCGGGGAACTCCTTGAACACCTCCACGCTGTCCTGCCCGGCGGGTTTCACTCCGCAAATCACACCGACGAACGGCTGCTGGAGCTTCACGGCCAGGAGCGGCGCCAGCGAGCTTTCCAACTCGTCATGGGCATAGGTGCCCACCAACACCAGGTCCGCGCCCAAGGGCTGAATGACCTCGGCATACACGGCCGCGGCCTGGCGCGGATTGAGGGGTCGGTCTTCTTCCAGGGGAACTTTGACGATGCGGTCGGCACCCTTGGCGGCCGCGGCATAGAGGGTGTTGTCCACGTCGCCGAAGTCCAGTGCCACCACGCAGACCTCGCCGCCGGCGGCCTCTTTCAAGATCAGGGCCTGTTCCAGGGCGTGGTCGTCGGTTTCGTTGACGATGAAGCTGGCCTCGTCGAAGTCCAGTGCGTTGCCCTCCCCGGCGATCTCCAGGGGCTCGATCAGGTCGGGGACCTGGCGCATCACCACGGCGATTTTCATGACCTCTCCTTTTCACCCAGGTCCATGGATTCGGCGAGCAATTCGATGATGTCGCGCACCTTCAGTTTGCCTTCCAGACCAACGACTTTCACCGAGTCCTCGAAACGCGACAGCTCGAAGGGGCAGGAGACGGCCAGGGTGTCGGCCCCCGTGCGCGCCGCCTCCTCGACCCTTTCGTCCGAAAGCCGGCGTCCGCCTTGTTCGGCGATATGGCCGTCGAGCCACATGCCGCCCCCGCCGCCGCCGCAGCAGAGCGAGTATTCCCGGTTGCGCTCCATTTCCACCAGCTTCACCCCGGGAATGGCCTCCAGCAGCTTGCGCGGCGGATCGAAGCACAGGCAGCGCCGCGCCAGGCAGCAGTTGTCGTGGTAGGTGACCGTGGCCTCCACCGGCTTGACCAGCAGCGGCTTGAGCTGTTCGATCCGCTCGCTCAGGAAGCTGGCGTAATGCTCGGCCGGCAGCCGGGCGCCGAACTTGGGATAGACGAACTGCAGCGCGTTCTGAGCATGCGGATCGGTCAGCAGTATCTTCTCGTACTGGTGCTGCTGCAACAGGGCCAGGTTCTCCTCCACGAGCGTGTCGAACAGCCCCTCTTCGCCGGCCAGACGCTCGCAGTCGCCGATGTTCTTCTCTGCCCGGCCCAGGATGCCCCAGCGGATGCCCAACGCGGTCAGAATCCGCGCAAAGCTTCGCGTGACCGACTGGTTGCGCGGATAGTACGAGGGGTAGTCGCCCACGATCCACAGCACCTCGACGCTCTCGGGCTTTTGCGTGAGGTCGCGCAGCTCCACGTCCAGCCCCTTGGCCCAGTCGGTGCGCTTGCGCGGCGAGCTGCCCAGCGAATTGCCGTACATGTAGGTGTTTTGCAGGGCCTTTTGCAGCTCGGCCGGCGGCTGGATGCCCTCCTGCAGGGCCTTGTCCCGCATCAGCGGCCAAAGCGCGTCGGTAAGCTCGATGCCCCGCGGGCAGCGGTACGTACACGTGTAGCAGCCCACACACATCCACAGCGAGGGGCTGGCCAACACCTTGTCCAGGTTGCCGCTGCGGGCCTGGAGGATCATCTGTCGCGGAGGAAACTCCATGGCGTAGCCCAACGGGCAACTGCCTCCGCACGTGCCACATTGCATACACCCCAGCACCGGATCGCCGTCGACGATCTGGGAGAGCAGCTCCATGCCGGGATCCACGTTCGGTTGGGTCTCTGCCGTAGCCATCAGTCTCCTCCGGCTCTGGCGGGATATACCCGGGTGTCTCGAATCGTTGCCTCTGGTCGGGCCCTCTGCCACACCACGTGCCGTAACGTCTCTCGAAGACCCGTCGTTTCGTCCAACTCGACGCCGAGCCCGCTACCGAGACGGTCCAACCGCGGACTCAGAGGCTATCCGAAAACCGGCGTGCGACCTGGGTGGCCGGGGTTGGAGCGTAGCGAAACCCCGGAAAACCGGTCCGTGGCTTCCCTTCGGCGTAAGCCACGGCCACCCAGACCGTGTTTTCGGATAGTCTCTCGACCCCGCAGCGAAGATTGCCCAAGCAGTGCGACTCCTCCAGCGGACACGGGCCTGGCGGGCAGCGTGGACCCCCGAGGCCCCCAAAAAAAGACAGCGTGGGGGCACGACGGGCGGGTTGTCCGGACCCCTTGGGGGGACAAAGCAATCCCTACGCCACCCGGGAAGCGATTCACCTCATTGCAACGTCCGTACCCAATTCGCGCGCAGGCGTGTCGTTTTGTCGTAACTCATTTTAGGCAAACGAGTTACGTCGTTGCCGTCAGACTCGGCCAGCCGCGGCCCGGGCGGCCCGATCCACGGAAAACCGCGCTTGGGCCACGGAAATCCGTGGCAGTTCGTGGTTCGGCCATCGACCAAACGGGCCACCGGCGGGGCCGGAGCCGTAGGGTGCGCTGTGCGCACCACGACTGTTCTGGTGCTCGCAGAGCACCCTACGGTGCTGTTCTGGTGCTCGCAGAGCACCCTACGGTGCTGCGAAGCACGGCAGGAGCGGTAGAATGGCTCTAGGGAACTGGTTATGGCCTTCCCTGTCCGGCCGCCGGTTCCGGCCGCGGGCCGCGGCGGGGGCTTCCCTGAGCGTTCTCTCCAACCACCCCCGGGCAAGCCATGGCACTGATCAGCAGCGAGGTGCTCTCTGCCCGAGAGCGACTGTCCGAAGGCCGGCAGCAGGCCCGCCGCCTGCACGAGGAGGGTCTCTCGGGAACGGAAGTCTGCCGGCAGCTTTCGGCCTTGCGCGACGAGGTGATTTGCGGCTTGTTCGCTTCGGCGTTGGCCGAGGCTGAGCAGGCCGGCCGCGGCGCGGCGTCTGGCGCGCTGGCGCTGGTGGCCCACGGCGGTTTCGGGCGGGCCGAGGTGGCCCCGTTCAGCGACGTGGACGTACTCTTGCTGCACGAGCCCGGGGGCACGGCGATCGCGCTGGGGCTGGTGCGCCGCCTGTTGCGCGACGTGTTCGACGCCGGGCTGGTGATGGGCCACAATGTGTGCACCATTGCCCAGGCGTGCCGGCTGGCTTCGACCGACGTGCGCGTGGCCACGTCGCTGCTCCATGCCCGACTGCTGGCCGGCGACGATGACTTGTTCGCTCGGTTCTGCAAGCGGCTCCGCCAGACAGTGCGTCGCCGCGGCCGGGCCCTGTGTGCCCAGGTGGTCGAGGCCCGAACCAAGGAGCGTGCCCGATACGGCGAGACGATCTACCTGCTGGAACCGAACGTGAAGCGGTCGCGCGGCGGCTTGCGCGACGTGCAACTGCTCGGCTGGCTGGGCGCATTGCGCTACGAGACCGGCTCACTCGAGGAGCTCGAGCAGCAACGGCTGCTGGACCCGGACGATTGCCGCGCGGTGGCCCAGGCCGCGGAGTTCCTGCTGCGGCTGCGCAACGAGATGCACTTCCACGCCGGACAGGCGGCCGACGTGCTGGACCGTGCGGAGCAGGTGCGCATTGCTGCGCTGCGCGCCTATCGGCAGGCCGGCGGCATGTTGCCGGTCGAACAGTTCATGCGCGACTATTTCTGCCACACCGGCGCGGTGAGCCGGGCCGTGGGCCGCCTGAGTGAGGCCGCCTTGTCGCGCCCGCGATGGTCGCGGTGGTTGACCGTGGCGTTCGGCCATCGGGCCCATCCGGGCCTGCGCGTGGGGCCGGGGGGCATTGTGGCCACGCGCGCGGGCCTGCGGCGCTTGCGCGGCGACCTGGCCGCGGTGGTCCGGCTTCTGCGCTTGGCCGCAGCCTACGGCCAGCCGATCGCTCCGGCCACTTGGGAGGCGGTGTGTCGCGAGGCGCCCGCGCTGCCTGCTGAGCCCTCGGCCGAGGCCGCGCGCGAGCTGCTGGCCCTGTTGGAGAGTCCGGCGCGCCTGGGCCCCACGCTGCAATCGCTCCACGAAGCGGTCATCCTGGAACGCTTCGTGCCGGAGTTTGCCTGTGCGCGCGGCCTGCTCCAGTTCAACCAGTATCACAAGTACACGGTGGACGAGCACTGCCTGCGCGCCGTGGAATCGGCCACGGAGTTTGCCGGCGATCCGGGACTGCTGGGCAGAACCTATCGCGAGATCGGGCGCAAGGGGCTCTTGCACCTGGCGCTGTTGCTCCACGATCTGGGCAAGTGTCGGCTGGAGGACCATCGCGAGGTGGGCCGGCAGATCGCCGTCCAGGCCGCCCAGCGCCTGGCCCTTCCGGCCCGCGACGCCAAGCTGCTGGAGTTCCTGGTCCACAAGCACATGCTGATGAACCACCTGGCCTTCCGCCGCGACACGAGCGACCAGCAGCTTGTGGTCCGATTTGCCGTGGAGGTCGGCTCGCCCGAGGTCTTGCGCATGTTGCTGGTGCTCACGGCCGCGGACCTGGCCGCGGTGGGGCCGGGCGTGTGGGACGCCTGGAAGGCGCAAGTGCTGGGCGACCTCTACCACCGCACCATGCTTTGCCTGGCGGCCGACAGCCCGGAGACCGTGCTCGAGCAGCAAACGGCCCAGCGCCGCAAGGCCGTGGGCGCCTGCCTGGGCGAGCAGAAGGACGAGCCGTTTTTCCGTCGGCAGCTCGAAGCCCTGCCGGCCGGCTACCTGAGCGGCGCACCGCCGGAGCGCGTGGCCGCGGACCTGCGCCTGCTCAGCGGGCTGGCGCCGGGCGAGGTGCGCACTGAAACGTGCTTTGACGCCGAGACCCAGAGCCTGGAGTTCACCCTGGCCACCAGCGAGCAACTCACCGAGGGCATCTTCCACAAGACCACCGGGGCCCTGAGCGCCTGCGGGCTGGAAATCCGCTCGGCCAGCATCCACACCCTGGCCGATCGTCTGGTGCTGGACCGGTTCTGGCTGCGCGACCCGGACTCGGTCGGGGCCCCTCCGGCGTGGCGCTGTGGGGATGTGGAACAGGCCGTGGTCGAGGCACTCACCCGGCCGACGGCCGGTCCGCCGCGCTTTCGCCGCGTGTGGCAAGCCGGCGCGCGCGGCCGCGTCTTCGCCCCCACGGTGCAGACGCGCGTGCAGTTCGACAACCGCAGCTCGGCGCGGTACACGATCCTCGACGTGTTCGCCATTGATCGGCCCGGCTTGTTGTATGCTGTGGCGCGCGAGCTGTTCGAGCTGGGGCTCGAGGTCGGGCGCGCGAAGATCGGCACCTTTCTGGACCAGGTGGTCGACGTGTTCTATGTGACCGACCGCCAACAGCGCAAGATCGAGGACGAAGATCGGCTGGAGGCGATCTGCGGCCGATTGCTCGAGGTGGCCAGCCCCCCAGCCGACTAAAAGACTAAAAAGGTGACAGGTACCAAATTTGGCGAGGATAGCAAAGAGAGGCAAAGAGAACAAGGAATGGCGCCGGCCGCCAACGTTCCGCTAATCGCCGACCCAGATGTCCTATATTGCCCAAATTTGGTGACTGTCACCTTTATTTATCCGGTGGGGCCGGGCGGAGGTGGAGCCAGCAGCAGCGCTGTTCGCCCGGCTGCCAGGTATCGGAGGAGAACTGGAATCCGGCCGCCTCGAAAGTGCCGTCGTCGACGCGCGCGGCAATGCGGCACATGCGCGCCACCTCCTCGTCGGGCAGTCCCATTTCCTGCCACGCATCGCGCAGCGGACAGGCCTGGAACTTGATGTCCACCCCTTCGGCGTCGTCGCGCGTCACTTCGGGCTGGAACAGGCGCCCGTCGTCGGCCAGGCCGTCGATGAACGCAGCCTTCAGGCCGGCCAGATCATTGGGGCCGAATCGGGCATACTTCTCCTTGCCGCGCTGCGCTCCCCGGCGATAGATGGCCCGAGAGAGGATTTCCTCGGCCTTCTCGGCGCCGAGTTCCTTGCGCATCTCGTCGAAGATCAGATAGTAGAGAATCGCGCGGTGCTTGAACGCGTAGTAGAGCTGCTCGCGGAGCTTCTCCTCGGACATGGCGGTTCCTCCTGGCTGTCGGCGCCGCGGTCTAGTGGTCCGACGCAGCTAAACTGTGGGGTGCCACGGTTGGCTTGCCCAACCGTGCATTCGGCACTGCTGGACAAGCCAGCAGTGGCACCCAACTCCACACTTCACGTGTGTCGGACTACTAGCGGGCACGGGGGTTTGCAGAAAAAAGGACGCACCAACGGCCATCGTGCTGCGCGGCAGCCGGCGATCGTGGCGGCTTCAAAAGGCCGGATCCGAATGGGGCCGCGATGCGGTCGCCGGCTCGCCGGGTCTGGCGCGCTCGGGCAGGGCAACCCGCCGGCCGCCGGCTTCGGGCTGCCGTATTCTACCGGCCACAGGCCCGGTGTCCACCCCGTCACACGCGAGCAGCAGCACGTCGCCCTTCTTGAGAAACCGCTGCCGGCGCAGCACCAGCCGAAACTGGCCGGGAAACGCGCGCTCGATCCGCTCGGCAAACTCGCCGGAGGTGAACAGGTAGGTGGTGCCTTCGTGATGCTGGAGGAATGTGCGAAGCTGCTCCAGGTCGTCGAAATAGGCCACCGGGCGGCCCGCATAATAGACCGTGCTTTCCCGCAGGAACTTGTAGGCCGCCAACTGCGCCGACCCCGAGGACTCCTGCTCGATGGCCGCGAAGAAATGCCGCGCGTTCTGGTGGTGATCCACGCGCAGGGCCGCGAAGCCGAAAATCGCCACCAGCGTGGCCGCGCCGGTGGTTGCCAAAGTAGGCATCAGGCGCGCCGGTTGCCCGCGCCACAGGAACCATATCCACACCACGGCCCCGGCCAGCGGAACCAGTCCTACCAGCCCCAGCAGCCCCTCGCCCGGCAGCACCTGGCGCGCGGCAATCGGGATGCCCACCAGAATCCCTACGCCCACCAGCAGCAAGGCCGCGGTGGTGCCGTGGAGCCACCAGCGGCGATAGGCCGCCGGCTCGACCAGCCAGCGGTCGATCAGGCGCCCGATCATCACAGCCAAGGCCGGAAAGGCGGGCAGCACGTAGTGGGGCAGCTTGGTGCGCACCAGCGACCAGAACACGAAATACACGCCTGCCCAACAGGCCAGCAGCAGCCAGCAGGCCCACTCGCGGTCGCGCGTGCGCAGCTTGCGCACCGTCATGCCCAGTGCAGGCCACACCATGAGCGACCAGGGAAACAGCCCGATCAGTACCGCGGGCACATAGTACCAGACCGGCCCCTGGTGGCCTTGCATGGGTTTGAGCACCCGTTGGAGGTTCTGTTCGCCCAGGAAACGGCCTAGCCACTCGCCGTCGGTGCGCAGGCTGACCATCACATACCAGGGCAAGGCCACCAGGCCCACGACCAGCAAGGCCGTCAACGGGCGCAGCCGCCAGCCGGCCCTAAGCAGATTAAGCGGCCCAAACACGCGCAGCCATCCGGCCGCACGGGCCAGCCGGCCTTGCTGCGCTGGCGGCGGCGCGTCGGCGGGCTGGCGCGGCGCATCCGCCGTCGACCTGTGAACGGCAGCCCGGGCCGATTGGAGCCAGGCCACAAACAGGCCCAGCACCGCCACGGGCAGCACCACTCCCACCGGCCCTTTGGCCAACACGGCCAGCCCCAGGCAGCCGTAGAGCAACACCATGTGCCACCACGGCAGACAGAGACTATCCGAGAACACCGTTTGGGTGGCCGTGGCTGGACCAAAGGGAAGCCACGGACCGGTTTTCCGGGGTTTCGCTACGCTCCAACCCCGGCCACCCCCGCCCAAGACACCGATGCCCGAGACGAACAGCCAGAAGGCCAGCGTGGTGAGCAACACCAGTGCGGCGTCCACGGTGGCCGCGCGGGCCGAGACCGTAAACAACAGCGAAGTGGCCATGACCAGCCCGGCCCACATCCCGGCGCGCGGGCCGAACATGCGCCGTCCGATCCAGTAGGTGACCACTGCGGCCAGCACCCCGCAGACGGCCGAGGGGAATCGGGCGGCGAACTCGGTGGTGCCGAACGCCTTAAAGCCGGCGATCATCAACCAGAACATCAGCGGCGGCTTTTCCGGGAACACGTCGCCGTTGTAGGTGGGCACCACCCAATCACCGCGCTGGAGCATCTCGCGGGCACAGGTGGCATAGAGCGGTTCGTCCTCGTCCCAGAGGGCCACGGCGCCCAGATTGGTGAAGAAGACCAGCGCGGCCGCGGCGATGATCCAGAGATGATGGCGCAGGGTTTGAGGTATCACGAACGGGCTCCTGATTGTTTCGCCGCGTGGCTCGTGGTGGGATAGACGGGATTTGCAGGATTGGGGTTTGGACAGGATGACAGGATCGACAGGATCGGCAGGATTGGCTTTGGACAGGATGACAGGATCGACAGGATTCGGCAGGATTGGGGTTTGGACAGGATGACAGGATCGACAGGATTCGGCAGGATTCCGGTTTGGACAGGATGACAGGATTGACAGGATTCGGGTTTGGACAGGATGACAGGATCG
>CAYXPN010000134.1:0-4065 GCA_964467075.1 uncultured Planctomycetaceae bacterium
GTGCAAGCACGCACCCTACGGAACTGGGCTTCGGCATCGAACCCCGTTGGGGTTCCAGCGAGACGCTAAACTCCGACGCATCATTCAGGCACCCCTCACGGCGGGCACTTCGCACAGATCGGCCGGAACAGCTCGGTGCTCAGATAGCGGTCGCCCCGGTCGGGCAGGATGGCCACGATCACCCCTGCGCTGAGGCGCTCGGCGATCATCAGGGCCCCGGCCAGCGCGGCCCCGCTGGACATGCCCGCAAACACCCCTTCCTCCGTGGCCAGGCGGCGCGTGAGCGCAAAGGCCACGTCGTCCTCGACCGTGAGAATCTCGTTGAGCATCTCGGGCCGGTAGATGGCCGGCCGGATGGACTCGGTCATGTTCTTGAGGCCCTGGATTTTGTGGCCCACGCGCGGCTCGATGCCCACCACGCGGCAGCCGGGCTTTTGCTCTTTAAAGAACCGGGCCAGGCCCATTAGCGTGCCGGCCGTGCCCAGCCCGGCCACCACCACGTCCACCTCGCCGCCGGTCTGGGCGAGGATTTCCGGCCCGGTGGTCTCGTAGTGGGCCAGGATGTTGTTGCAGTTGGCGAACTGGTTGGGCATGAAATAGGTTTCAGGGTCCTCGGCCACCAGGGCGTGGGCACGGCGGATGGCCCCGTCCGTGCCTTCCTGCGGCGGGGTCACCTCCACCTCGGCGCCGAACGCGCGCAGCACGGCCCGGCGCTCCATGCTCACGCAGGCGGGCATGCAGAGCTTGACCGGGTATCCCTTGGCCGCGCCGATCATGGCCAGGGCGATGCCCGTGTTGCCCGAGGTGGGCTCCAGGATGGTCTTGCCGCGCTGGAGCTGGCCGGCCTGTTCCGCTGCGCGGATCATGTACCAAGCCGGCCGGTCCTTGATCGAGCCGCCGGGGTTGGCGCCCTCGAGTTTGCCTAAGATGCGCACCCTGGGCCGTTTGGGGTTGACGTTTCGCAGCTCCACGAGCGGCGTGTTGCCGATGGCCTCCAGCACACAGGTCGCGGGGGCTCCCGCGCTGACCACGCGCAGCGGGGGGCAGGGCCGCGTCTGGGGAATGGGCTCGGGGATGGCAGCCATGGGTGGGGTCGCCTCACACGCTGGGAAACCTCGGGAAGAATCGTCCGGCTTTGACCGTGTCGGTATCGGCTTCCGGATAGATTAGCAAAACTGCGAGGTTCGGGGCAAACGTGAGGCGCGGGATTCTGGGGAGGGCAGGCAGTTCAGGGCAGGCTGGGCGGATGAGGGGTGGGTGACGGGGTGACGGGGTGCCTCAATGCCGAAAATGCCGCCGGCCGGTCAGCACCATGGCCAGCTTGTGCTGGTTGCAGGCGGCAATCACCTCCTCGTCCTTGACCGAGCCGCCCGGCTGGATCACCGCCGTCACCCCCGCGGCAGCCGCCCGCTGGATCGAGTCGGGGAAGGGGAAGAAGGCATCCGAGGCCAGCACGGCGCCCGCGGCCCGATCGCCGGCCTTCTGGATGGCGATCTCGGTGGAATCCACGCGGCTCATCTGGCCGGCCCCGGCGCCCAGCAGCATGCCGTCCTTGGCCAGCACGATGGCGTTGGACTTCACAAACCGGACGATGGTCCAGCCGAACCGCAGATCGGTCCACTGCGCTTCGCTGGGCTCGGTCTCGGTAGCCACGCGCCACTGGTCCTCGGGGTCGGGCAGCGCGTCGGCCTGCTGCATCAGCACGCCGCCGGAGATGAACCGGTATTCCCAGCTTTCCTGCGGCGGGCCCAACGGGCCGACCTTCATCAGGCGCACGTTGGCCTTCCACTTCGGTTTGGTAGTGAGGATCTTGAGCGCGTCGGGCTCGAAGTCCGGGGCGATGATCGCCTCAATGAACAGCCCCGGCTCCGAGAGCACCTCCGCGGTTTCGGCGTCCAGCGGCCGGTTCATGCCCAGCACCGAGCCGAAGGCACTCACCGGATCGCCGGCCAGCCCCTTGCGAGTGGCCTCGGCCAATGTCTCGGCCACGGCGGCCCCGCACGGGTTGTTGTGCTTGATCACCGAGACGGCCGGCTGGACAAACGCCCGCACAATGGCCAGCGCACTGTCCAGGTCCAAGAGGTTGTTGTAGGAGAGTTCCTTGCCGTGCAATTGCTCGGCGCCCACCAGGCTCGTCGGCGCCGGCTGGGCCTCGGCATAGACCGCGGCCGGCTGGTGCGGGTTCTCGCCATAGCGGAGCACGGCCTGGCGCGAGTAGCTCAGGGTGAGCGTGCCGGGGAAACCCTGCTCGGCCGTCTGCGCGGCAAAATACGCGGCGATGGCCGTATCATAGCGGGCCGTGTGGGCAAAGGCCTCGGCCGCCAGGCGCCGGCGCAGCTCGGGCGAGGTGCAGCCCTGGTCCTGGACCTGCGCCAGGATGTCCGGGTATTGCGCGGGATTGGTGGCCACGGTCGTAAACGCGTGGTTCTTCGCAGCCGCGCGCACCAGCGACGGCCCGCCGATGTCGATCTTCTCGATGGCCTCGGCCCAGGTGACGCCGGGCTGGGCCACAGTGGCCTCGAACGGGTAGAGATTCACCACCACCAGCTCGAAGGTAAGGATGGCGTGCTCGGCCAGGGCCTGCATGTCCTGGGGATTGTCGTGGCGGCAGAGCAGCCCGCCGAAGACCTTCGGGTGCAGCGTCTTCAAGCGGCCGTCCATCATCTCGGGGAAGCCGGTGTACTCGGACACGTCCTGCACCGCGATGCCGGACTGTTCCAGGTGGCGGCGCGTGCCGCCGGTGCTGAAGATTTCCACGCCGGCTGCGACCAGGCCCCGGGCCAGGTCTACCAGGCCGTTCTTGTCGCTCACACTGATCAAGGCGCGCTGGATGCGGGGGGATGGCATGGGGAGGCTTCCTTCCGGTGGTTTGTAAATGACATTGCGGGATTCTGGGACGGTGGTTGCGAGGATTGTCGAGACGTCTGCCGTCCAGCGCAAAAACCTGCCGGGTGCGTGCCCGGCGGCCCGGCCCGCCAAGTCCCGTACTCTTAAGGCCTCGACACCGCTCCGTCAAGGACCCCTGATTGCGCGCCTCGTTCGGCGTGGGCCGACCCGGTTCCCCGCGGCAGCCGCTTGCAGGGGCGCTTGACCGAGACGGCCGCCGGCTCTACACCAGGGGAGAGCATACGGGAACCAGACGGCAGGCCGGCAGGCGAGCCGGCCTCGAAGGCAAGGAGCCGCTGGGCGGCAGGCCCGTGGGCACAGAGGAGGACTCTCAGGTGAATGCACAGGCGTCGTCGCGGCCCGCGGTGGCCGTGCTGATCTCGGGCGGGGGCACCACGCTGCGCAACTTGATTGAGAAGGTCCAAGCCGGCCGGCTGGACGTGGACATCAAGCTGGTCGTCTCCAGCGACCCCCAGGCCGGCGGGCTGCGTTTCGCCCAGGAGGCCGACATTCCCGCCGAGGTGGTCCAGCGCCGCGACTACCCGTCGCGCGAGGAGTTCAGCCGCGCGATTTTCGATCTCTGCCGCCAGGCGGGCGCAGAGCTGGTGGTGATGGCGGGCTTTCTCAAGCAGATCAGCGTGCCCGAGGATTTCACCCTGCGCGTGCTCAACATCCACCCGGCCCTGATCCCGGCCTTTTGCGGCAAGGGCTTCTACGGCCGGCGCGTCCACGAGGCGGTATTGGACTATGGGGCGAAGATCACCGGCTGCACGGTCCATTTTGCCGACAACCAGTACGACCACGGGCCGGTGATCCTGCAGAAGGCGGTGCCGGTCTTGGACGACGATACGCCGGAGACGCTGGCTGCGCGGGTGTTTGAGGCCGAGTGCGAGGCCTATCCGGAGGTGCTCAATTTGATTGCCCGGGGCCGGCTGCGCGTGGAGGGGCGCCGGGTGCGCATCCTGCCGGCCGGCGCGGCGCAGTGATAGATCCGAACAACAACGGCGATCCGCCGGCGTGAGCCGGCGGTTTGGTCAACACGGGCAACAATCGCCGCAACGATTTTCCATCCCGTCTGCCAGCCCGTAGGGTGCGTGCTTTGCACGCACGCTGGCGAACTGGATGCTCGCATGGGCCGCGCTTACCTGCCTACGAGCGCAAGGTGGCCACCAGGCGCAG
>CAYXPN010000134.1:4165-10198 GCA_964467075.1 uncultured Planctomycetaceae bacterium
GCTCGCATGGGCCGCGCTTACCTGCCTACGAGCGCAAGGTGGCCACCAGGCGCAGCCAACTCGTAGGGTGCGTGCTTTGCACGCACGCTGGCGAACTGGATGCTCGCATGGGCCGCGCTTACCTGCCTACGAGCGCAAGGTGGCCACCAGGCGCAGGGGATGGATCAGCAGATCGAGCGCGGAGAGGATATCCGGGCAAACCACGTGCGCGGCCTGGAGTGTTTCCGCGGCCGCCCCTTCGGCCTGGACGACGGCGATTCCCAGGGCGGCCTGCTGGACCATCAGCCGGTCGTTGCGCCCGTTGCCCACGGCCACCGAGCGTTGGGCCCCCAGCTCGCGCAGGTAGGCCAGCTTGGCCGCGGCCTGGTCTTCCGGCGGGAGCACCGACAACTGGCCCGGCCAGGCGCGCAGGCTGGAGGCGGCCTTGCCGAAGGTGTCGGCCGTGAGCACGTGGATTTCCAGCCGGGCGGAGAGCTGTTCGATGCGCTCGGCCACCCCGGCGATCAGCTCGCCGTCGCACGCCAGGGTGCCGTTGTAGTCGAGCACCAGGCAGGCCAGCTCGAGGGTCTTGAAGCCGGGAACGTCGATCCGCAGCATGGGCATAACCCCGCGGCCGAGAGTTCTCGCACGCAGGTCAATTCGTTCGATGGCGAGCCGGGCACGTGAGTGCCCGGTTCGGTTGAAACGGCCGTCGAGTGCAGTGTACGGACAAAGCGAGTATGGACAAAGCGAGTCCCGGGGTTGATCCCCGGGGGAGCGCCACGCCACCGGTAGGGGCGACGCATGCGTCGCCCCTACAGACGCGCGTGCTCTTCCCGGCGGGATCAACCCGCCGGCTCGCCAGTTCGGCCGCGTGCGTGCAAAGCACGCACCCTACGGGCTCAAAACGTTTGCAGCAATCGCTGTTTGAACGCGGCCAGCGGGCCGTCGTCGAAACAGTAGTGCAGCGTGGCGAACTTGCCCCGGAAGGCCGCCACCCGATCGGCCGCGCCGGGTGCGTTGCGCAGGGCATCGACAAACAGCGGGGCGAAGGCCTCGAAATCGGTCTCCTTCATGCCGAAGCGGGTCATCTCGGCCACACCCAAGCGCAGGCCCGAGCTGGCCGTGAAGCCCTCGTCGCCGGGCAGGGCCTGGTAGTTGCAGATGATGTTGTTCCCTTCGAGGCACTCGGCGGCCGCGCAGCCCCGGGCATAGCCCACGCGCACGATCACCTGGTGGGTCTCGGTGTAGTCCACCTCCGGGTCGCCCTCGACGTGCAGGCCCTCGTCGGCCAGGGCCCGGGCGAAGGCCTTGGCATTGGCGATCACCTGGCGCTGGTATTCGTCTTTGAAGGTGTTCATTTCGATGGCCGCCAGCAGCAGCCCCAGGAGCGTGCCCAGGTGGTGGTTGCTGACCATGCCGGGGAAGGCGCGGCGGCGGATGGCCTTCCAGAGGTCGAACTCGGGCGCGTGTTCGGCGAAGTTGGCGCCGATCACGCCCCGCTGGGTGCCGAAATAGGTCTTGTGGGTCGAGCCGGTCACGATGTCGGCCCCTTCGGCAAAGGGCTGCTGGAAGTGCGGGCCTACGAGCCCCAGCACATGGGCCATGTCGTACATCAGGATCGGCCGCGACTTGTGGGTGCGGATCAGGCGCTTGATCTCCGAGACCGGCTCGGGATGGAGCACCATGCTCTTGCCCAGGATGATCAGCTCCGGATCAAGCTCTTCGAGCAGCTCGCCCGTGCGTTCCAGGTCGATGCGATAGGGATTGTCGGGCAGCACGGGGAAGTGCACCACGGCGTAGCGCTCGGTGTGGGGGTCCTTGGCGATGTAGTCGCGCAGGGCCCCCATGGGCTGCGAGCTGAGGTGGCCGCCGCGGGTGAGATGGTTGTTCAGGACCAGCCGGATGCGCTCGGGCTCGCGCCGCCGGTCGAGCCGGTTCTTGTAGTCCACGCAGCCGCTGAAGACCGTCAGGTTGGCCATCTGCCCGCTCACCGTGCGCAGCTCCACCAACGGGCAGCCCAGGAACTGGGCCATCTCGGCGTGCAGCTCCTCTTCCACCCAGGCGATCAGGTCCGTGCCCTGGTAGTAGAACACGTCGCGCCCCAGCGCCGCGAGCAGCTCGCGGTGCTCGGCATAGCGCCCCACCGGGTCGGTCACCTGGAGCAGGCGCACCAGCGGCGAGGGGGTCATCTCGGAGGGAATCAGGTTGATCGTCTGCTGCTGGCGCCAGACGTGGTTCTCCAGGCTCTTGCGCAATACGATCTCCGCCTTGGCCAGGCCGGTCTGCTCGGCCTCGGGCGACTCGGGCTCCGCGCGCACCGCGGGCACGGGCCGGAAATAGGGCGGCGCCTCGGAGCGCCCGTGGAAGCGCACCACGCGCGCCGGCAGCCGCTCTTGGCCCACGCGCACCGCCACCTCCCGGTCCACGCGCAATGTGGCGTCCAGGTAGGCCAGGCCGATCGCGCGCTGGCGGTGCTGGTCGGTAATGTGCATCGTGGCCCCGGTGCCCTCGAACACCCAGTAGGGCACCACCGCGCAACTGGTCACCAGCCCCACCTGCCGGTCGCCGAGCACCACCGGTGTGCCCGGCGGGATCGCCGGGAACTGCTCGCGGTCCAGCAGGGCCAGCGGCCGGATGCGACGCAAGGGCGTTTCCAGCGATTCCTCGTGGGCCGTGCGAAGCCGGCGCAGTTGGGCGAACTGGCTGGCCAGGGCCTCGCGCCCCAGGTACTCGCCCTTGAGCGGCGAGAAGCTCACTGCCCGCTCGGCCGTGGGCAAGGCATAGGCCGGCAGGGGGCTGCCCGTCGGGTCCACGCCCAATTCCCGGCCGTATTGCGGCAGGCAGGCCTCCAGGCGCAGGGTGTCGCGGGCCTGGAGCCCCACGGGCTGGATGCCGCGCTTCTCCCCGGCCTCGAGCAGTGCGGCCCAGAGCTTCTCGGCCTTGGTTGCGGGCACGAACAGCTCGAAGCCGATCGGCTCGCCCGTATATCCGGTGCGCGAGACGAGCACCTCGGTTCCACAGAGGCGGGCTTGGGAGAGGCAGTTGCGAAACGGCTCGGGCAGTCGGCCGCCTTCGAGCAGCCCTTCGAGCACGCCGCCGGCCCTGGGGCCCTGCAGCGCGATCAGCGCGAGCTGCGCGGTGCGATCCTCGACCACCACGTCGGGGAAGGCGTCGGCCTGGCGCTTCAAATGGGCGAAGTCGGCCTGCCGGTTGTCGGCATTGACGGCCAGCAGGAACTCGCGCTGGTCGAGACAGTAGAGATAGGCGTCGTCGATCACCCGACCCTGGCGGTCGGGGATCAGGGTGTAAAGGGCCCGGCCGGGTGTGAGGGCGGCCACGTTGTTGGACAGGATGTGCTGGAGGAAGGCCACGCTGCCGGCCCCGCTGATCCAGAACCGGCCCATGTGACACAAGTCGAACAGCCCGCCGAACTTGCGCGTGGCCAGGTGTTCCTGCTCGGCCCCCTGGGCGTATTGTCGGGGCAGCAGCCAGCCGGCCGCTTGGCCCATCTCGGCCCCGTGGGCACCGTGCCAGTCGCTCAGCGGGGTGCGGCAGGTCTTCGACGCGGAAGTGCTCATGGGGTCTTCTCTCCCGGCCGGGTTGGTTCGCAGGATGGCGCGTCTCAAATATCTGAGGGTGTGCAGGAATTCAGTGTGCCACCGCTTCGCCAGAAGCAGTGCCTCCCCGCTGCCAGCACTGCCTGCCCGCTGGGCAGGCGGTGGCACACGGTCGTTTTGTGAGTGAAATCCGGCGGCAATTCCCGGGCAGCCTCACCTGGCTCCGCGCATCAAGGGCCCCACACCGCCTGTGGGTGATTCGCCCCGCTCCCGAATAACAGTCCTGTCCACGTTATGAAGGGCCTTGGGGCCCTGTCAAGCCCTGGAAATCGTACCCCCCCGCGGTTTTGCCGCGGCCGGCGAGCCCGCGGCGTGAGCCGCGGGTTTGAGTCCGCGTTGCAGAAAACGGTTTGTTTCAAGCAGGCGGCGCGAGCTTGCGGGCTGACCCGCGGGGATCGCCCCCCGGGCACGGCACCGGGGCCCAGGTGGCGCCGGCGCCCCCTACGCTTGCAATCCGGCGATTGGTCACTATACTGGGGCCAATTCGAGCTGCTGGCTGCACTGAAGCATCCCTGCCGGGCCGCGGGTGGCGGGTCGGTTGGGCTCTAGGCAATGGGATCAGGCTTGCGTGGTGCCGGCAGCAGACCGCGGGACTTTGCCGCGGCCGGTAGCGGCTGCGCTACAGTGTCGGGCGGAGTTCGGCCGATTGCCGGCCAGCGTTTCGTTCCCCCGGTCTGACACCTGATTCCTGGCTGCGGTTTCACCCGAGGGCCCTTGCCGGGCCTGTGTCCGTTTGCGTTTTTCTGCCCGGTCGCTCGAAACCAAGCTCGAAACAAAAGAGGAGGATCGCTGCATGGCTCTGGACCCGACGAAGCACGCGGATTGGCAAATCGCCGAAGAGGCCGAGTCCCGCATGAAGACCTGCTACCAGTTGGCCGAGGAATTGGGCATCGAGAAGGAGGAGCTGCTGCCGCACGGAAACTACGTGGCCAAAGTGGACTACATGAAGGTGCTCGAGCGCCTGGCGGACACGCCCGACGGCAAGTTCATCGAGGTGACCGCCATCACGCCCACGCCGCTGGGCGAAGGCAAGTCCACCACCACCATGGGGCTCTTGCAGGGCATCGGCCGGCGCGACAAGCGCGTGGTGGCCTGCATCCGCCAGCCCTCCGGCGGACCGACGATGAACATCAAAGGCTCGGCGGCCGGGGGCGGGCTGGCCCAGTGCATCCCGCTCACGGAGTTCTCCCTGGGCCTGACCGGCGACATCAACGCGGTGATGAACGCCCACAACCTGGCCATGGTCGCCCTGACCTCGCGCATGCAGCACGAGCGCAACTACGGCGACGCCCGGCTGGAGAAGATCGGGCTCAGGCGCCTGGACATCGACCCGACCAACGTGGAAATGGGCTGGGTGATCGACTACTGCGCCCAGGTGCTGCGCAACATCATCATCGGCATCGGCGGCAAGATGGACGGCTACATGATGCAGAGCCGTTTCGGCATTGCCGTCTCCTCCGAGGTGATGGCCATCCTCTCGATCTTCAGCGACCTGAAGGACCTGCGCGAGCGGCTGGGCCAGATCGTGGCGGCCTACGACAAACGCGGAAACCCGGTTACCGCCGACGACCTGGAGGTGGCCGGCGCCATGTGCGCCTGGCTGCGCGAGGCGGTCAACCCCAACATGCTCCAGTCGCTCGAAGGCCAGCCCTGCTTTGTCCACGCCGGACCGTTCGCCAATATCGCCGTGGGCCAGTCGTCCGTGGTGGGTGACAAACTCTGCCTGAAGCTGGCCGACTATCACCTGACCGAGTCGGGTTTCGGCGCAGACATCGGCTTCGAGAAGTTCTGGAACGTCAAGTGCCGCTACAGCGGCAATGTGCCCAACGTCTCGGTGATCACCGCCACCGTGCGGGGCTTGAAGCACCACGGCGTGAAGGCCGGGGCCCTGCCCTGTCCGCCGGGCAAGCCGATCCCCAAGGAGTACTTTGCCGAGAACCTTGCCTGGCTCGAAGACGGGCTGTGCAACCTGCTGCACCACATCGAGACCGTCAAGAAGGCGGGCATCAAGCCGGTGGTCTGCATCAACCGCTTCCACACCGATACCCCGGCCGAGGTCGAGATGATCCGCCGGGCCGCGGAGGCAGCCGGGGCCCGGGCCGCGGTTTCGGAACACTGGCTGCGCGGCGGCGAGGGTGCCCTGGAGCTGGCCGACGCCGTGCTCGACGCCTGCGAAGAGCCGGTCGATTTCCGGTTCCTCTACGAGATGGACCTGCCGCTGCGCCAGCGCGTGGAGCTGATCGCGCGCGAGGTCTACGGCGCCGACGGCGTTTCCTATACTCCCGAGGCCGAGGCCAAGGCCAAGCGCTTCGAGGCCGATCCGAAGTTGCGCGACTTCACCACCATGATGGTCAAGACCCACCTGAGCCTCACCCACGACCCGGCAGTCAAGGGCGCGCCCAAGGGCTGGGTCCTGCCGGTGCGCGACTTCCTG
>CAYXPN010000134.1:10208-14197 GCA_964467075.1 uncultured Planctomycetaceae bacterium
GGCCCGGTTCATCTGCCCGGTGGCGGGCAACATTTCGCTGATGCCGGGCACGTGTTCCGATCCGGCCTTCCGGCGCGTGGACGTGGACGTGGAGACGGGCAAGGTGCGGGGCCTGTTCTGAGTTTGTAGGGTGGGTCGAGCAAGAAGCGAGACCCACCGACAAAAGAACACTTGGTGGGCCTGTGCCTACGGCTTGACCCACCCTACGCGCCTCGATGCCACGGCGGGCAGCCCGTAGGGTGCGTGCTCTGCACGCACGCGACTGGCCCGAGTGTAGCCCGTAGGGTGCGTGCTCTGCACGCACGCGACTGACTTCGGGGTCATACGAAATCAACCCGTCCCTCCTGCAAGGAGCCTGTCATGCCTGCGGAAATCATCAGCCCGTAGGGTGCGTGCTCTGCACGCCCGCGACTGACTTCGGGGTCATACGAAATCAACCCGTCCCTCCTGCAAGGAGCCTGTCATGCCTGCGGAAATCATCAGCGGCAAGGAAGTGGCCAAGGCGATCCGCGCCGAGCTGGCCCGGGAAGTGGCCCAATTGAAAGACGAGCACGGCCTCGCGCCCGGGCTGGCCACCGTGCTGGTGGGCGAGGACCCGGCCTCGGTCTCCTATGTGACGGCCAAGAACAAGACCTGCCACGAGCTGGGCATGCAGTCCTTCCAGCACACGCTCTCGGCCGAGACCACCGAAGAAAAGTTGCTCGAGCTGGTCGCCCAGCTCAACGCCGACCCCAAGGTCCACGGCATCCTCGTCCAATTGCCGCTACCCAAACAGATCGACGAGAGCAAGGTCCTCTACGCCGTCGACCCGGACAAGGACGTCGACGGCTTCCATCCGGTCAACGTGGGCCGGCTGGTGATCGGCGAGGAGCTGTTTCCGCCTTGCACGCCCGCGGGCATCCAGGAGCTGATCGTCCGCTCGGGCACGCCCACGGAAGGGGCCGAGGTGGTGGTGGTCGGGCGCAGCAACATCGTGGGCAAGCCGATCGCCATCATGATGTTGCAGAAGAAGTCCGGGGCCAACGCCACGGTGACGGTCTGTCACACGCGCACGCGCGAGATGGCCGAGCACACGCGCCGGGCCGACATCCTGATCGTCGCAGCGGGCCGGCCCCGGGCGATCACGGCCGAGATGGTCAAGCCCGGCGCCACGGTGATCGACGTGGGAGTGAACCGCATCGGCACGACCAGCTCGGGCAAGGCGAAGCTGGCCGGCGACGTGGATTTCGAGGCGGTCAAGGAGGTGGCCGGCAAGCTGACGCCCGTGCCCGGCGGCGTGGGGCCGATGACGATTACCATGCTGATGAAGAATACGCTGCGTGCGGCGAAGTTGCGGGTGTAAGGCCCCCCGGTTTTTCCCGCGATTATTCGCACGCGCAGCTTGGCAAAACCGGCCGGTTTGGCGAGTGAGCACGGGGTTTCGGCGCTCCCTGTGGCCCCGCGCAGTACCCCGAGAACACAACGGCGCCTAGAATTGAAATTGGAGCGCCGCGGTCGCCAGACGGTGGAAGGTTCCCGTAGCCACCGTCGCCAGACGGTGGAGCAACGTGTTTGTGGAGCAACGTGTTTGTTACGACACGCCGGCATGTGGCGCTCCACGCTCTCACCGAGCGTGGCTACCAGTAATGAGGGTGCTTGGAATTTGGGAGGGCCGAGAGTGAGCGCGACAGAATCCACCCGCGCTGAAGGCCTGATGGTGCTGCCCGACGACGGGTTTCTCAGGCTCGTCGAGGCGCGCAGCCGCGAGCCTGTCTCGCGCTGCTACCAGTGCCGCAAGTGTACCAACGGCTGCCCGGTGGCGTTCGCCATGGATATGAAACCCAACCAGATCATGCGCATGATCCAGTTGGGCCTGGAGGAAGAGGCCCTGCGCAGCGCGGCGATCTGGATTTGTGCGGCCTGCCAGACGTGTACGACCCGTTGTCCGAACGACATCGACATCGCCCACGTGATGGACACGCTGCGCCAGCTCGGCCGGGAGAAATACCCGGCGGCCGAGCCCAAGGTGGTCAAATTCCACGAGGCGTTTTTGGATTCGGTGCGGCGCCACGGCCGGCTGTTCGAGCTGGGCATGGTGGCGCGCTACCTGTTGGCGGCACGCGAGCCGCTGGCCCATGCGCGCGACGGCTGGGAGATGTTCAAGCGCGGCAAGCTGAAGTTCCTGCCCGCGCGCGTCAAAGACCGCCGGGCGATCCGCCGGATGTTCGAGAAGCCGCGCGAGGATTGAGAATTACCTGAGGGCGTCCGGAAATCCAGTGTGCCACTGCTTCGCCAGAAGCAGTGCCGCGCCGCTGGCAACACTGCTTGCCCGGTGGGCAAGCAGTGGCACACGGTCGTTTTCTCGCGGAATCCGGGGGCAATTCCCGGACGGCCTCAATTACCTTGGGAGTCCCGGGGGCTGAACCACCGCTTGCTTTGCCCGGAGTGTGAGGGTCAGTGCTGTGGAAGCGACCTACTATCCCGGCTGCTCGTTGCACGGCATGGCCGCGGAATATGACGAGAGTCTGCGCGCGGTCTGCGAGGCGCTCGACGTGCGCCTGGTGGAGCTGGCCGACTGGAACTGCTGCGGCGCTTCCTCGGCCCACTTCCTCAACGACGAGCTGGCCGTGCGCCTGCCGGCGCGGAACATGGTGCTGGCCGACCGCGAGGGGCGCGATCTGCTGGTGCCCTGCTCGGCCTGCTTCGAGCGGCTCAAACACGCCGACAAGCTGCTGCGCGAAGACGCCGGGCCCTGGAGCGACCAGCCGTACGCGGCCCGGGCCGAAGTGTGGCACGTGAACGACTTTTTCCACCGGCCGGAGCTGCTCGCCGCGGTCAAGCGGCGCGTGGCGCGTCCGCTTCTCGGGCTGGCCGCGGTGCCCTACTACGGCTGCCTGTCGCAACGGCCGCCCAAGGTGACCGGCGCCGCGGCACCGGAGAACCCGGTGAGCATGGACGCGCTGCTCGCCGCGCTGGGGGCGGAGGTGCGCCGCTGGTCGTACAAGACCGATTGCTGCGGGGCGAGCCTGACACTGACGCGACCGGACGTGGTCCAGCGCTTAAGCGGCCGGCTCTTGGACGCCGCGCGCGAGGCAGGCGGCGAGTGCCTGGTGACCGACTGCCCCATGTGCCAGTCGAACCTCGACAGCGTCGAGGCCGAGCTGCTCCGCAGCGGCCGGCAGCCGGGCGCGCTGCCGGTGTTTTATGTCACGGAACTGATGGCCCTGGCCTTTGGCGACCAGCGCGCCGGGCGCTGGTGGAAGCGGCATTTCGTCGACCCCCTGCCGCTCTTGCAGGCCAAGGGCTTGTGGGATTGACGCCGCGGAAGGGGGACGTTGGGTGAGCCTGTAGGGGCGATGCATGCGTCGCCCGTACTGCGCGGGTGCCACTGCCGGCTTGTCCAGCAGTGCGCGTGGTTTGTAGTGACCGTACTTGTACGGTCTTCAAAAGACCCGATGAATCGGGTCACTACGAACGTCCGCCCTCACCCCCGACCCCGACCACTTCGTGGTGCCCGCCGCGGTGCGGGAGAGGGGAGGGCTTGGCTTCAGCCCTTTCCCCCCGTGCGGGAGAGGGGAGCGGTTTGCGGAAGTCCAGATATTGAGGCAACCAGCCATGGCGGATCAGAACCTTCAGGCCGAACCTTCACGCCGCATCGGTCCGGTGATGGTCGTCGGCGCGGGCATCGGCGGCATGCAGGCTGCGCTCGATCTGGCCCAGGCCGGCTTCCACGTCACCCTGGTCGAGAAGACCACGGCCATCGGCGGGCGCATGGCCCAGCTCGACAAGACCTTCCCCACCAACGACTGCTCGATGTGTACCATCTCGCCCAAGCTGGTCGAGGTGGACAAGCACCCGAACATCGACATCCTGACCAACGCCGACGTGGTGGGCCTGGAAGGCGAGCCCGGCGACTTTCGGGTGAAGGTGCACCTGCGCCCGCGCTTCGTGGACCTGGAAAAGTGCACCGGCTGCGGCGACTGTATCGAGGCCTGCCCGGTGGAGACAGA
>CAYXPN010000135.1:0-14023 GCA_964467075.1 uncultured Planctomycetaceae bacterium
TTGGTTTCGCCCTCCTGCGGTCCCTTTTGCTGGGCGTAGCGCTGTGCCGGGCGCGGCCAGCCGCGGCGGTAAAACTCCCGTTGCAGGGCCGCGCGCAGCTCGTCGCGACGGCGAATCCGGCTCAAGCGCCGCCAGACCTCGACCGTCTCTACGCGCATGGCAGGTCACCTCCCTGTGGCCTCCGGCCCATTATACCCCGCCGTGGGCTTTTTCGCCATCATCGGCCCCGTCCTTGGTCGGAACGTCATTCGGCTTGGGCTCCTTTGGGGCTCCGCAGTTCCGAATGCTGGCCCTTACCATTGTTGCTGACCACCACATGCACCTCGTTGAACCGGCCCCAGCGCTTGTCCGCCACGAGCGAGCAGACTTGGCTATCGTCCCGCCAGATGACGCCCGTGAGCCCGTCCTCGATCCCGCGCACCAGCTTGGTGAGGTCGGGTTTCGTGTCCGGGGCTACGGGCGCACCATCGCGCAGCAGCGCCGAGTTGCGCCCGGTCCGGTAGTGGCGCTTCGGCCGGACGCGAAACACGATCACCTCCAGCCTGATCGGCCCTTCCAGCAGTGCGCCATCGTATGCCTGGCGCGCCGCGTAGCCCACCTCGCGCAGCCAGTCGGCCAGCTTGGGGTTGTCGTGGATCGTGCGCGTGACGATCCGCCCGCCGGGCCCGCGGAGCACCTCGCCTGTGTGGCGATTGTGTACCGGGATCGCCTGTTTGCTGCCTGCGGGAATGGCCCGGCCGACGATCTGAAACTCGATCTTCATGCGGCACCTCCCGACCTACGCCAATAGTTCATCACGAACGCATCCTCGCCCGTGTCCTCGTACCGACCGTGCAATACCGCGACCCCCCGAAACCCGCAGGCGCGAAAGAACAACTGGGCGGGCAGGTTGGTCTCGCGCACTTCGAGGGCGATACAGGTCCAGCCCTGGGCGCGGAGTTTGGTAATCAGCTTTGCGACCATCTGGCTACCTACGCCCCGACGCCGGTATTCCGCAGCCACGGCGAAATTGAGCACATGGATGCTACTCCCCTTCAGCTCATAGATCATGTAGCCGACCACACGGTCGTCGTGCTCGGCCACCATCCCGATGCAGTTGCGCTGCCCCAGGCAGCGGACAAAATCCTCCTCGGACCAGGGGAACTCGAAACTGTGCCACTCGATGTCGAGCACCTCGGGTATATCGCGCCGGATGATCCAGCGGATGTGAACCGTCAGCGGCTTGATCTGTCGTTCCGTCGCCATCTGGTGCATCCCGTCACCCTGTCGGTCCATCACCCTTCCCCCTGGGGCCTTTAGCCGGGCGCACCACTTGGCTGAGAAGTTCCTCCACCTCGGGCGACACCCGTTGCGCGAGGCCCTGCCAGAGCGTGTAGCCGTCCTGACCCTGGCCACCCGAACGGTCCTTGAGCCCCGCGGCCAGGCAGCCGCGAAAGAACCGGCAGCGGTCGCCCGCCTGGAGCCGCCTAGTGGCCTCCAGGGCCTCTTGCACCAGCTCATGGGGCAAATGCCCCTGTTTCACCAGCAGGGCCGCCGTGAGCACGAGGCGGTGTGCTGCGGGCTTCTCCGGCCCCAGGGCCCTGGCAAGCTGGTTGGCCAGCGTGCGCGTCTCGTCGTTCCAAGCAGAATCTGCGGCGGTGGTGGCGGCGGTGGTGGCGGCGGCCTTTCCGTTGCCTGCCAGATGACGGTCATTTGTCGGGCAATTGTCGGCCCCGCGCGCGCCGGCGCGACTACGCGCCTCCGCCTCCGCCTCCGCCTGCGCCTGCGCCTGCGCCTGCGCCTTAGGCGGACAAATGTCAGACAATTGACCGTCACTTGACGGACAAATGTCAGACACTTGACTGTCAGGTGGGGCTCTGCTCAGCATCGCCCGCACCGCGGCGATCCGGTCGAGCGCATCATGGTGTGCTTCGTAGAGCCGCAAATACTCGTCCGCGGACAGCTCCACGGCCAGCGGGCCGATCTTCGAGGGGGTCCTTACACGTTGGCGGAATTGCCGGATTTCCAAGACCAGTTTGCCCTCTCGGGAGATGCCGAGGCGGATCAGGCCGGTAGTGGCGCACTGGGCCACCCAGACGGACAAGTCGGCCTCTCTGATGCTCCGGAGTGGGTAACATTCAGCCTTCAACACGGCAGGATCGGCCAGTAAGAATCCCTGGTCATCGGCACGCTGGATCAGCCGATAGAATGTCAGCTCCGCCTCGTGGCTGACCGAGGCGATCTTGTGGGAGCGGGTGCAATCACGCAAGAGCCTGGTGGGCATCCGTTCGTCACCTCCGTGCCGAGCGGCGCGCTGTGCGACGCCGTGCGGCCTGTCGTTCCTCACGTTCCAGCCGGGCCGCGGGGTCGCGGCTGGAGTAATCGCCACCCTCAGCCGGATCGTCGTCGAACAGCCGCTTGCACCGCGAGCAGAAGTATTCACGCTCGCCGTGCTCGTACACGCCCCGATTCGTACCGCACCACGGGCAGCGCGGCAAGGGCGGCGCATCGTTCTGCGATCGAGCCATCGGGGTGCGCTCCTGCAAATTGGCGGGCCGGGGAGCCGAAAGTGTACCCGAGCGACGATTCCCGACAAGCCACAGCTTACTCACACGGCCGCGGGCTGTTGGTATTGCGGATTCTGCATCCAGAATTGCACCAGGCGGTTGTCGATCACCTCAGCCTTTTGTGGGCCGATGCCTGCGATGTCCGTCAGGCGCCGCTCCGAGGCCGTGTAATCGGCCAGCTCGCCGAGCGTGCTCATGCCGGTCTCCAGCAGCGCCTTGAGCGTGGCGCCGGCGAAGAGCCTCTCCAGCCCCACCGCACGCCAGGGCCCTTCCGCTTCCAGTGTGCCCAGTGCCTCGTCCTCGGCTGGTTCCTTGTGCCCGCCGTCCTCGGGAATCGCCGCGATGCCGGAGACCGCCAAGCGCCCGCGCCCCTTGGAGAAGCGGGCCAGGTCGGCTACATCGATCTCCTGGAGCGAGAACGTCAGCCCGCCGGTGATCCAGTCGGGCGAACAGCCGAACCGCTTCACGTCGGCCGACCCCCCCACACATAGGTCGGCATCGTCGATCAGCTTCTGCTGCCCGGGTGCATCGTCCGGGTGCCCGAGCACGACTCGGCACTCCAAGCGCCGGCCGCACAGACAATCATCAGCCTCCTCCAGGCTGATCTGTTCACGGCTGATCCGCAGCCCCAGCCGCGCAGTGGCCTCGCCGATCGACACCCCGCCGAATTCAACGGGCACGTCGAGCAGCAACGCTTCCTTCCGTTTGACCATTCCGTTTCTCCTTGAATCACGAAATCGCGAAAGGACGAAAACGCGAAAACGATTATAGCCCACAGGGCTGCTTGCCCTCCGGGCAGGGCTCATCGAGCCCGTGCGGCGGGTGTGGCTTCCCGGTCTCCGCATCGAATTCTGTCCCGCAGTCCGGGCAAAACACATTCCCCCAGCAGGCGCCGGCCACGTCCCAGTGGCGGCAGTGGGCCACGCGCCCGCAGACCGGGCAACGCAGTCTGTCGCAGGCTTTGATCGTCGTCAAAACGGCGGCTCCCTGTGCTGGGAAGGTCGCGTTTGGCAGGCAGCGAGGGCTGGTCCGCTGCTGAAGCGGTCTCCGGCCATAACATCGCGTCCACGGCCCGCTCGGCAAATCTCAACCATCTTGGCCATGGCTCAAGTCTCCAGTCCGCGGGCGTGGATCAGATCGTTGAGGCAGTCGAAAATCCGCTCGGCCCATTCCGCTTCGGCGCGACTCGCGCCCCATGCAATGCCGGCCAGGGTGTCGGCCTCAGGCCAGAGCAGGATCAGTTGGCGCGTGCCGAGGTGCTCAGCCAAGCCTCGCAATCTGCGGGCCAGGTCACGGGCCGCCTCAGCCGTATTCAGCCGCTCAGGCTCCGGGGGTGGTCCCTCGGCCCGGCAAACCAGGCCATGGACCGAGCATGTGTAGCCCCAGCACTCAGCCCGATGGCAGATGCACTCGTCGGGCACATGTGGTGTTTCACTCATCGCGGGCCCTCCCGGATCGCCTCGCCGGCCGGTGCCTCCGCACACATGGCTTGCAGGATGGCTTGACCCACCTGGATCGGGATGGCCTGCGCGATCAACTTGCTGGCGCGCTGCATACCGCAGGCGAAAATGAAATCCTCAGGGAAGCCCTGGGCGGTGGCCTGCTCCCGCCAATCCATGATCCGCGGCACGCCGCCGGGACCCGGGATCATCCATTGACGCCGGCGCCGGGACCCGCGCTGAACCTCACCCACCACGGTCGGGCACGGATCGATCGGATCGAGTAGCCGGATTGCATCGTTGTTTACGCGGTTACCACCGCCCCCGAGGCGGACCACGCGATACTGCTCCGGATGCGAGATCGTCAAGTGCGGGCCCGGGCGCAGGCAGTCGCCGAGCGTGCGCGGTCCCGCGTCACGCGGATCGGGCTGCGGTTCGGGGAACTCGCCGATGAACGTGCGGATGCGCTTCTGCGGACCGAAGTGCGAAGCGTCGATCCGCCGGAAGGGGATGTGCCGACCGTGGAACAGCGGGCGCGGCAGGAGCCTCTCGATGTTGATGATGTCCTCGAAGCACCACCAGCGCGGTTCCAGCCGCCTGTTGATCGTCAGGCAGTTTTCCAGCAGTGCATACCAGCGGTCCATGGCCTCCGGCGAGGCGTGCGCCGCGGCCCCCCGCGTGTAGCGTGCCTGGCTGATCTCTTCGCAGGGGATACCGCCGAGCACGATGTCTACGCGCTGGCCATCGACCAGCGCCAGCACGCGGTCTACTGCACCATCGAGCGCGAGGTCGCAGTTCGCGCGCAGCGCCGGATGGTGTGCGCCGTGATTGAGTCGCCACGTCTCCAGGCAGTCGTCGGCCCAATCCACCACGGCCAAAAAGGCGATCGGCAGCCCGCGCGCAGCCACCGCCCAGCCGCCCGCTCCGCAGCAAAGATCTATCGCATGAAGTCTTCTCACCGTGGTGTCTCCCGGATCGCGTCTTCCGCGGCCCGGCGCACGGCCTCGTGCCCGCCCGAGGCGTCGGGTGCCTCGACTACCTCCGCAGTAATCAATTCGTGCTCGTCGGCTTCGGCCGTGAGCAACACCACGCCAACGCTGCGGGCGATCCGGGCCACCTCGGATCGGTTGACCGGATCGAGCCCTTCCCAGCACTCCTGAGGCACGGTCACTAGCCCGCCTTGACCGACCTGTTCCACGGCGATCTCCAGCGCGATCCGCCACCGCTCGCCCGGAGACAGCTCGCTGAATGGTTCAGGCCCGCGGTCGGTGTCACAAACCATCCGGCCAGCATCCACGCGCAACCGCTTGGTCACGCGGCCCACCAAGTCAGTGAGCACATCGTCCGTTGCGTGGGCCGCTTCGCGCAAGCGCCCCGCGGCTTCCTGCTCCCGTTGGGCCTGCTGGCGGTGGGCGTCGGCCTGCTGGGCCAGTTGCCGCCACCGCTCAACCTCAATGGCGCGATCATGCGTCTGTCGGGCCAGATCGACCTCGACCGCCGCGGCCTGAAGCTCGCTGGCCGACACGAGTTCCGGCACGTCGGCCAGCAGACGCTCCAACTCCTCGATCTGTGACTGGACGGTGCGGAGTTGGTCCAATTGTCGGCGCACGCCCTGGCGACGCTCCTGGGCCACCGCCAGGGCCTGCTGGAGTCGCTGGATTTTGTCGGTCAGCGCAGCCTCCTCGGCCGTGAGCCCCTCGATGGACTGCTCAATCGGTGCCTCGCAGCGCAGCTTGTCGAGCGTCTGCTTGGCGTTCTCGGCCTGCTCCTGCCGACGCTCCGCCTCTTGGGCCCTGGTCTGCAACTCGCGCTGGGCCAGCAACGCCTTTTGCAGGGTCTGTTCAGTGCGTGAACGATCCAGCTCCAGTTCTTCGGGCGTCAGCTCCGCGCATTGAGCCTGGCAGCCCGCGGCCTTGGCGGCGGCATCCTCGGCCGCCTTGTCGTGCCGGCGGGCCTCGGCCTCCAGAGCGCGCTTGATCTTGCCAGCGACGATCACCGGATCGCCGGCCACATCGGCCGGCGCGAGAAGCTCCCCAAGCTCTGTGCCCTCGGGTAGAATCCGGGCGAAGCCCTGAGGGTCGGCCGATGCTCCGGACAGTTGGATCAGGGCCTTGATCCGCGTCCTGTCGGCCGACTCTTCGTCTTTGATGGGTGGCTGCACAAGCTGGCTGATGTCCAAGCGTCCTTCGAGCGTGACCACCTCGGCCTCGCCCGTGCGGCGCGTACTCCGGCCGATGGTGAGCCTTGCCCCGGCCCCCTCGATGACGCCCTTGCGCGCATGGTCTTTGCACGGCGGTCTGCCGCGCCCTCCGAGGAGGGCATCGACCGCGGCCAGGGCGTGGGATTTGCCAACGCCATTCCGGCCGCGCAAGACCACCACGCCCGCATCAGGCAGCGGGATCGAGAGATGATCGATCGGCCCGATGTTTTCGAGCCGGAGGTTTCGGTTTTGCGCTGTCATTGCTCAAACTCCTTCAGCAGGTTCTCTTCCTCAGTTGGTGAACCCTGCTCCGCGGGCAGGTCGATCCGGCCTACCACCTGCGCAGTGCCCGAGATCGGTGTGGGGTTGGCCGGCGAGTTGTCCATCGGTGTGCGCGGCGCCATAGGCAACACCGCATCGTTCGACTGCCCGGTCAGCCGCAGAAACAGCGACCACTCGGCCACCACGTCCGCGACCGCGTAGGTGAGGATCGTGGCGTGCTCGCCCTGCTCGTACAACTCGGGCACCATGGCCCCCTGGGCGACCTGCTTGTGGTTGGGCAGCCCGCACAAATCGAGCACGTCGGAGAGCGAGATCATGGGCCGCTCGTCCAGTGTGAAGCGGCTCCATTCGCGCATCGTGTCATAGACCGGCTGGTCGCGGTACACGAGCGCCGCGGGCAAGCGCACCCCGTGGCGGAGCATGGCCAGGCGCAGCTTCGGCAGGTCAAAGTGCAGCACGTTGTGCCCGATGAGCAGGGTCTCGCCGCTGAGCTGGTCGAGGTAATCGCGCACCCGGCGGAGCATGGCCGACTGATCCGCCAAGCGCTCCAGGGCAGCGCCGGCCATCTGCGGATCATCGACCGGCAGCCAGTGGATCACGCGGCAGTCCACTTCCGTGCGCAAGGCCACGCTGATGATCGGCGCAGTGTCCAGCAGCGCCAGGCGTTCGAGCTTCTTCTCGTAGGCGCCCAAGAACCGCTGGCCGATGGTGGCCGGCTTCCAGGCCGGGTTGGGCGCCCAGGTGCGCCGCATCCATTCCTCGGCCTCGGTCGGTTCGCCGGCGATCGTCTCGATGTCGATCGCCAGGTATCGCGGGGGGACCATCCAGGACATCATCTCACCTCTCGTGTTCGTGGAATCGGATTGCTTTGGCCAGCGAAGCGCGGCGGTCGATCCAGCCACATATGATCCGCCAGCCGCGCCGCTGGAGTGCTTCGGCAAACAGCCTCTGGGACATATCGCGCGCTGCCATGGATCAATCTGCCCTTTCGATCAGCGCCAATTCCTGCGGCCGTTCCAGCCGCCCTGAAAGTTGCCGCCGTACCCGCCACCGCCGCCGCGCCAGGGATTGCGGGCCTGGAGGTACGGCCCGAAGAGCTGCACAGCCATGGCGGCCACGGCCTGCAAGTTCTGCGCGGCCTCCGGTCCGAACTCCACGCGCACCGATAGCTCGCGCCCGTCGGGCAGGGGTACGGTCACGGGCACGCTCACGCCGATCGGTTGCGGCATCTGCCCGATCGGCTGCTGCGTCGGCATTCCCATCGGCTGCATCATCGGCTGCGTAGGCAGCCCGAAGGATGTGGTCTGCACGGGCGCGGCCTGCGCGCCCTGCTGGTTCTGCACCTGCTGACGCACCTGCTCGGCGATCAGCTTGTTGAGTTCTTCGAGAGTGGACATGGACATGCTTGGGCTCCTTGGTGGGCGCCGCCGGCCGAGCCCGCCTGCCGACAGCGCCCGGAAAAGGGTTCACTCGCTCGGGCCCTCATGCTTACGGTCACGACTTCGCCTCCTCCTGCTCCCCCAGCCACTCCGCCGCTCCCCGCTCTTCCCGCTCCCGGGCCACGGGGTCGTCCGGGTCGGGCAGCGGCCCAAGGGTGCTGGGCTTGGCCGAGCCGATCTCCTCGATCAGCCGATCACGTTCCACGGCCTCGGGCCGATCCCAAGGCAGAGAAGTCATTCCGGGCGGATAGTTGCTCATTGGTCTGACCTTTCAAAAAAAGCGGCCCCGCCGACCCGTTCACAGGTCAAGGCGCCCGGCGCAATCCGTCCGGCGCACCGCATGGGCCTTTTCGAGCTTGAGCAACTCGCTGACGATCTGCTGATCGTCCAGCTTCAGCCCCACAGAGAGCATGGCCGTGGTGGCCGGCCCGATCTGGTTGAGGTAGTCCAGCAGGCGCACGGCCGGTGTCGCCGGTCCCCCCCGGCGCTTGGGCCTGGCCGGCGTCTTGCGCTTCAGCTCCCCAGCGCGGATCGCACGGATTCTCTCCAGCGTCATCAGGCTCTTCAACTCCGCTTGGGCCTCGGCCACGCGGGCCTTGGCTTGCTCGATCTGCTCCGCCAGCCATTCTTTGGCGTCCGCGCGATCCAGCGCGGTCAGCAGTTGGCCTGGCGATTGCCCATCCGCGGCGGGCTTTGCCTGCTGCGTGCTCTTTGTCTTGGCCATGGTCAGTCCTTTCGGCCTCTCATCCTGTCCGAAAAAGGGCGCCCCGGCCGGCGTATCCTATTGACTTCGTGTCCGGCCGACCGGGGCGCGTGCATGGGAAAAAACGCCCGCCCCGCGGGTCACGCTTGGCGATCTCCACGCGGGGCCGGGCGCCCATGCGTGCCCGGCGGGGCAGGAACCGGGCACGCTGCAACGAATCGGCCGCCCCCTGTTTCCCGCCGGCGGACCGCCCGCCGGAAAGCCCGGGAATCGCGTCTGAGGGGACAGCGGTTGGTGATTTGCGGGCCGGCACGGTGTCTCCGTTGGCCGGCCCGGGCCCAACCCTTGAATGCCGTGAAAACCAGGTCCCAGACCGTAGTCCTTATCGGTGTGGAGTTTGGTCCCCACGGGTCCACCCACCGAGGAGACGGATGGCGGGCCCAAGGGTCCGGCGGTGTCTGGTTCAAGGTCTCAGCCAGCGGATGAGCGCGCCCAGCGTGCCGAGTGCCAGGTACGCCAGCCACCAGAGTTCCAGCAGCGCGTTGGCGCTCACTGGCCAGCCCTGCGCGGTCAACCACCAGCAGATGTGATTCCGCAGGAAGAATCCCGTGAGCATCCACACACCGAAGAGGAGCGTCCACTCGAAGCACCAGGCCACCGCCGAGAGCAGTCGTTCGCGGAACACCGTCCTGCGCCTTTCTGCCGTCCCCGATCAGAACAGCCTCCGTTGCCACTCGGCCGGCAGCTTGAGGACCGGCAGCACGTCGGCTGCACAAGGTGCCTGCGCGGCCAGTAGGCGCGGGTCCACGTAATGCCTGCGCGTGGTCTCCGGGTTGGCATGATCGGCCTGGCGCTGGGCCACCGCGGGGTCGGCCGCCCAGCAGTAGGTGAGCGTGGTCCGGCGGAGCTGGTGGAAGAGCCCGAATCCGCGGCGACCGGCCGGCACGCCCGCGGAGCGGACAATCCGCCGCATGACGGTCCAGAGGTGGCGACGGTGGTGGGGCCAGACGAACAAGCGCTCGGCCTGCGGATCGTAGATGTGCGCGATGGCCTCGCCCGCCTGCGCGTGCAGCCGGTAGGTGGCCGTGTGGCCGTTCTTCGTGCTGCGCAGCACCAGCAGCCCCGCGGCCGGCTGCCAATCGCTCGGCTTGGCTGCCATGACGGAGCCGATTCGCGCTCCGGTCCAGTAGACGGTCAGCAGCAGGGCCCGCCACCACTGGCGCGCGTCGCAGGGCCCCACGCGCCCGGGCCACATCGAGGCCGCGCCCATGATCCGCTCCACCTCGGCAATCGTCCACGCCTCCGGCACAGCCGCAGGTCGGCGCATGGCCGGCAACTTGAGGTTCTCGACCAGGGCGTGCGCAGAGGCGAAGCGCAAGAGCGTGGCCAGCAGGCCCCGGCGGTGGCGGACCGTTGCCGGCGAGAGCCCGGCGTCCAGGCCGGCCTGCAACCACTCGCAGACTTGCCGCCTGGTCGGCAGATCGCCGTTGGCCCCACACTCCCGCTGGCAGCGCGCAGCGGTCGAGAGCACATCCGCGCGGTAGGCTGCCGAGAGCCCGATGCGCTGGGACAGGTAGAGGCGGGCCAACTGGGGCAGGTCCATGGCGACTTCCCGCAACCGCGGCCCGCGCATCCGATCCCGCAGCCAGCGGTGGTGTGGTGCACACCGCTCCGTGGCTGTCTTCGAGTGTGATTACCCGGGGTGACAACAAGCTGTCACCCCAGCGGGATTTGGCGACCGGATTCACAGGCAGAGCTGCCATGCGGGCGGTCCGTCTGGCCTGGGGAATCGGGGATGTGGAGAGCACCCCGGCCAGCAGTGGCAGAGATGCTCCGATTCATTGACACCGCTATCCTAGACAATCGCATAGAGTTAAGTCAATAGAGAAATCCGCTGAATGTGCGGATTTGCCGCAAGTCAATTCAGGCAGGAGACTTAGGGCGTCCCGGATTCCTTGGAATGCGACGAAAGCGTTCGATTTCGCTCTCCCGAAACACCACCACATTGCCAATTCTCTCGCCTCGCAGTCTGCCCTCGCAGACGAATTGATGGATACGCCCACGGGAGACCCCGAGGGCTCGTGCCGCTTCGCGCACTGAGTAGTACCGTTCGTCACGTTCTGCTTTCAACACTCTCATGCTCCTAATCTTGACGAACGCCTAGGCTTTTGTCAAGATAAACGGCAGGCGGTCAATAGGCTCGGAGCGAGCCCCCCGGGCCTCGCGGTCACCGGGCACCTGCCGTGTTCTTCGCGCTCGTTTGAAAGGAAGCCTTCCTTGTCATCACACGATCCGCTTCCACGGCTGCCAGACGGATGGGTTTCGGGCACTGGGCATTGCCCTGTACCACCGCCTGCCGGTCATTGCCCTGCGCCGCGTGTGGCCGGTCAGCGACAATGAGCCGACCGGTCCGGTGTGGGAACTCGTGTTCTCGCCGCTGCGGCACTAACGGCCCTGTTGGTCGAGCCGCTCACAACGGTCGCACTTCCGCCGGCCACCGGTGCCCGGCCGGCGATTTTCCGGTTCGATGTTGTTTCCCTCGGTACACTCCGTGTTGTCGTGGTACACGGGTGGGTCACCGCGTTTGATCGAGTGCCAGGGACTGACTTTCGGCATGACTGCGTCTCTCATTGCTGCCCGGGAAATCTGTAAAGCCTGCTACGAGGTCATCCGGGTGGGCTTCACACGCTGCCGGATGACCTTTGGTCCGCAGCAGTGCCCGAACGCCTGCGTGAATCCACTCTGTGCCTGGCCTGCTTCGCCCGTCTGGCCGACGAACACCTTTTGTCCTGGGGCAAGTGCATCGAGTTCTGGCCAGTCTCGCTCGTGACGCACCTCAGCCAGGCGCCCGACGCATTACGCTGACCCCTCCAACGGGGCAGTCGGGGCGACTGGATTTGAACCAGCGACCTCTTGGTCCCGAACCTTGTGGGCGGGCAAATGGCCCTCAGATTGCGCCAGCGTCGCGTGGCGGGGCTGTTGTGGCTGGGGTAGAATCAGCCGCCAGAACGCCGCCGAGCGGCGATACCGCCAAGGGAAACGCTCCCTAGACGAGTTGGCTGCGCTCGATGAGGCTGCTGACGCCGCTTGGGGCGCCTACCAGGCGGCAATTCGTCGCGCCGATCGCCAAGCGCGGAGAGAAACCTGAAGGCGAATATCCCGTGCGACCGCAGGGTGATCCAGAATACGAGCTGGGGCGGCTCTTGAGCTACCTGGCGGCCTCGGCCCTGGGCGGCCTACTCCTGTTGCTATTCTGGCTGCTCGGGCGCCTGTTTTGGTGAGCGATTGCCCAAGGAGAGATGATGTGGCCACGCGAGACTTGCGCGAGAAATACGGGTCGGCCGGCAGCGCCCGCCTGATTATCAATCGGGCGATCCGAGCGGAGCTGCCTGGTGGAGCCGAGGCGCTGGATGCGGCGGAACTCTTCCATCAAATCGTTTGCCGTCACGGCATGTACGAACCTGGCACGCGCACGCCCACCGTAGCCCAAGTGGCCCATGATCGGCTGGCAGCCATTCTGAATGCCATGGAGGCCGAAATCCGCCGACGCTACAAGATACCCCAAAACGAACAGTGAAACGTTGCCCAGCCGCCCACACCAAACGAAAGGGCGCCGCCATGGAATCGCTGCCGGCCCAGGTCCAGTTGGAATGTCCCCATTGCGGCAGCACAGTCGAAATCAGCTCCGACTTGCTGGGGCGAGATGTGCAGTGCGGCGCCTGTAGCAAGAGCTTCGTCGCGCAACTGCTGCAACCGACGCCCGAAATTCAGTCCACACCACCGCCGGTGCGGAGACGGGCTGCATCTCCATTTGCGCCGGGTCCGCCGCCTTTCGCTCGACAGAAATGGACGCGCGCGAGCGGAACACAGATTGATCTCATCTTGGCGCGCGTTCTGGGGATCATCATCGCGGCAGTCGGCCTGGGTGGCCTGGGATTGGGGGCCCTGGGCTTTCTTGAGGGGCTGACAAAACCTTCTTACGCGATGGAAGGCCCCGTGCAAATGGGCATCGGATTGTCAACGATGCTCGGCGGTCTAGTGCTGTTGGCATTGGGTAGCATCATATATCTCTTGGCGGAAGTCGTGGCAGGGGTTCGGCGGTGACGCGATCACGCCACCGCTGAGGGCGCGACCGCAAAACTGCCTTCGGCCGCGGCCTGGCCCGTGCCCGTGCTCGCCCAGCGGAAACGCCACTGGCCGGCCATCGCGGCGTCGATGTCGATGTGGTAAGTGCCGACACTGTCTTTGACCAGTTCGGGATCGACCCCGTATTGCTTCTGCACGATGTTGCCATCCGGGTCTTTCCAGGAGACATAGACGGTACCCGGATCGAGCAGATTGCCGGTCTCCGGGTCGGAGAACGTGGCGGTCAGTCGGATTTTCTCTCCGATCATGTAGCGCATGGCTGAATTCCCTTATTCGTCCCAGGTGCGCAACCACGTCACCGGGCGTGTGGATGCGCGCAACAGCGTGACCGACCGATCTCGCACTGCCACGCGCAAGTTGGACGGCGTGGTCTGGGCACCCCACAATAGCTCATTGCCGGCGTGGGCGATGTTCGCCTGGGTAAACTTGAGCCAGGCCCGGATGTTGTCGCGCTTCTCCGTCCAGGTCGCCCCTGGGAACGCCTGCGGATCGCTCACCCGCAGCTCGTCCATCAGCCCGTCAAACGGCATGGCGCTGCCCACGCTGTAGTCGCCGGCGAGCAGGTAGGTCTTGCTGTCCGGAGCGCCGCTGGAACTTGTGCTGTAGACGGTCTGCACCGCGCCATCGACCAGCAGCTCGGCGTCGTCGATAGCGCTTTGGGCATCGCCGGGCACGACGAAGGCCGCATGGTGCCAAGCGCCGTCGGTCAAGAGCGTGCCCGCGGCCGCGTCCCAGTAGCGAAAGTTGTCGCTCGCTCGCCAAAGGATGGGTCTGCCCGTTGTGCTCCAAATGAGCACGCAGCGGTCGGCCGCGGTCCAACTCGCCAGGCAGTTGCTGCTGGTCTTGCCGGTCTTGCACCATGCCTCGAGCACGAAGCCCGCCGGCTGGACGCTGTCGCCGAAGTTCACGTAGTCGGTCGTCGCGCTGTCGAAGTCCTGGCACTCGCCCACCATGCCGCCCGCATCTTCGGCCGGCTGGTCCGCGGCCTGCTTGGTGCCGGTCGGCCCGAGGCTGCTGGCCACCTCGCTCGACGTGGCCCCATCTTTCGTGTGCGAGACCAGCAGGAACACGTTGCTGCCCCAGGTGGCCGCGGGGTC
Source organism: uncultured Planctomycetaceae bacterium (assembly GCA_964467075.1). Taxonomy (GTDB): domain Bacteria; phylum Planctomycetota; class Planctomycetia; order Pirellulales; family Thermoguttaceae; genus CAYXPN01. Next base: position 13,853 of record CAYXPN010000135.1, read on the forward strand.
GCTGGCGTCCGCGGCGTCAGGGTTGCCGTAGTAGCAGCGTATCGTCGCCCCGCCGGTGGCCAGGATGCTCGGCACCTTCACCCAGAATCGCCCGGTGGCCAGCCCGCCGGCAATGGCGAAGCTCTCGCGCTCGAACTCAAGCTCGGTCTCGCCGTCGTCGAGCGTGAAGCG
>CAYXPN010000136.1:0-14015 GCA_964467075.1 uncultured Planctomycetaceae bacterium
TTCGCACAAATGGTGCCGGTCACCTTTTCCCCGCAATTGCGGAAACAATTCCTTTTCAAGCCCTTAGCCCGCGCACCATACAATCCACAGACCACATGGTAAGGAGACGACGATGGGTGGAGTGTTCGGCGTTGCTGCCCGCCAGGATTGCGTAACCGATCTTTTTTACGGAACCGATTATCATTCCCACCTGGGCACGCGCCGCGGGGGGATGGCCGTCCGGAGCGACCGCGGCTTCACCCGCTACATCCACGACATCACCAACGCCCAGTTCCGCAGCAAATTCGCCGACCACGTGCCCAAGCTGCGCGGGCGCCTGGGGATCGGCGTGATCAGCGACTACGAGGACCAGCCGCTGATCATCGGCTCCCACCTGGGCACCTATGCCCTGGTCACGGTGGGGCGGATTGCGAACCTCGACCATCTGGCGGCCGAGGCGTTCCGCGGCCACACCACCCACTTCTCCGAGATGAGCGGCGAGGCCGTCAATCCCACCGAGCTGGTGGCCACGCTCATCAACCGCGAAGAGAGCTTCGAGGCGGGCATCGCACATGCCCAGGAGGTGATCGAGGGCTCGTGCTCGCTGTTGCTCCTCTCGGACGGCGGGATTTACGTGGCCCGCGATCGCCTCGGCCGCACGCCCCTGGTGATCGGCCGCAAAGAGGGCGCCTACGCGGCCACGCTGGAGACCTGCGCGCTGCCCAACCTGAACTACGAGGTCGAGCACTATCTCGGTCCCGGCGAGATCGTGCGCATCAGGCCCCAGGGCATCGAGGCCGTCAAACCGCCGGGCCGGCAGATGCAAATCTGCGCGTTCCTCTGGGTCTACTACGGCTTCCCCGCCTCCAGCTACGAAGGGATCAACGTCGAATGGGTGCGCAACCGCTGCGGCGCAGCCCTGGCCCGGGCAGAGGACCGCCCGATCGACCTGGTGGCGGGCATCCCCGACTCGGGCACCAGCCACGCGATCGGGTATGCGAACGCATCGGGCATTCCCTACGGGCGGCCGTTCGTGAAATACACGCCCACCTGGCCGCGCAGCTTCATGCCCCAGGAGCAGGACGTGCGCGACCTGGTGGCGCGCATGAAGCTGATCCCCATCCGCGAGCTGATCGAGGGCCAGCGCCTGTTGTTCTGCGAGGACTCGATCGTGCGCGGCACGCAGTTGAGGGACACGATCCGCCGGCTTTTCGACTGCGGCGCGCGCGAGGTACACATGCGGCCGGCCTGCCCGCCGCTGATCTACGGCTGCAAGTTTCTCAACTTCTCGCGCTCCAAGTCGGAGCTGGACCTGGCGGCCCGGCAAGCCATCGAAGAGCTGGGCGGCGACGCCCACCGGCCCCTGGAGCAGTTCGCCGACCCGGACTCGGAGTTGTATGGCGCCATGGTCGAGCGTGTGCGTGCGCGCCTGGGGCTCACGTCGTTGAGATACCAGCGGCTCGACGACCTGGTCTCCGCGATCGGTTTGCCCAAGGAAAGGCTTTGCACCTACTGCTGGGACGGCGCCGAGCCCTACCGGGCGTGCCCGGCCTGTGCCCACTCGCAGGCCGCTTTGTCCGCGGCTGGCGCGGGACGGGACGCCTCCGCGGGCGAGGGGCCCGCCTCGGCGGACGTTTGCGCAGGTGGTGAATATGCCGGCATTGCGCCAAACGACGAACCGGCGGCCGAGGCGCCGGCCTCGGGGGACGCTTGCGCGCAGCGGGCCGACCAGCGCGCTTTTCCCGCCCGGCCGCGGTGAACGCCGCGCGGACCTGCGCAGCGGCCGCCGAAGGGTCGCTTCTTGGTCAGAGACAAACGCCATGAATGTGGATCGAATCCTGGAGACGTTCAACCGGTATCAGGTCGCCTGTCTTCTGATCGGCGGGATGAATTTCCTGCTCCGCCACTCTCCGGTGGTCACCTTCGACGTGGACCTGTGGATCGAGGATACGCCGGAAAACCTGCGCCGCTCTGAGCAAGCGCTCGGGGAGCTTCAGGCCGAGTGGGGACGTTCAAGAGACGATTGGGGTCCTGTGGCTGACAAGAGGCCCGGCTGGCTGCGCAGCCAGGCGGTCTTCTGTCTGACCAGCCCGCACGGCGCGATCGACATTTTCTGCACCGTAACGGGCCTTGACGCTTGGGCCACCTGCCGCGGAAGGGCCGAGCCCGGGCGCACCGCAGCCGGAGTGAGCTTTTTGGGGCTATCGGACCGAGACATGCTGCGATGCCAGCTTGCGCTGCCGGAGGCGGCGCGCAACCAGGATCGAATCCGGGCCCTCAAGCGTGCCCTGGGAGAAGCCGAAGATGATCGGCGATAGCATCCATGACCTGAAACGCCGCGAGGAAGAGAAACGCGACGCCAACTGGGATTCCGCCCAGCGGTGGCGCGTGCTCCAGGAGACCATCACCTGGGCCGAGTCGCAGGCCACCGTGCGCCGCAACACGCCCGAGAGATGCCTCGAGCTGCAACGGGCCAAGCTGGCCGCGCTGGGGGAGGCCGAATGAATGGCCTTGAAAAGCGCACCCAAACGAGCACTGGCGGAAAGGAGCACTGGCAGAGCCAGTGCCACCCGCCCGACCCCACGCCGATCGGGGCCGGCGACGTGCAGCTTTATCGTTGCGAGAACGGGGATTTCGGCGCCGACTGGCTCAAGTGCATCCACAGCCGCGAGAAGCCGTTGTGCAACGAGGTGGTCGGCTACCGCAGCGGATCGCTTTGCCAACTGCTTGCCATCAGCGACCGGCTCCAACGGCCGCTCCGCTACGATCCCGAGCGCGTGGAATTCATCGGCGACGAAGAGGCCAACCGCCTGCTGGATTATGCCAAGCGCGCCCCGTGGCGGATTTGCTGAAGGCCGGGGACGGTTCAAGTCGCGCGGCTCTCCGAGCGGAGCAGCTTGACGAAGATCACCTTGTCGTCCCCCGGGGCGAAGAAATCCGGCAGAACGGCCTCCTGCCGGAATCCCATGCGCTGGTAGAAGGCTCGGGTGGGGGCGTATTGCTCGCGCCCCGAGGTCTCGGCGTAGATTCGCCGCCCGCCCGCGGCAGCGATGCGCCGCTCCACTTCGCCGAGCAATCGCCGCCCGATGCCCATGCGCTGAAATTGCGGCGCCGCCACGATCCAATACAGGTCGTAGCTGGCCTGGGTGCCCGCGACGGGCCCAAAGCAGGCATAGCCGACCATCACCCCTTCGCGCTGGGCGATGACGAACTCGTAGCCGCTGGCCGGGCCTTTGGCCAGTCGTTCGCCCACGAGCCCTTCGGCCACGGCGATCTCTTCGCGATTGAACAACCCCGTGGCCGCGACCAACCGGCGGATGGCATTGATGTCGGCGGCGGTTACTTCGCCGCGGAACTCGAGCCGATCGACCGCGGGCGCTCCCATGCAGCGACTCCTCTATAAACGAGGCTGTCCGCGAATTCATGCCGGATTTCACTCACAAACCGACCGTGTGCCACTGCTTGCCCACCGGGCAAGCAGTGCTGGCAGCGGCCAGGCACTGCTTCTGGCGGAGCAGTGGCACACTGAATTCCCGGACGCCCTCATATCAACACTTGCACGATCCTTGGGGGGGAAATCCTTCCCGGGATCCCACAACTTCATTTACCGGCTCATCATGCCGGCGACCAATCCCTCGAAGAAGCTCCGGGCGTTGGCCCCCAGCGTGCGCACGCGGTATCCGCCCTCCTGCACAATGAGCGTGGGCACGTCCATCCGGCCGATCATGCGCCCGTTGGTGAGGAAATCCTTTGCCCGCAACGGCCAGGTGCCCGTCGGGTCGGCGCGGGCCGTGTCGAATCCCAGGGCGATCACCAGTGCGGCGGGCTGGAAGTCGGCTGCGCGGCGGAGTGCCTTTTCCAGCGTGCGGTGGTAGAGCGCGACGTCGATCTTCTCGGCCAGGGGAAAATTCACGCAGCAGCCTTCTCCCGGGCCTTCGCCCCGCTCGTCGGCAAAGCCCGAGAAGTAGGGATAGACGAAGTTCGGATGACCGTGGACGGAGACGGTCAACACATCGTCGCGGTGGTAGAAGATGTCCTGCTGGCCGTTGCCGTGGTGGAAATCCACGTCCACGACGGCCACCCGCCCGTATTGCGAAAGGCGCTGGGCGGCAATCGCCGCGCTGTTGAAATAGCAGAACCCGCCGAAGCTGCGCCGCTCGGCGTGGTGGCCGGGCGGGCGCACGAGGCAGTACACGGCCCGGCGCCCGCGCAGCAGCTCCTCCGTGCCGGTCAGCGCGCAGTCGACCGCGCGCTTGGCGGCCAGAAAGGCGTTGCGACTGAGCGGCGTGAACGTATCGATGCAATAGTAGCCGGCGCGCACGGTGAGGTCTTTGGGCGGCCGGGCCGCGTTGCGGATGGGAAAAACGTAGGGATAGAGCGATTTCCCCGCGGGAACGGCGCCGCAGGCCCGCCCCAGGTAGCGCACAAAATCGGCGTCGTGGACGGTCTGGAGCACCGCCCGGGGGAAAGTCTTCGGGCGCAGCACGTGGAACCATCCGGTGGGCATGATGCCGTCGAGGATCGATTGCACGCGTACCGGTGCCTCGACGTAGCCGCGATCGTGTACGTGGTGGATGTCGTGCCTGGCGTTGACCAGCAACCCGATGCGCTCGTCGCCTTCCAGGCGTGTTTCGGAGGGGCGTGATCTCGGCGAGCGCACGTAGCGCGGCGGGCGCAACCGCACCGGATCGTCGCGAAACGAAGCCACGACCGTTTCCACGTAGCTGGGCGGACACACATGGCTGTATTTCCGCTCCAGGATTGCGCGGACCACCTTTTGCGCAAAGCGTCGGGCCAAGGGGCGGGCGCCGTCCAGGGCATCGTAGACCAAGAGCGGCATGTTCGAATCACCGGGGTTGATCGGCGTCTGGTAGGCCGTCCCCGCCACGGGATAGGCCCCGAACCGCTCGTAGAACTTCAATCGCGCTTCGTTTTGTTTGCGCAACTGCGGATCGGGGCATTGCTCGGGGTCGTCGGGCAGGCACTCGAAGAAGAGCCCCTCGGCGCCGAGCACTTTGGCCTCGCGGCGCACCCGATCGTAGAGGGCACCGCCCACGCCCCCGCCGGCCTCGCCCGGCGCCGCGGCGATGTAATCCAAGAAGCAGAAGCCCAGCCGCGGCTCGTGCATCATCAGGGCGAAGCCGAACACCTGCTGGCGCGCATTGCTGGCTACGTAGAGGATGCTGCGGAACTGCTGCTTGAACGGGTTGTGGAGCTTCTCGGCAAGCTGGTCGATGTCCTGCGGTCTGACGGCGGTGAAGCGGCCGGCCAGGATTTCCTGCACCTGGCGGATGGCATCCTGGTTGCTCGGCAGCACGTCGTCGTGGACGCGGCGGATTCGGAAAGCGGGCATGGTGGCTGATCACTCCCCCCTCAGCCATAAGGCGGCCGGCTGAAACCTACGCTTACGGGGCGACCGCGGCGAGGACACGCGGCCGCCACAATCCGGCCGATCAACTCGTGATATGCCAGCCCTGCCTGACCGGCTGCCGCGGCAAAGCCGGCGTCGGGGGAAAGGCAAGGGTTGGCGTTGACTTCCAGAATCCAGGGATTGCCGTTCGGATCGACCCGGAAATCCACCCGCGCATAGCCCCGCAGGCTAAACACCTGCCAGCACGCCAGGGCCAGTTTCTCCAGCCTGCGGAGCAGCTTGCGGTCGCTCGCGGGAAACTCGAAGCGCCGCGGCGTGGCGTGGTGCTCGAACGAATCGGCGTCCCACTTGGCCCGGTAGCCCACGATCGGCAAGCGGTCGGGCGGAAACGCCGAGAAATCGATCTCCGCGATGGGCAGCAATTCCGGGCCCTTTTTGCCGGCGAGGAGCGACAGGTTGAACTCGCGTCCCTCGATATACTCCTCGGCGAACCAGGGTCGGCCGGTGCGCCGGCGGCGTGCTTCGAGCTCTTGGCGGATGGCGTCAGCGTCGGCGCCGACCAAGAGCGAGGTTTCCTCCTCCAGCTCCAGCGAGGCGTGTTCCCAGCAGGCCTTGACCAGGAACCGCCGGCCGGCCGTGGTTCCCCCTGGTCCCAGCGTCTTCTCTTTCTCTTTGCGCCTAGCGCGAGAGCGGCCTGCCGTTACTTCCTGCCGGGGAGGGAAAAAGGTGACAGGCACCATTTGTGCGAAGCACCCTCCGGGCCGTTCCGGCAAATGGTGCCTGTCACCTTTTTCCCGCGAGCGGCCGGCCGCGCTCTTGCCCACGGGCTGGGCACGGGGCGCCTCGACCCAGTCCGGCGTAGGCAGCTTCCAACAGCGGAGAATCCGTTTTGCCCGCGGTTTGTCGCCTGTGAGCAGCAGCGCCTGGGTGGGCGAACCGGTGTAGGCTGCGCCCAAGGCCTCGAACAGCACGGCGGGCAGCACCTGCAAGCGGTCCGAGCCGGCCAGCGATTCGACCAGATTGAACACCAGGTCCACCGGCTGTTGCTGTAAATCTTCAGTCAGGGATTCCAGATTCAAGTCGAGCGCGCGGATTTGCACCCGGTGTCCCAGTTTGGTCAGCGCTTCGGATACCGCGGCGACCTGGACGAGCACGTCGCGCTCGGCTTCGCCGGCGCCGGGGTCCACGGCATTGTGCAACACCAGCACTTTCATCAGGTCTTGCCCGCCTGTTGGAGGATGCCGCGGCAGGCCGGCCCGGCGCGTGCCGCGGCCGAGCGGAGAATCCGCTCGATCAGTTCTTGATAGCTCATACCCACGGCCGTTGCCAGCATGGGCAGGTCGGAATGTTGGGGGTGCAGGCCGGCCAGCGGATTGGCCTCGAGCAGTTGCGGCCGCCCGTGGGGGTTGCAGCGCAGGTCGAGCCGCCCGCCGTCCCGGCAGCCCAACACGCGCCAGGCCGCCAGTGCGATCCGCTCGGCCTCGGCCACAGCGGGGTCGTTCTCCGGGCCCACCAGCCGGTATTCCACGAGGTCTTCGCAGCGTTCCTTGTTCGCGTAACTGTAGGCACAGGCTTCAGCCCCCCGGCGGAGCACGATCTCCAGGGTGCCCAACACCTGGGCGTCGTCCCCCGTTCCCAGGATGCCCACGGTAAACTCCCGCCCGGCTAGATACGGCTCGACGAGCACGGGCTGTTGATACTGCTTCAGCAGGCGCCGGCACACGCGGGCCAGCGCCGAGGGGTCGGCCACCAGCGACTCGTCCGTGATTCCTTTCCCGGTCCCTTCGGCCACCGGCTTGACGAACACCGGAAATGGGATGCCCAGCCGCCGGCAGTCGTCCGGCGAGCGGACCAACTGCCACGGTGCCGTGGGCAGGCCGGCCTCGCGCATGACCGCCTTGCACAGGGCCTTGTCCAGGCACAGGACCAGCACGGCCGGGTCGGCGAAGGTATAGGGGATTTGAAAGGCGTCGAGCAGGGCCGGCACCTGGGCCTCGCGCGCGACGCCGTACAGCCCTTCGGCGATGTTGAACACCAGGTCCCAGCGATCGCCCGCGGCCAGGCGCTCGACCAGGTGGTCAATACGGCCGACCCGTTCCACGTGGTGTGCGCAGGCGGCGATCGCCTCTTCGAGCGCGTCGATCGTGTCGTCGCGGTCGAACTCCGCGGTTTCCTCCTCGGAGTAGCCTTCGGCCAGGTATTCCGAGCGCAAGTCGTAGGTCAGGCCGACGTGCATCGAAGCTGTTCCTCTTGGCGAGCGAAAAAGGGGTCGAATCTCATTTGCCTTCAACGGCCCGCGACCAACCTGCGGTCGGTGCCCGGCTTCGCACAAATGTGCCCCGACCCCTTTTCACACGGCTCACACGGGTGCCACATTGTCCGCCGTATCCGGATAGCGAAAGATCTTGCCTTCGTAGTTCCGCAAGAGCAGATCGCTGCCTTCGCGGCCCACCACGTAGTCCGGCTGGAGCGGGATCTTGCCGCCGCCGCCCGGCGCGTCGATCACGTAGGTGGGCACGGCGTAGCCCGTGGTGTGTCCACGCAGCCCCTCGATAATCTCCAGCCCCTTGGAAACCGGGGTGCGGAAGTGTGCCGAGCCGCTGATCGGATCGCACTGGTACAGATAGTAGGGCCGGACCCGCATCTTTACCAGCTCGTGGACCAGCCGCTTGATGGTTTCCACGCTGTCGTTCACACCCCGCAGCAACACCGTCTGCGAGCCCAGCGGAATCCCGGCGTCGGCCAGCCGGCCGCACGCGGTGGCGCACTCGGGCGTACACTCCTCCGGGTGGGTGAAGTGCAGGCTCATCCACAGCGGGTGAAACCGCTTGAGCGTCCGGCACAATGGCGGCGTAATCCGCTGCGGCAGGACCGCGGGCACCTTGGTGCCGATGCGGATCAGCTCCACGTGTGGAATCCGCCGCAGGCGCTCGAGGATCCAGCCCAGCCGTTCGTCGCTCAACAGGAGCGGGTCGCCACCTGAAAGGAGTACGTCGCGCACCGTGGGAGTCCGGCGGATGTACTCCAGACCCAGCTCCACGCGCTCCGGCAGGGCGGCCAACTGGCCGTGCCCGACCATCCTGCTGCGCGTGCAATAGCGGCAGAACGTAGAGCACGAGTCGTTGACCAGCAGCAGCACGCGGTCCGGGTAACGGTGGACCAGGCCGGGGACCGGGCTGTCGGCATCCTCCCCGAGCGGATCGTCCGATTCGCCGGCCGAACGGAGCAGCTCACCCGGCCGGGGGATCACCGTGCGCCGCAGCGGCTGGTCCGGATCGTCCGCGGCGACCAGGGCCATGTAGTAGGGCGTGACCGCCACCGGCAGCTTGGCCCCGGCCTGGAGCAGTGCCTCGCGTTCCTCGGGCCAAAGTCCTACGATCCGTTCCAGCTCGTCCAGGGTGCGAATCCGGTGGGCGAGCTGCCAGCGCCAATCGTTCCACCGGCTGTCGGCAAGGCCGGGGGAGTGCAGCCGGCGGAACCGGCGCACACGGGGATCGTATCGGGGCCGCCGCCAGACACTGCCCACTGAAACCGGCAGCCGCGGCGTGCCCTTGACCCGAACAACAGGGCCGCTGGGAAGCCCGACAGGTCCTTGGGGGAAAGCAGAAGTCTCGAGAATCGTCATGGCGACGAGACGGCCCGGAGGCTCCTCGTCGCCGACGCGCGACGATGGTCCGTCAGCACCCGATGTCGCCATTCCAAGAGGCCCTTGTTAACCATCGGTCTCGGCGGCCGGCCGGTGTCGTCGACTCCCGCGACACGCAACAAAGGGACGACCGCCTTGCTCGTATGGAGATCATCACAACAAAATTATCGTCATTTTCATTCTTGTCAATAGGGAAAAGCGCCGACTGATCCAAGTTCTCTCTTCCGGGTCGCACCCGCGGCCGCCCGGGCGAAGCGTCAAGACCGGTGGAGCAACCTGGTCCGCCAGCCGCCGGGGAACTCCTGTCGCCGGGCAGGGCTATGATTGCTGGGAGAAGGCGCCTGGGACCGAGAATCGCTTGACCGCGGCACCGCGGCAGACGAAGCTACCGGTCACGGCTGGTTGCCGGTCACCGGATAGCCATTACGCCCGGATACCGGTCACGCCCGATGCTTCGACCCGGAAGGCGTCACCTCCGGTTCGCTATCATCCCGCGGCGTTGTCCCACCGCCCCTGCACAAGGAGAGCGCCAGTGTCTGGCCAATCGTTCGAGCGATTCGTACAGATCGCGTTCTGGGTACTGGAAGCAGTCAACGGGCCGCCTCGCCCGCTGAAAACCCGCAAAGAAACAGCCTCCGGTGGCGGGTGGCCGGGGCTGGACGGCGGGTGGCCGGGGCTGGAGGGCGGGTGGCCGGGGCTGGAGGGACGCCCAACGGGCGGCCGGAAGCCCCGGTCGGCAAGGCGGACGGGCACGGCCGGCGGGTGGCCGCTGCGCAAGCCGGCGGCCGGCAAGCACCGGCCGGCCTTGGAGCTTGTAAAGGTATTACTTCCCGGGGCTTCGCTTCGCTCCAGCCCCGGCCACCCGTCGACAAGGGCAGGCGCGCTCGCGGGTGGCCCAGGTTGCCCGTCAACCTGGGCTGGCGGCGAGCCGGCAAGAGGTGGCTGTCTCGTGTGTGGAGTAGCCGGGAGACCACGCGGCAACCATGCACGCCCTCACCCGGCTCGCTAAGGCGAGCCACCCCTCCCGGAGGGAGAGGGGAGATCGCCTCAGATCGAGCTGAGCTTCGAGAAGTTGATCGTGCTCTGCAAGGGAAACACCCCGTAGATGCCGCGCGTAAAGGCCATCTCGATGAACTCGTCGGCCCTCAGCAGCGGGCTCTTGGGCACCAGCACGATGTCGGAGTCGTTGAGCCAAATCTCGCCGGTCGGGCAGGGCTGGTTGCCGTGCAGGGCCGGACCCACGTTGAGCCGCGTGGCCAGCAGGCGCCAGTCGTCCCCGCGGCGGAAGACCACCACCTGGCGCAGGTCCGAGCCCACGTTCCAACTGCCGGCCATGGCGATCGCCTGCATCACCGTGGTCGGGCCGGTCAATTCGTAGCGCCCGGGGTTGCCCACCTCGCCCAGCACGTAGACGAAACGCGGGGCCCGCGCGAGCAGCACGGGAATCACCTCGATGCCCTCGATCGCCTGCTGGTAGCGCTGGTTGAGCTCCTCCTGAAGCTCGGGCAGGGTAAGCCCCTGGACATAGACGGTGCCCAGCACGGGCAGGGCGATGTTGCCGGCGGGCGTGACCCGGGCCTGGCGATTCAGCCCGCCCTGGCCGTAGCGCGCATCGACCGAATAGACCAGGTCGTTCAGCTTGCTGTTGACGAGCAAAGGTGTGACGGTGATGGCCGGCAGCTTGTAATACTGCTCGTAGCGTTCGTCGAGCTTCTCGCGCAGTTGCTCCACGGTCAGGCCCGTGGCTTCGACCTGGCCCAGCAGGCGCAGGGTGATCGTCCCGTCGGGCTGGATGATCAGGTCGCGATTCAGATCGGGATCGGTGAACGACTCCACGCGTATCTCATCGCCCACGTTGAGCTCGTAGGGCGTGGCGGTCTTCTGGCGCGTGCGCCGATAGACCAGCTCCAGCACGTCGTCCACGCGCAGCCGGTAGTCGGGCACGTGGGGCAGGCGCGCATGGCCCACGTATTCGCCCTGGGCAAAGGCCTGCCAGTTGCGCGCCCGGGCCCACTCCCAGCCCCGACACCAGTGGCCCGGCGGACACGACGAGCAATCCACAGCACTGATCGGACACGGCGCAGCCGGGCCCAGGGCCTGGCAGAGCACCAGCGCCGGCCGGCTGTCGGCCGCCGCGCAATATCCCGCGGGCAGCACGCAGTCTTGCGGCCGGAAGCCCCCTGGTGCGGCGAGAGCTCCGGCGGGAACGATCAGGCCGGCTCCCCGGGGCTTCGCTTCGCTCCAGCCCCGGCCACCCGCCGGCTCCCCGGGGCTTCGCTTCGCTCCAGCCCCGGCCACCCGCCGGCTCGCTCCAGCCCCGGCCACCCGCCGGCTCGCTCCAGCCCCGGCCACCTGCGCGTCGCGCCGGGCGTGGAGTGCCCCGGTGGTTGCCAGGGCAGCGCACCAGGAGAGCGCCACCAGGCCGGCCAACAGCATGCGCCCGCTCAGCAAAGGCGACACAGCTCGGGATGCACGCTTGCCGTGTGATGTTGTTGTGCGGGCTTTCATAGCTCTGCGCGATCGTATGCTCTTGCGTGGGCAGGACGTGGGGCAAGCCGCGGACCTATCGTCGGTTCGGCGGGGAGGATTCGCCGTCAGGGGGGCGGCGGGCGAAGTGGCTGCCGGCCGGTGGTCTCCCTGGCTGGGCCGCTGCGGACGTGTCCGACGGTGCGGAAGCAGCCGGCCCGATGCTTCGGCTGGGAGGACCTGTGCCGGGAAAGTCGGTCTGATAGCGGGCGAAAGTGGCAGGATCGACCCATTGAATCATGGGCAGTTCGGCGGGGCGACCGCCGCGATGTGCCAGCTCCGCGTTATGCCAGACTTGCGCCAAACGTTCCGCCCGCCGCGCCAAGTCAACGAATCCTAAACGCTCGTAAACTACCGCCAGGTTGTGCCAGCCCGTGGTCTGCGCACAGATGGAAAGGCTGTGTTCCAACAGGACCCGGGCGTGGACATAGTCCTCGCGCCGGGCCAGCAAGACGGCCAAATCGTTGGCCGCCATGAAATTGCCCGGGAAAACCAGCAAGGCGGCCTGGAAAAACGCCACCGCCTTGGGCTCACACGCGCCGATCGGCGCGGCGCGGTCGTCGGACAGGGCCGCGTGCAGCTTGCCCAGCCCGTGCAGCGCCATGGAACTGGCCACCTCGCTACCGCCGGCCGCGGCCAGTTGCTCCTGGGCAAACGTCAGGTAGCAGCGCAAGGCCGAATAGCACGACAGCCGGTCGTTTGCCACGTCCCTGAGCACGGGCGTCTCATGGCCCGCCACAATCGCCGGGATGTCCAGGTCCGCTTCCAATTGGCCGGCCTGCGGCAGGAAGTCCTCGGCCTCTTTCATGGCCCTCAGGCCCGCGGCCAGGGCGTGGCTGTGGGCCTTGGTCTGGTGTTCCATGTCCAGACCCTGGGCCATCAGGCGCAAGGCGCCGATAAACCTGGCCCGCGCCGCAAAGTACGCCCGATGACCGGCCAGCTCGAATCCCTTGCGCGTCTGCTGGTCGGCCTGGCGCGAGATTCGTTCCATCTCGGCTGAATGGCCGGCGATCGCCGCACCGGGCACGAGCGGGGAGGCCGCGGGCTGGAGGATCGTGCGCGGCGCGTGGGCCGGCGAATCGAGCTGCGGGCCTTGGGGTGCGACAGGCTCGGGCGCCAACGGCTCGGGCCCCGCGCCGTCGCGGGGCGATTGCCCGGCCGGAGCACGACCCGGTGAGTCCGCACCGGGCGAGCCAACATCCAGCGCATCAACACCGGGCGAGCCAACGTCCAGCGCATCAACACCCGGCGCGTCAACACCCGGCAGCACGGGCTCCGATTGCGGCGGAGGCGAGAGAGGCGCGTGCGGGGCGTCCGGCAGGCGGGGCTGTTCAGCAGGCGCCTGGCCCGGCCACGGCTCGTCCAGGGGTGTGCCGGGCGTAAGCAAACGCGGCCCCTGGGGTGTTACTTCGCCGGCGGTGTCGAGCAGGCCCTGGGGATTGGGCAGCGACGTTGTCGCTTCGCCGAGTTCTGCGCCGTGGCGGAGGGCCTCGCCTGATTCGTCCGAGGGTGGAGCCGATCTTCCACCGGCAGCGCCGCGCAGCGCCAGCGGTGGATTGTTCACCGAGTCGGCCGCGCGGGCAGCAGCGCCTGCTTGCGCGTCGTCGGCCGCGGAGGCCCCGGGTCGGAACTCGTTTTGCCGGGCACCCTGTTTGTGCACGTCGCTGAGCGACCGGTCGGTCTTGTTGGAAACGAACGCGGACTGCCCATCGAGCACTTCGCCGGCCACCGCCGGAAAGCCGGTGCGCAGCACCGCGGTGGTTCTCACGTCGATCGGCGGCAATGGCAGGCGCGGACGGCGCGTCGAACCGGCTGACTCGGCCGGCGCCGAGTGGGCTGCCTGCGCCGCGACCGCGGCCGGTACCGGCTCCAGGTGCACTTCGCGCGCGATCGGACTTACTCGGTGCGACCTCTCGGGGGCACTCCACACCGAGCGGGGCCACGGTCGGGGGGCATCCACCATGTCGGCCTCGATCCCGGCCGGCTGCTCCGGGGGCGAATGCGGCCTGCGCAGCGTGAGCATCCAGGGCAACGCCGCCAGCACCAAGCCGGCCACCGGCCAGAGAAGCCGCGGGGCGAGAATCTGCGGGCTGAGAATCTCCGTGTGCCGATCCATCGTCTTGCCGCCCAATCCGTGCCTTGCTCAGCGCGCGCCGGATTCCATACCGACACGCATCATTGCCAGCAATCGGACACCCGTTCGACCCACCATCAGCCAAAGGAAAGCTCGATGCCACAGGACCGGCACCACCGCCCGGCAAAGCCCGTATAGCCTGCCGACTTGTGCCCCTCTATCCCGCAGTGCTCTTACAAACCTCCCTGCCGGTCTGACAGGTGTGAGCAGCCACGGGCCGCACGGCTGGCACAACCCGCCTTGTCCCCACATCCGGCCTCGGGCGTCACGTTGTCGAGCAAGTAGGGTGGGTCCAGCAAAAAAGCGAGACCCACCGACAAGGCGACAAAATGGTGGGTCTGCGCCTGCGGCTTGACCCA
>CAYXPN010000137.1:0-13974 GCA_964467075.1 uncultured Planctomycetaceae bacterium
GCCGGCCGCCCAATAGGCCAGCCACACCACGCCGGAAGCGACGTTCTGCACCAACAGCCATCCCAGCGCACCCAACAGCCCGGCCACCAGCACGTAAAACAGGTAGTGCAACGGCCGGTGGAACACGTAGGTATAGGAGCGGCTCAGGGCGTCGAACGCGTCGGTGCCCTCAGTGCTGATCGTCGGCCACATCAACGGCCAGCCGAACATCAGCCCCAAGAGCAGCACGGCCATGATCGCGCCAAAGACCAGCGCGATCGGCCACAACAGCCCGCCCAGCAACACGCCTGCCCCGGCGCGCATGATCAGCCCGCCAATCCAGATCAGAAACGCCAGGCCGGCGATTCCCGCGGCGGGCAGCAAGGGCGAGGCGCAATAGGCGGGCCACTTGCGGCAAGCGAAACGCACGGCCGCCATGGTGCTGATCTGTTCGTCGGCAGCCAACTGCACGGCCACCATCCGCGTGATCACCCCGCCGAAAAACCCCCAGATGGCCACCGCCACCAGCCCGCAGAGCACCACACAGATCAGTTCCCTGAGGCTCGTGTGCGGATGAAACACGCTCCAGAGCGGGCGGCTCAGCTCGATCCAGGGACGCAGCAGCGCGTTGGTGTAGTCGCCCCGTGGGATCGTGTCGGGCTGCACCTCGGCCGGCAGCGGGGCGACCGGGACCGGCTCGGCCGGGCCGAGCAGCGCCGGCTGGTCGGGCACCAGCGCGGTGACCGCCAGCCAGGGACACCGGCGATAAGACTCCACCCAGGCGGCACCCCTGGGCCGGAGAAGCGAAGCCGCATCGGGGGTCCCTGCTTCCGGGAGCACCAGCCACGCCAGCCCGCCCCAGAACAGGGCCGTGAGCAACACGGCGACCGCGCCGACGAGCAGCACCCGGAAGCTGATGGCCAGCCGGAAGGTGCGAAAGATGCTCAGCCATGGAAACACCTCCGACCACGCCACCGCACGCAGCTTGTCGTTCCCATTGTTCTCGATCATGGCAGCGTCCTCCCCAAAGGCCACAGAAGCGGCACGGCCCCTCGATCGAACCGCCCTCTGGCGGCGCCCGGTAGCAGGCTGAAAGTCGGTCACCCCGTTGGAGGCCAAACGCCCCCGCAATTATACGGCCGGCGTCGGATCACGCAAGCTGGGCCAGGCGAGGAGCGGATCGGCTCTACGGCCCCTCACCGGCGGGCGGCTCGGGCGGCTCCGGCTCGTCGGACTCCTCGTCGCGCTCGATGGGCACCCCGTAGCGCTCGTCCAACCACCGGCCCAGATCAACCAGCCGGCAGCGCTCGCTGCAAAAGGGCACGGCCGGGCTCTGCTGCGGGTCAAACGGTCGTCGGCAAGTCGGGCAATGCATCACAGACATGGCCTTGCCGCCTCGGAGCCAGCAGAAGCAGTGGAAAAGACCGTGGTGCCCTCGATGGGAGCGTATGGCGGAATCCGTAACAGTCCAGCCGTCTGAAGGAACCGCGCCGCACTGGGCGTTGGGTCACGATATCGTGCCCGCGCGGCCAGCCAGCGCTTGGTTCGCCGATCGTGCCCTTTCAGGGCTCGTGGATCGGGGCGTGCCGACCGTCCCCAGGGCTGCGCCCTGGGCTTTTGTATTCTGCCCCGTTGATGCGCGATAAGAAAGCCCAATGGGGTGTGCAGCCGAGCACGGGTGGACAAGCCACCCGTGCCACCCAACCGCACCACAAGGTAGTGTAAAACCAACTTCAGACGGCTGAACTGTTACAAGTGAGATCAGGCCGGCCTTATTGCGCACGGGCGCGCTTCTCGTGCGGGGAATCGATCGGCTTGCCCGTCCGCTTGTCCCACCAGGCCTTGCGCAGCTCCGGTTTGAGCCGATGCCGGCCGTGGCAGTCGGTGCAGACGATCTCGTCGGGCCGGGTCTTTTCGGGACAGCGCTCGCGCCAACGGCCGATCACGTCCGCGGCCGGCGCGTCGTGGCCGTGGTGGCACTTCCGGCAGGCCGGGTCGATCCGTTCGGGCGGAAACATGATCTCCGGCGGCGTGCCGGGCCCGCCCGAGGCCCACGATTCGTCGGCGATGTGTTCGTCGCAATCGCCGTGGCAATCATCGCAGCCGATGTTCGCTCGGGCGTGGACTACGGCCAACTCTTCCAAGGCGAAATTGAGGTGGCAGACATGGCAGCGGCTGTTGTCGGCTGCTTCGGGGCCCGGCCCGGGGGTGGAAGGATCGTCGCCGAGCAAGAGCGGCGGCTCGTCCGAAAGCCGCGGCGGTTCATCTGAAAGACGCAACGGCTCATCGGAGAGGCGCAAGGGCTCGTCGGATGCCGCGGACGCAGAGCCACCGTTGCCGGCAGGCTCGCCGCGGACAAGCAGTGCCGGACCCAGAACCGAGACCAACGTCGCCAGCAGCACCAGCGCCAATAGCGTCATTGCAAGACGTTTCATCTTCCCGTCCGTTCATACCCGATTGTCAGCAATAGCCACGCTCGCCAGAGCGTGGAGGTTGCGGGCGGGCACTTTTCACAAACGCATTATTCGCCCGACCATTTGTCCGCCGTCTGGGTGGCACAGGTTGCTTGTCAACCTGTGCCGGCGCAGCCGGCAAGAGGCCTGTGTAGAGGCCTGTTGATGGGCGTCCACGCTGGGTGTCCCCCGATCTCGGGAGGCCTGCGGTTCGCCTGCGGCGCCTGTCTGCGCCACCTCTTGCGACTTCGTCGCCTCGGTTGCAAGCAACCGAGGCCACCCGACGTAGGGTGCGTGCTTGCACGCACGCGGATCGCTGGAATGTCGCCATGCGGGGTCTGCCCGAGCGCGGCCCGTTCAGACCAACTGCCAGTCCTTGAGCCACTGGTAATGGGCGGGCAGCCGGGCGGCCATCCGGCGGTTGACGCGTTCCAGTGCGGCCGTTTCCTGCAAGTCCAGCTCGCGCCGCTCCTTGACGGCCAGGATCACGTTCTCCAGCTCCTCCAGGCTGTTGATGCCCGGGATGGGAATCACCGTGTCGGTCCAGA
Organism: uncultured Planctomycetaceae bacterium; assembly: GCA_964467075.1. Lineage (GTDB taxonomy): Bacteria > Planctomycetota > Planctomycetia > Pirellulales > Thermoguttaceae > CAYXPN01. Next base: position 2,981 of record CAYXPN010000137.1, read on the forward strand.
GGATGTAGCGGAGGGCCAGGCGCGCCCGGCGCAGGTCTTCCTCCCGATCGCCGGTAAACAGCGACCCGGCGCCGAAGGGCTTGATGCCGAAGGCCCCCACGTCGCACTTCTTCAAAGCCGGGAAGAGACTGTCCGAGGGTGCCTTCTTGCTCATGGTGGTGAAGGGGAAGCAGACCGCGTCGATTTGCGGGAAATACTCGACCATGAACTTTATCCAGCGGCGATCGTGGGACGAGAAGCCCACGGCCCGGGCCTTGCCCTGCTTCTTGGCCGTTTCCAGGGCCTCGACGATCTCGGCCGAGGTGTCGAAGCTGTGCTGTCCGCCGGGCTCCAGGCAGGTGATCCGCCACAGGTCGGTGTACTCCTGGCCGGAGTCGCGGAGCACTTCGTCGAGCGATTCGAGCAGCTTCTTGGCGGTGCGGTACTCTTCGCTGCGCACCTCGCGCCCGCAGTGCGACAGCGCCAGGTACATCTTGTCGCGCCGGCCGCGCAGGGCCTCGGCGTCGCGCACCACCTCACCCTTGCTACAGGCGTCGATATAGTTGATGCCCGCGTCGATGCAGCGGCTGACGATCTCGCGGCGCTGGTCGAGCGGCGAGCGCGAATGCCCGCCCAGGCACACCGCCGAGACCATCCAGTCGGTGGACCCCAGGCGGCGATACTCCATCTCGGGGTTGTAGTTGAGAGTTTTCGAGGTATCCGCGGGCTGCTGCCGGCCCTCCGCGGCTGCGGCGGCCCCTGCGCTCAGCGCGCCCAGGCCGCCTGCGGCCAAAGCCGCGGTGGCCATGCCGTCCTGCACAAAACGGCGTCGGGTGATGGCTTGCTGTTCCATGATCAGGCTCCTTTCAAATCATTTCTGGTGGGTCTCGCTGACGCTCGACCCACCCTACAACACTTTCAAATCATTTCTGGTGGGTCTCGCTGACGCTCGACCCACCCTACAACACTGGATCAGTCGGAAATCCCTCAACCACAAGTGACCGCGCAAACCACGAACCGTCTCGCCCGTGCGCGCCGCCGGCCACGGCTCATCGCCCCCGTTGATGCAAGGCCGCCACTTCGTCCTCCGACAGCACCCGCCCGTAGATGCGCACCTCGTCGATCACCCCCTTGAAACCCCTGCCGATGGTCACGTCCTGGTCCGAGCCGGTGTCGATCGTCCAGAGGGAGAGTAGCCCGATCTTGTCGATCTGGGCGATCTTGCCGTCCAGATAAAGGACGGCGTTGTGCTCCAAGGTAGGTTCCTCGCCGCCGCTCATCACGGCCACCACGTGGTGCCACTTCTGGTCGTGGACCGGATCGGCCATGTAGTAGTAACCGCCGTGTGGGCTCACCCCCACGCGCCCCCGCACGAAACACATGCTCCACATCTGGCCGATATCGCGCTTGCCCCAGGAGACCAGCTCGCCGCGCGGGCTGTCGGTCTTGATCCACAGGCTGATGGTTCGCGGCTCGTTGCCGAGCACTCCTTTGAATCCGGTGATCACCACGCGGTCGTCGCCGTCGAGTTGCAGGGCCTTGCCCAGCGCCCCCGGCACCGAGGCCGCCTCGAACGACAGCCCGCCCTCGAGGGTCCCCTGGCGAGCGTGGCCGGACGAATCGGCCGCCGCGGTGCCGCTGGTTTCTTCGAACGTCCACCAGCCGACCAGCTTCGGGTCCTTCTCCAGCGCCTCGGCCGCCGCGGGCTCGGCCGCCGGCAGCCAGGCGGGAACCAACCACAAGGCCAACCCAGCCAGGGGAACAAGAAAAGCGCGTTTCGCAATCACAGCAGTGCTCCTTTCGGCCGGTTCTGAACCAACCCCACCTCAGCGCCAACCCCGCACGCCCAAGACCTGCCATTGCCACTATTGGATTGCCACTATTGTAGCGTAGCATAGCGTGACGTGCCTCCCCCTGCCCGGAAAAAACGCCACCACCCAGCCGGAAAAAAGCCACCCCCTGCGGCGTCCCCGCTGGCCCCCTCGGCGCGGAATTGCGCGATGTCCAGCCGCCGACCGCCTGGAGCCGTAGAAGCGGCATCTTGCCGCTTGACGGCTATGCCCGGAGACAATCCGACCGGCGCTTCGCCCGCCAGTTCAGATGCGCCGTGGGCTTCGCAACTCAAGCCCGCCGCCGCGGCCACACCCCACTGCGACTGTGCGCCCATTGACCGGCTGAGAGCCCAGGGGTGTGGCGCTCCCCGAGTTGTCGAGCCCGGTTGACAAGAGCGGCACCACACGAGGCGATTCGCTGGAGGGCGGGCTTGAGGCGGAAGACCGGGGTGCGGTCTTATCCTGCCGTTGACCAAGGTTCGTTTTGCGGGCGATAATGGTTGTGTGGCAGGGATGTGAAACCGGAGGACTTTCGGCGCCGCGAGGCGACGACACTGCCCCGTGTGTCCGCAAGAGGAAAGGCCAAGAGATGTTCACCAGCTTCACTGTGAAGAACTTCCGCTGCTTCTCGGAGCTGACCGTCGAGCCCCTGGCTCGGGTGAATCTCATCACCGGTGCCAACAACGTGGGGAAGACGGCGCTCTTGGAAGCGATATTCGTCCATATCGCGCCCACGAATCCCCGAATGACGATCCAACTCTTAGGGGCTCGTGGCGTCCAGTGCCGAAACAAAGACGACATCTCGGAGATGTGGGCGTGGTATTTCAACGAGAAGCAGACTGGTCGGCCGGCCCAACTGATTAGTGTCGATAGCGAAGGGGCGCGCCGCGAACTGCGCTTTGAGGTGCAGCCCGAAGCCGTTGAGGAGGTTGGAACGGAGGAGGGGTCCGCGGAGCGCTCCATGTCGAACAGGACCCGCGGCCCGCTGCATACGGGGCCCCCGGTTCATGGACGCTTGATCTACCACTATGAGGATTCTCATGGCGCGAAATGCGAGGCCGAGGCCACGGCACTTTCCGATGGCGTAGCGGTTCAGCATGAAGAGCGGGATTTGTTTCCGCTGTCCTGCTTCCTAGCTGCTCACCTTCGCAGTGCCCAAGATGACGCAGCCAGGTTCAGCGAACTGGTACGAAAGAAGAGAAAGGAGGTGCTAGTTGAACCTCTGCGCATTCTGGAGCCGCGGCTGCAAGATATCGCGGTCCTGGCCACGGGGGCCGGCCCCCTGCTGAGCGGAGATGTAGGTCTGAACGAGATGATCCCCTTGCCGCTGGTGGGAGGCGGCATGGTGCGGCTGGCCTCGATCGTGCTGGCCATTGGCAGTGCGCCGGGCGGAATCGTTTTGGTGGATGAAATCGAAAACGGGCTGCACTATTCGGTGATGGAGAAGGTTTGGCGAGCCATCGGCACTGCTGCCCGAAACCAAGATGTGCAGATCTTCGCCACCACGCACAGCTTCGAGTGCATCGGGGCAGCTTGCGACGCGTTTGCCGAGATGCCCGAGGATTTCCGCCTCTTCCGCTTGGAGCGGGAAGAGAACCGGATCAGGGCGGTCAACCTGGATACCGAGATGGCCACCACCGCGCTGCGGCACGGCATGGAGGTACGTTGATGATCCCGGAAGGCAAGCAGGGCGAAGATACGGAGTCCAAGCCGGTAACGCCGATTTCGCTGGAAAAGCTCTTGCTGGTGGAAGGTGAAACGCCAAAGCATTTCTTCGAGGCCCTTCTGAGGCACCTGGGGATCGACGAGCAGATCGAAATCCGCAGTTTCCGCGGGATCAACGACTTGCCAGACTTTCTCAAGGCGCTGCCCGGCGTCAGCGAATTCAGGCACGTCAACACATTCGCAGTGATCCGCGACGCAGAAGCCGATGCCCGTGCCGCCCGCCAATCGGTAGACGATGCCCTGGCACCTTCCGGCCTCACCCAGCAGAGCGGTCTGCGAATCGAGGTGTTCATCCTACCCGACAACCAAAGGCCGGGCATGCTGGAAACCCTGTGCATGGAGGCTGTGGGGGCCTCGCCACAGCTTGACGGAGCCAACGCCTGTGTGGAACAGTTCTTCGAGTGCCTGGAGAGCCGCGGCGTGACGCTGCCCCCAGATCACCGGCTGGCAAAGCACAGGGCCCAGGCGTATCTGGCCACGCGGGAGAAGGTCCAGTTGTACCCCGGCACCGCCGCTTACAAGGGATACTGGCCCTGGAACAGCCGCGTGTTCGACCCGCTGAAGGGGTTTCTTCGGTCGCTCTAGAACACGTTTGCTCTGCAACGTCGGCAGGGCTTCAGAGCAGCGTTCCTGGACGCGCGGCTAGCCACGGGCCGCCGCGGAGCCCCAGCCAACCGGGCACCACGCCGCATTCTTGGCACGCGTCAGCATGCGGAATATCATATGGGCGTGCCCCCCAGGCGAGTTGCCAGACTAGGCATGGGTGCCGTTGGCAAGCATACAGGCAAATCCCGGAGACCCACGCATGCACGCCGAGATCATCTCCATCGGCGACGAGATCACCAGCGGGCAACTGCTCGATACCAACAGCCAGTGGCTCAGCCAGCGGTTGGAGGAGCTGGGCATCCGGGTGCTGTATCACAGCACCGTGGGCGACGAGCTCGATCCGCTGGCCGCAGTCTTCCGCCAGGCCATCGAACGCTCGGACGTGGTGATCTCCACCGGCGGGCTGGGGCCCACGGCCGACGATCTCACACGCCCGGCCCTGGCCAAAGCCGTGGGACGCGCGCTGGTGCGCGACGAAGCGATCCTCGCCGCAATCCGCGCCAAGTACGCCCGTCGCGGGCGCGCCATGCCCAAGCGCAACGAGCAGCAGGCCGATTTCCCGGCCGGGGCCCGGCCGATCACAAATCCCCACGGCACGGCGCCGGGCATCGAGCTGGAAGTTGACCGCCCCGGGCGAGCGGCCTGCCGCGTGTTCGCCCTACCGGGCGTGCCCGCGGAAATGAAAGAAATGTGGCAAACGTCGGTCAGCCGGGCCCTGCGCCTGGCGGGCGCGGGCGGGCGGGTGATTCGGCAGAAGCGGATCAACTGCTTCGGGCTGGGCGAGAGCCAGATCGAGGCCATGCTGCCCGACCTGGTGCGCCGGGGGCGCGTGCCGCGCGTGGGCATTACGGCCAGCCAGGCCACGATCATCCTGCGCATCACGGCCGAAGGGGCCAGCGCGGAGGAATGTGAGGCGGCCATCGCGCCCACGGCCGCCACGATCCGGCGGTGCCTGGGCAATCTGGTCTTTGGCGAGGACGATGAAGAACTCCAGGACGTGGTGGTGCGCCTGCTCGGCCGGCGGCGCCGCACTCTGGCCGCGGCCGAATGGGGCACCGCGGGGCTGGTGACCCAGTGGCTCGACGAAGTGCCCGAGGCGGCCGAGCGTTTCGTGGGCGGAGCGGTCACGCCCACGGCGACCGCCTTGCGCAACGTGCTGGGCGTGAGCCCTGAGGTGCTGCGCGAGCACGGGCCCTCGAGCGGCCCGATCACCCACCAGATGGCCGTGGGCTGCCGCGAGCGCTTCGGCGCCTACTATGGTCTGGCGGTGGGCGCCTTTCCGGAGCCGGATGCCCAGCGCTCCGCGCCCGCGCCGGTGTTCTTTGCGCTGGCATCTCCGGATGCGGTGCGCGTGCACTCGGTCCCCTTTGCGAGCCATCCGGCGCTAGTCAAGGTCTATTGCGCCAAACACGCCCTGAACCTGGCTCGCCTGGCCATGCTCGAAGAGGAGACGTCGGGCTGAGCCATGGCCAAGGTAATGAGCACGGCCATGGCCGCGGACCATCGTATCCGTGTCGTGGTCATGCTTGTGAATCCTCTTGTCGGCAACGTCGTTGAAAATGGACTGCAGTTCAGCGGCCCCGCAGACACTGGTGGATTTGAACCAGGCCGACGTGCGTGCTCCAACGCTTCCTTTCCCGCGCCTCGCCGAACCCGGATAACAGTACGCTCTCATTGCACGACGTTGGCTCTTGCTGGGCAACGAAACCGCAGGCCCCACAGCAGTTGTGCCGCACACGATCCTTGCGGGCGCCAAGCGTCATCGCATTGACCCGTGGGCCTACGTCTGCGACCTACTGCTTAGAACTCGTAAAGGTATTACTTCCCCGGGGCTTCGCTGCGCCGTGAGCCCCGGCCACCCGGGCCCGGGTATGGGATTGGGGAAACAATTCGTTTAGTAACACTTCAGCCGTCTGAAGTTGGAGCTGCCGAAAGCAGCAAGCGGCTGATCGAGCAAATCGTAACCCTTCAGCCATCTGGAGACTCAGCGCTGCGCTTGAGTGTGGGAGGTGGCGCCGCGCCGGCGAAGCAGTTGCGCGCCGAGCAGGGTGTGCTGCCGTGCAAAAAAACCCGCGGGCTGGGGAGGCCCGCGGGTCAGGCAAAGGAGGGGGTTGGAGTATCGAAACGCGGAGGGAGAATGGCTTTCCGGGCGATTCGCTTTGCCTATCGTGTGGTCGGCCCGCGCACCTTGGCGGCCATTTCCTGGTATCGGCGAGCGGCCTCCGGTTCGCCCAATTCGCGGTGCATGGCCGCGAGATTGCCGTAGGGAATGGCCAGGGCTGGTTCGCCCAGGGTGCCCTGGGCCACGGCGTGTTCCATCAGGGCCACGCCCTTTTGGGTCAAATCTACGGCCTTCTCGCGCTGGCCGGTCTCCCAGTAGGAGACTCCCATGCTCACAAACGTCTCGCCGTGGCGTCCCAGGTCGGGGGTGGCCTCGCTGGGCAAGGGCTGAGACAAGAGTGGCACGGCCTTGTCGAACCAGGTGATGGCCGCCCGATGGTTCTGCTCGCCGATCGCATGGATCGCGCCCAAACGGAAATATAGCCGCCCCAGCAGATAGGCGCCGTTGGGCAAGGCCTGCTGGGCCTGGGCGGCCTCGAGGTATTCGGCGGCCTGTTCGCCGTAGCTCAGTGCAATGTCTTGTTCGTCGCGCATCTGGCAGACCTGCAGGGCGTCGTACAGCGCCATGCCCAGGTCGGCCTGGTAACGGACCTTCAGCCCCGGCTCCTCGCAGGTGTCGATCAGCACCTTCCCGCTCTGAACGGCCTCCCGGGCCCAGGCCTCGGGCTCGACCACCCCTTGCATCCCCACGCAGATCGCCAGGGCCCGAGTGGCCACCCGGAAGCGCAGCTCTTCGGAGCCGCCCTCGTTCTCGATCAGCTCGTCGGCAAAGGCTTCGGCGCGCTGAAGCCAGCGCTGGACCGCCACTTCCTTGTCCTTCCACTGGCCCCAGGCGATGTCGTGGCCCGCCCCCAGATGCGCGTCGACCATCACTTCCTTGGCCGGCAAGCGAATGGCCGGGTGCGGGTTTGCGGTCAAGGGGTCGGCCGTTTGCACGGCCTGGGTGTGGTACTGGATGGCTTGCTTGTAATCCGGTTCCGCGCCGGAGGCCAGCAGATCGCCGAGCAGGCACAGGGCCCGGGCGCGCACGTGGGGCTGACGCTGGCTGAGCTCGACGGCCTGTCGGGCCTCGCTGAGCGCCTGGTCAAACCGGCCCAGTTGGCCCAGCACTTGCGCGCGCGTGACCCGATAGTGTGCGTCGGCCGGCTGCAAGCGCACCGCCTCTGCGGTGGCCTCGACCGCTTCGTCCAAGCGACCGAGCAGGGCCAAGGCGCGCCCGCGCAGCCAGTGGGCCCGCGCGTTGTCGGCCTGGAGCTTCACGGCCTGGTCGAGGTCGGCCAGGCTCAAGGCGGGGCGGCTTTCCAGGTAGGTTTCCGCGCGCAATACGAATGGTTCCGCGGTGATCGGTTCGAGGACGATTTGGGCCACCTTCATCGAAGGGATGCCCGGCTCGGCAGCCGGCTCGAAGGCAAACAACACGCCGCGCTCCGGATACGCCTGGCCGAGAATCTCGCCCAGCTCGTTGGAGACCAGCACCGGCCGGATGGCGGCCAGCTCCAACTGCTCGGCCACGACCTTGGCCGGAAACGACTGCTGGAGCCGAATCACGATCGAGACCACCTTGCCCTGAAAGAAACTGGCCTCGACCCGTTCGAAAGGCTCGACCGAGTAGAGCTGCACGAGCAGCTCGCCCTGTTTGCGCGTCTCCCTGGGCGCGCCCCACGCCCGATCCACCTCGGCCAGCGTGCTTTGCGCAGGGACCACCCCCTTGAAACTGGCCGGCTCAACCGCCACCGGGGCGGCGTTTTCGGGCCGGGGGATCGGTTGGAGCGACTCTTGCTCAGACCAGCCCTCGGCCGGCGAGGCGTCGCTGGGGTCCTGGGCGGCTGCCGAATCCGCGGCACTGGTGCCGGATGGTTGCTCGCCCGCGGGGGAGGCGCCGGCCGCATCCTGCGTCTCGGGCGGTTCCGCCCTGGTGGGCAAATCACCGGCCGACGTGTCGGCCTCTGCACCCGTCGCAGGCAAAGTCTCGCCGGAGAAACGCGACCCCCGGTTGCCCGTGTCCAGCCCGCTGTGCGGTTCGGTCGGCGCCTCGTGCCACGGGCGCGTTTCGAGCGGCGCGGGAGTGGGATGCTGCTCGGCAAAGGGCACCAGTTCGCCGCCTACGGGAGGCAAGTCGGCGCTGCTGTCTCCCGAGGTGTCGGGCAGGCCTGTTTCTTGGGCCGGCACGCCCTGCGCCAGCAGGGCCATAGCCAGGGCACAGGCCGCCAAGGGCCACGTTCCGGCAGCCGCGAGCACACACCGCCCCAGCCACCCAGGCCATTGCCGTGCCATTGCATGTTCCTCCTTGAACTTGCCAGGCAAACCGGGAAATCTTCCGGCCACGGAGTCCGGTCCGTGGGCCGGATGGTCCCGGCAGTGAGGGCTTCTATCACTAAGAGAAGCCCCCCTCAAGCCGCGGCGAGGTATCTTTGTTCCCGTGCGATCAGGGAGAGACGTGGGCGGGAGTGTACCGGTTCCCCCTGACCAAGTCCAGAGCGGATTTCCGGTTTTTCGCCTGTTTATGTGGGGTGTCCGGAAATCTGGTGGGCCACTGCCTCGCCAGAAGCAGTGCCTTGCCGCTGCCACCACTGCTTGCCCACTGGGCAAGCAGTGGCACACGCGCGTGGCCCAGACCATGCGCCGGCATCCCCGACCTTGCGCGCCGGACAATGCACTGGTTTGCCGGCCGAAGCACAGGCCGGGCTGAGAACGGGCATCGTAGGCGCAACTGTATTGCCCGACAAGGGTTGCGCCACAGGTGCTCGTGCTTGAGACTGCCGGGCGCGTGGGACCGACCACCCTGGAAGCGGCCGCCTTGACGGCCCTGGTCGCCCGAGGGTCTATTGAGCGTAGAGGCTGGGGATCTCGTTCATGGCACAATCAGCGCGGGGCGTCCTGCCCGAGCCGGCGCCAAGGCTTGTCTGACAAAGGGATTTCCAGCGGTAATCAGCGTCGCCAGTTGTAGCCGCCGAAAGCCAGACGGCGGATGAATCATTGCTCGCGAAACATCGCCGGGTGTTGTCCACGCTCTGGCGAGCGTGGCTACCATCATCAGACACACCTAGTTTGACTGTGTCCATCGCGAAAAGGCCGCAACTGCCGTTGCCCCTTAGAGTTGCGTCGAGATCCTACAGGACTAACGGCGTCATTAAAGCCTGTTGGTTCCCTGGCGAAATTCCCGAATGCTTGGAGAAACTGGCAACTCGGGGCTTCCGGCGAGACATGAATCGGAGACTTACAAGTCGGCGATTGTGACATCCATAACCTGCTTCAACGATTTGGGTTACGTCGATTCAGGAAGCGGACACAGTCAAACTAGTCTGGACATGGGCGAATCCGCGGCTGGAAGAGCAGCCGATTTTTGGGGCTACCCAAATTACCCACATTGCCTATCCTGAGGCATTCGATGCGTGTGCTGGGCGTCGTGGTTCTGAGCGCCGTGTTGGGCGTGAGCCTGGGGCTCATGGTGGCGGTGTGGCGTGCCGGCCGCAATAGCTGGGACGGTGATCCGGCCGGGCACTATGTGGAGTACTTGGAGTCGGGCGGATCAAGCCACGCCGAGTTGGGCGTGGCCCGCGTGGTCGTGGATCAGGCCGAGTTCGACTTCGGCACGATGGACGTGGACGACCGCGGGCAACACGGCTTTGTGTTCCGCAATGCGGGCGCGGGCGTGTTGCGCCTGGTGGCGGGCCCGACCACGTGCGGCTGCACGGTCAGCGAAATCGAACAGAGCGAGCTGGCCCCGGGCGAGTCCACCGAGGTGATTGTCAAGTGGACGGCCGGTGGAAAACTGGGCACCTATGACGAGACGGCCGTCATCCAAACCAACGATTCCCATCGCCCCCAGGTCGAGCTGCGCATCCGCGGGCAGGTCACCGTGACGGTCGGGCCCGAGCGCCCCAAGCTGGTGCTCAGCTCGGTGCAGTCCGACGAACCGACCTCCGCGGAATTGCGGGTCTTCGGCTATGTGGAGGTACCGCTCGAAATCCAGGGCTACGAGCTGTCCGACCCCGCCACGGCCGACTACTTCCAGGTGGACTGGGAGCCCCTCGGGCCCGATGAGCTGGCCGACGTGCCGAAGGCCGAATCCGGTGTGCGTCTGCGGGTGACCATCAAACCGGGGTTGTTCGAGGGGCCGTTTCAGCAGACAATCCGCCTCGAGATCAATGTGCCCTCGAAGCCGGTTTTTTCGATTCCCGTGGAGGGCCGGGTGGTCGGTGAACTGGCCGTGATCGGGCCGGGTTGGGACTCGGACTCCCGGAGTCTGCTTCTGGGCACGGTCTCCGGAGCCGAGGGCACCGAGCGCCGCGTATGGCTCGTGGCCCGAGGACCCCACCGGCACGAAGTGCGTTTCGAGGTCGTCGACGTGGTGCCGGATGCACTTCAGGTTGCGGTGCTTTCCGACGAGGCCCGCCAGGTCAACCAGGGCCGAAATGTACACACGCCCCTGGTGGTGCGGATACCACCGGGTACGCGGGCGATGAACCACCTGGGCTCCGTCCAGGGGGAACCGGGCCGGGTCGTGCTGCGGACCAACCACCCGAAAATCCCCGAGTTGCGGATTCCCGTCCGGTTCGCCGTAGTGAACGAACCGGGCGCGGCGTCCGCGCCACAGTCCCCGTAGGCCCTGCGGATCAGAGGAGACATCCGTGCCGGTCGATTCCTGCCAACTGCTGCGAAGGGTGTGGAGTAGTCGTCCGACACGGCTAAACTGTGGGGTGCCACGGTTGGCTTGCCCAACCGTGTATT
>CAYXPN010000138.1:0-5989 GCA_964467075.1 uncultured Planctomycetaceae bacterium
AGCACGTCCCGCCAAGGCCCAGCGGACGTGACGGAGCACGTCCCTCCAAGACCCAGCGGACGTGACAGAGCACGTCCCGCCAAGGCCCAGCGGACGTGACAGAGCACGTCCCTCCAAGACCCGGCGGACGTGACGGAGCACGTCCCTCCAAGACCCAGCGGACGTGACGGAGCACGTCCCGCCAACCACGCTCCGCGGTGGCCGTCGATCGGCTCTTCGCGGACGGGCAGCCCAGCGCGTCCGTCCAGAAGGCGCACACGGTCCCGGGCGCGCTCTGGCATCGCGGGCTCCGAGTAGCGAAAATGGAAGCAGGGCAGGGAGTTGCCGTCTGGCGTCTTCGCACGTTCCGCAGCACTGAGACGCACTTGGGCGGCCCCCCCTCGCGCGGCCGATTGCTGAATCGCAAATCATCCAGTTTCGCTGCTTGCCGGGAGCTACAAAAAGACTGTCCGAAAACACAGTTTAGCTGGCCGTGGCTTACGCCGAAGGGAAGCCGCGGGCCGCTTTTCCGGGGCTGCGCTACGCTGCGACCCCGGCCAACCAGGTTGCACGCCGTTTCTCGGATAGTCTCAAACACAGAAGGGTATCAACGGGCCCAAGCCCGTGGAAGACCGATGCAGTTGATCGGCCGCAATCCGAGCTTTGCTTTGACCCGCCCACGCGCCGGTCGGTGGTGGATGGGCGCGGTCTGCTGTTTGTTGACACCGGGCGTGTGCTGGCTGGTGGCGTTGTCCGCCCTCCGGCCAGCAATCCCTGCCCAAGGCGAGACCGACACAGCGCCGCGGTGGGCCGTCGCCCCGCGGCCAGCCGCCGAGTCCGGCTCACCAGGCACGCCCGCTCAGACCGCCTCCCGGCCTGAGGCCGAAAGCTTGCGCGATGAGTTGGCTCGCCTGATTCAGCAGCTCGACGCCGAAACGTACGATGTGCGACGTGGGGCTGCCGGGCGCCTGGACGAGCTTTGTGAACGCCCGGAGTTGGCACCCGCACTGGCCGCGGAAGTGCGCCGGGCCCTGCTGCGCGTGGACCTGTCGTTCGAAGTGCGCAGTCGCTTGGAGCGCTGGGCGAGCCGCCTGCCCGAAGTGGGGCCCGGGCCGGCCGAACCGGCGCCGGGTCCGGAGGATTTGGACCAGGTGGTCGAGCACCTTCAGAGCCCCAGCTTTGCAGTGCGCCAGGCAGCAGCGCAGCGATTGGAGTGGTTGCTGGGCGATCCTCGGCTGGCCGGCGCGCTGTTGAATCGGCTCAAAGGCGCACTTGCCCAGTCCACTCGACACCCCGACACGTGGCGCTCGCTGGAGACTGCCTGGCACCGAGTGCGTGGTGCATGGCTGTTGGCCGGTGCCCCAGAAGAGGAGTTGCCGGTTCCGAGCACCACTCAGATCAATGCCTGGGTCAACACACTGGCTGGCGCGGCCCCTGAGGGCGAGTCGCCCGGCGAGCAGCTCGCGCTGAGGCTGGCGCAGATCGAGTTGCTCGACGCCCTGGCCCGGGACCGCTACATGCCCGCGGTGCGCGAGGCCCTGGACGCGCGACTGCGGGAGTCTCCAAATCCGGAAGCAGCTTCCCGGCTTGCCAAACTTCTCGAATTAACCCAACCTGCCTTGGTTGCCGAATTCTGGCAGGGTCGCCAACACCTCGGGGAGCAGCACCTGCTGGTCGGGGTGCCGAGCCTGGCTGACGGGGCCACTCGACCGAGCCACTTCGACCGAATCGACGATCGGACGGCCCACTGCGTGAGTGGCCAGACACTGGCGCCCGGCGACTACCCGGTCGGGGTGGCGTTTCCGAATCCCCAGCTCGAGACGGCCTTCTTCCATCTGGTCAACCTGCCCACGCCGCGGCAGCGCATGGCCTATGCCTACCAGGTCCAGGCCGAGGAGTCGCAGCGGCTTCGGGCAATCAGCCGCCGTACCCTCGACCGGTTCCTGGGCGAGAAACGTTTGCTCAGTGAGGCAGAACTGGTCATGCTCGCCCAGCTCGACCCGGAGGAGGTCTCTCGCTTTGCCGGCCACTATCTGCTGCTGGTGGATGATCAGCCGCTCCCTTCTGCGGACGGTCCGCAGCGGATCGGTGGTCGGCCCAGCCGGCACGGGCTGCTCTGTGGGATTCTGGCTGCCGGGGGCACGCAGTCGGCCGTCGCGGGGTTGCTCGGGGCAATCGATCGGCATGCGTTCCTTCCGCCGACTTCAGTGGCGCCGTATCGCCTGGAATACGTGGCCGCCCTGGCCATTGCCCGGCGCGATCCCTGGCCCCAAGCCGACCGGTGGTTGGCCCGCCAGATCGGCCAGCGCGAGCCGTTGATCGACGGGCGCGCGACCGGCCCCGAACTGGGGGCTACCGCGGCTGCCATCCTGGTCGAACGGCACCGGCAGCCCGCGTCGGAATTCGGGCTGCAGGCTGCCGCGGACCCGCTGTTGCTGGAACTGGGTATTCCTGGACACCGGTTTGCGACCGAGCGGGACCGGCGGTGCATGGAGCAGTGGTGGGAGCGTGTCTCGGAGCTCCGGCAGGCACCGTGAACCGCGGCGCCAAAGCGGTTGCTCGTGTGTCGTCGGTGGGGGCGGCCGAGGCCGAGCACGCGGAGTGCTGGCGTGTGCAAGCTCGCTGATGGCACCTGACTCCCGGGGGCCAGCGCATGTGGTCCCAGTAGTGCGACACGGCCAAACTGTGGGGTGCCACGGTTGGCTTGCCCAACCGTGTATTCGGCACTGCCGGACAAGCCAGCAGTGGCACCCAACTCGACACTTCACGTGTGTCGGACTACCAGGCGTGGCCGGTTCGCACCGGCGCGTGGAGTGCGGATGGGGCTGGGACCAGCACCCCATTGCTGATTTGTGTGCATTTGTGCACAGCAATCGCAGAGGTGTCCATCGTAGTGATTAGGGAGCAGACAAAGTAAACGCAGTTTAGGTATGCTGCGTATCGGGCCGAATATAGACAAGGTCCGTGGTGTAGGAAAACATTTTCTCGGACAACGATTTTGCCGGCGGATGGGCGACTTTTTGACGTAACACTCTTGTGAGACGAGGGTTAGGAATGCAACGTGCTGGTCGGCCCCGGACCAGGGCCGGGAGCCTAAGCCCCCTGAATTGGTGGACAACCATACCGAAAAAACCGGTGTTGACACCGGTATATCCGTGCGTGGAATTGGCGCAGGCGCTTGACTTCGCCCGCAGGTGTCGTATGCTAAATTGATGGCGCGGGGTACGCGCTCGCGTCAGTGGAGCCCCCTGAGTCTCGAGGCCGGGGGCTTTTGGAGGAGATCGAAGGAACGAGTCATGTTGGTTCTGTCCCGCAAGAAGAACGAGTCGATCGTCATCAACGACGACATCACTATCGTCGTGGTGGAGATCCGGGGGGACAAGGTCCGCTTGGGTGTCGAAGCTCCCAAAGAGGTACCCGTCCATCGGCGCGAGGTGTTCGACGCGATCCGGCGCAGCGAGGCCGCTGCGACGCAGAAGTCGCCTTCGCAGCCGGAGTCGGCCGGGTCAAGCGGCGACGCGTAGTCGTTGCTTCGAGCCTCGGGTAGCTTCTTCCGTCTGGGCTTCCTTCGTTTCTCTTTTTCGCATTCTGCGTTGCCGCAAGGCTCGGGCAATCTGGCGCCGGCTGTGGCCGTGGGGGTGTGCAGTCAGGCGCGCTCGCTGTCTGCCGTCCGAGGCCTCTGCCACTTGACGAAGCCGTGCGGTCTTGGGTATACAAGACTGCACTGGCGACTCAACAATCGGCCCCATCGTCTAGTGGTTAGGACACAGGATTTTCGATCCTGCAACCGGGGTTCGACTCCCCGTGGGGTCACTCAGTTCGGCGGCGGATGACGGGGCGCGACGGAGTCGGTGCGCCCGCCCGGCACGAGCAGAGACGCCGGGGTATCTGCTTTTTTCTGGTTCATCCGAATCCAGAGTGCGCCGTGACCATTCCCTATGACGGATTTCTGCTGGCAACGTTTGGCGGCCCCGAACGCCCGGAAGACGTCAGGCCCTTTCTGGAGGCCGTGGCCCGGCACAAGAGCCTGCCCGCCGGTCGAGTCGAGGAGGCGGCCCAGAAGTACGATTTTCTCGGCGGGGTGAGCCCCATCAACAGCCAAAGCCGTGCCCTGCTGGCAGCGCTGGTCGAGCAATTGCACGGCCGCGGCCTCGAATTGGCGATCTACTGGGGCAATCTCTATGCCCAACCCTTGCTCGACGACGCGGTTCGACAAATGGCCGAGGACGGGGTGCGCCGGGCACTGGTGTTCGTGCCCGCAGCCTTTGGTTCGTACCAGGGTTGCCGCGCCTATCGCGATGATCTGGCACGATGCCGGCAGGAATTGGGCGCGCAGGCCCCCGAGTTCGACAAGCTGCGCCTGTTCTACAACCATCCAGGCTTTGTGGAGGCCGCGGCCGAGCGGGTGCGCGCGGCCGCGCAGCAGGTTCCTGCGGACCGGCGCGCGTTCGCCCGACTGGTCTTCACCGCGCACAGTCTGCCGCGCACTGCGGCCGAGCGATGTCCCTATGAAAGCCAACTGCGCGAGGCGTGCCGCCTGGTGGCCGATCGGGCCGGCTGGGAGCAATGGGACTTGGCCTATCAGAGCCAGCCGATCACGGTCCGTCAGGCCTGGCTCGAACCCGAGATCGGGACCCATTTGAGCGAGCTGGCCCGAGCCGGCCGGGTGCGCGACGTGATGCTCATGCCGATCGGGTTCGTGTGTGAACACGTGGAAGTGGTCTACGACCTGGACGTAGAAGTCGGGGCCCTTTGCGAACACCTGGGGCTCGGCATGGCTCGGGTGGCGACGATCGGCTGCCATCCGCGCTTCGTGGAGATGATCGTCGAGCTGGCCGCTGAGCGCATCGATCCCGCCTGCGCGCGCCAGGCACTGGGCGAGCACGGCCCCTGGCCCGACGAGTGCCCGGCCGACTGCTGCCGGCCGAAATGATGCGCCGTGTCTGCAGGCGTCTTCGCCGGCGTGCCTTGCCCAGTAGGGAGTTCTTGCCGGATGCGTACATCCGACAGCCGGGTGCGCCAAACTTTGCCCAGTTGTTGCCGGCCGCACAGTCTGCCGACCTGTTTCCAGTTTGTGCGTGCTCGCCGGCTTGCCTGCGTGTTGCCGCGGTGTATGGTTGGCGTGCGCCAAGAGTCAAGGGGGGCCGGGACTCTTGCAGGAGGCAACGCGATGCCGAGAATCCCGGTGGCGGTCGCTGTGTTGGCCCTGACGGTGGCAGCGGTGGGATGGAACATGGCGCGGTATCCCGCGATATGGGACATGGTCCAACCGTCCGAGAGCCACACAACCAACTCGCCGCAATCCAACAAGCTGGAGCTGGATCGGGCCGAGGCACCCGTCGGGCACCGAGACGCCGCGGGTCCGCAAGAGCCGGGCATCGGCTCTGAGATCACCGCGGCGCAATCCCTGCCCGAGGCATCGGCTGACGAGCAGCGATCGATCCTCGTCATCGAAGAGCCGCAGGCCGGTGCCTTCGGCGATCTCACCGCACGCAATGAACCTCAGAGCGACAACGCCACAGCGCATTCGCCCGCAGCAGAGCATACGCCCGCAGCCGAGCCTACGCTTTCGGCCCCTACGGGCGCAGCCAGCGCCCGGCCGGCAACGGACAAGTCTGTGCCCGCCTTTGCGTCTGCGCCCGATCGGGCAGCATTGGACGGCGGGCCGAGCGCGCGCGTGTTGGGCGTGGCCGCGGTAGCCGTCTCCCGGGGTGCGGCGACACCTGAGATTCTTCCAAGCGAGTCGCCCGATGGACCACGAAGCGACATGTCCACAGACCCGCCGCCCAACGGCCTACTGCGTCTGCCGCCGGTGGCCGCCGGCCGGGCGCAATTGCCCGAGTTGCAGTGTACCACCCCGGGCACACCGATCCCGGTCTATCCGAGCAGCGGGATCGACTGAATACCTGGAACGTGTAGACGGATTGTCTCCGCCATTGGAGGACCAATCCCGGGTGGCCGGGGTTGGAGCGAAGCGAAAGGACTTGTAAAGGAATTGTTTGCCGAATTC
>CAYXPN010000138.1:6089-13972 GCA_964467075.1 uncultured Planctomycetaceae bacterium
ATGCGCAGCCGCGGGTGGCCGGGGCTGGAGCGAAGCGAAAGGACTTGTAAAGGAATTGTTTGCCGAATTCAATGCGCAGCCGCGGGTGGCCGGGGCTGGAGCGAAGCGAAGCCCCGGGAAGTAATAGATTTACGAGTTCCTGGCGCGAGCGGCGGGCTCGCGCGGCCCGGGCTGCAGAGAGTTCAGCTCGCTACTGCGAACCCTGTTGCTCGTCGAGCTTCTTCAACACCGCCAGCGCGCCTTGGCTCACGCGCGGCTCGGCGGCGCCGCTTGCCGCTTCCTGGAGCACGCGACGGAGCATCTGCTTGTCCGACTGGCTCGGCAGCCGTCGGCTGACTTCGCTGACAATGGCGCTCTGCCGGTCGCCCAGCAGGGGCACCAGGCTGCGCACCACCTGCTCGCCGTCGTAGGCGGCCAGGGCCGCGACTGCAATGCGGCGCGTGCTGTAGTCCGATTCGGCCAGCAACGGGGCCACTGTCTCCAGCAGCTCGTCGTCTACCGGCTGGCGCTGCCGCTGCACATTGCCCAGCGCACCGAGCGCGCGCAACCGGCGCGTCCGATCGCCCGATCGTACCTCGTCGAGGAAGTACTGCTGCGCGGGCTGGTAATCGAAACACGTCAGCAACACCGTGGCGGCCTGGAACTTGAGCGGTTCGGGGCGCTCGTCGAAAACCGGGATCAGAAGCTCGCGCACTTCGGGCACTGGCACAGTGCGGACCCGGCGCGCAATCTGGGAGAGGGCCGCGGAGGCCACCTCGTTTCGCTCGGCCTCGAGCGCCTCGCCCAACAGCGGCGCAGCGCCCGGGTTGCCGGCATCCGCGGACAAACCCACCGCGGCCACGACCAGCGTGGCCACGCGCACCTCGGCATGGTCCAGCAGCGCGCGGAGCGGCTCCACATAGCGCGGCTCGCCGCTGCGAGCAAGGGCCTTGATGCACTCGCGCAGGATTTGCTGCTTGCCCGAGGGCGGCAGGCCGTCGGCCAGTGCCTGGGGCACGCGCCGGGCCAGCTCTTCGAGGCGCTCGGTGTCCTGGATGCCCGCGGCATAGACCGCAAACCCGGCCGCATAGGTTGCCTTGTCCTTGGTGTGCTGGTCCTGCCAGGAGCGCAGCAGGCGTGCGGCGCGCCAGCGCACCTCGGCGTCGTCGCTCTCGGTGGCCTCTTGCAAGAGCGGAGCCACACAGAGGCCCAGTTCGAACAGCTCCTGTTCGGCTGCCCGACGCACCCCGTAACGAGGATCGCCCAATTGCTCAATCAAGGCCCGCACTTGCTCGATCGGGAGCGTGAGCAGTGGCAATTGGGCGGTCTCGGGCAGCAGCTCATCGAGCACGGCCCGAAGCCCTGGCAGCCCCAAGCCGTGCAAGGGCTGGGGATTGAACTCGGCACGCAGCGCCGCCATGTCGGCCAGCATCGCGCGCACCCGCGTCGCGGAGGACTCTGCGGCCTCGGCCGTGCCTGCGCCGACCGTCAGGCCGGCCAACAGCAGGCCGAGAAGCAGGCCACGCCCCCAGCGGCCGGCTGAGCTGCCGTGCATGATCCGTGAGCGCTGCTGTCTTGGCGCCCCCGCGCCAGCCGAGCTTGTAGGGTGGTTCGAGCGGTAGCCTGACCCATCGGCAGGGCAGGTTGGTGGGTCTGCGCCTGCGGCTTGACCCACCCTACGTGTCTGCGCGGGGCTTCGCTGCGCTCCAGCCCCGGCCACCCGCGGCGCGGCGAGCGTCGCGCACAAGAGGCGCTGCGTCACTGGCGAACGGTCTGTAGGGGCGGTGGTTTGCATGGCCGATCGCTCTGCCTGCGAGCGGCAACGTCGGGGCGGTGCCCCAGCCCTGCCATACCCACTGGCGTGCATTCTAACCGACGGCTGCACGTTCTCCAAACCCCGCGGGAATCGCAAGTTCTCATCCGGCCGCCCCCGGCGGGATATCACCCGGCAATCCAACGGGCGCCCACAGGGCGGAAAGGAATGCGGGCCACTTGCTCGTCCCCGGCCGCGACGCCACAATGGCCCCCATGGCGGGCAATCTCGCGACATCCACAGCGCAGGGGCGGGACCCCACGCGGGCGCGCACGGCGCGCTACCAACCGCTGGTGGTCGTGTTGGCCGCGGTCTGCGCCGGGATCGCAGCCGATCGCTTCTTGCCGCGGGGCGTGTTCGCTTGGTGGCTGATCGCCGGGGGCGCTTGGGCGGCCTGGCTGTTGCTGAGACTCTGTGCCCACGACTGCTGGGCCGCCGCGGCGCTGATGGTGGCGGTGGCCGCGTTGGCCGCTTCCTGGCACCACTGCCGCTGGAACCTGTTTGCCAGGGACGATCTGGGCCTTTTTGCGCGGGCCGACGTCCAGCCGGTCTGTCTGGAGGTGGTGGCCCTGGAGTCGCCGCGCCGCCTGCCGCCACGAGAGCGGGCCGTGATGTGGCCGGTGCCGGGCGCAGAGGCAACGCGCGTGGAGTTGCGCGCCGCGGCGATCCGCGACGGGACGAAATGGCGCACCACGTCGGGCCGCAGCCGGTTGACAGTCTACGGCCGGCTGCCGGATTTCAGGCCCGGCGACCGCCTGCGCGTGTTCGCCCAGATCGAGGCGCCCACGCCGGCGATGAACCCGGGCCAGTTCGACCTGGCGTGCCACTCCCGCGGCCGGCGCGTGCTCAGCCACCTGCGCACGGCCCATGCCGAGGCAGTGGTCCGGCAGGCTGCCGGCTCAATGCTCAGCGCGCGCCGCTGGCTGGCCGCGGTTCGGGCGCACAGCGCGGCCGTGCTCCGCCGGCATCTCGGGTCCGAACAAGCGGACTTGGCCTCGGTGGTGCTGCTCGGACAGCGCGAGGCTGCGCCCTGGGAACGCCGCGAGGCGTTCGTGGAAACAGGCACCGCCCACCTGCTGGTTGTCTCCGGGCTGCACCTGGGGATCGTGGCCGGTTCGCTGATGTGGCTCGTCATGCGTTTGCCCGTTTCGCGCAAGGCAGCGGGCCTGTCCGTGGCGCTGGTGGCGGTCTGTTACCTGTTGCTGGTCGACGCGCGGGCCCCGGTGGTGCGCGCGACCGTGCTGGTGGTGGTCGGCTGCGCAGCCGTGGCCATGTATCGCCGGCCGGCCTCGTTCAATGTGCTGGCGCTGGCCGCGCTGGTGGTGCTCGTCTGGCGCCCGGTGGAGTTGTTCGCGCTGGGAGCGCAATTATCGTTTCTCTGCATCGCCGCACTGATGTGGGCAGGCCCGCGATGGATGCGCACCCGGCACACGGCTGACCCGCTGGACCGGTTGCTCGCCCAGAGCCGGCCCTTGCCCGTGCGATTGCTGCGCGCCGCCGGTGTGAGGACGCGCGATCTGATGCTGATGAGCGGCGTGGTGTGGCTGGTCACCCTGCCGCTGGTCGTGGCACGCACCCATCTGGTGCCGGCGATGGCGCCGGGGCTGAACACGTTTCTCTGGGTGCCCGTCTCGTTGGCGCTGTTGGCCGGTTTTGCCACGCTGCTCTTCGGCACGCTGGCCCCACCGCTGGCCTGGCCCTTTGCCCGGCTGTGCGGCGGGTGTTTGTGGATGATGGAATCCGTTGTCGAGCGTGTGCGGGGCTGGCCCTGGAGCCATTTCTGGGCACCCGGGCCGGCCGATTGGTGGCTGGTCGGTTTCTATGGGCTCCTGGGGCTAGGGCTGGCCTTTCCCCGGCTGCGACCGCCGCGCCGCTGGTGTGTGGCCCTGATGGCCGGCTGGATCGGCGTGGGTTTCCTGCCGGCTGCCATGCGCCAGAACACGGGCCGGGTGCACGCCACGTTCATCGCCGTGGACCACGGCTGTGCCGTGCTGGTCGAGCTGCCCGACGGAAAAACGCTGCTCTACGACGCCGGGCGCATGGGCTCGCCCGACGTGGCCGCGGAGCTGATCGCCGGTGTGCTCTGGTCCCGGGGGCGCACCCACCTGGATGCGCTGGTGCTCTCCCATGCCGACATGGACCACTACAACGCGGTGCCGGCGCTGCTGGAGCGGTTTTCCGTGGGCGCGGTCTATGTCTCGCCGCTGATGTTTGACGAGCAAACACCCGCCCTGGTGGCGCTGAAGCAGGCGATCCAGCAGGCGCGCGTGCCGCTGCGCGAAGTCAGTGCCGGCGATCGGCTCTCAGGTGGGCCGGGCTGCACGATCCGGGTTCTCCACCCGCCCAAGCGCGGGGCATTGGGCGACGACAATGCCAACAGCGTGGTGCTGGCCGTGGAGTACGAGGGCCGGCGCATGCTGCTGGCCGGCGACCTGGCCGATGCGGGGCTGGCCGCTTTGCTGGCCGAAGAGCCGCTTG
Source organism: uncultured Planctomycetaceae bacterium (assembly GCA_964467075.1). GTDB lineage: Bacteria > Planctomycetota > Planctomycetia > Pirellulales > Thermoguttaceae > CAYXPN01. The sequence continues at coordinate 10,360 of CAYXPN010000138.1, forward strand.
TCTGCGACGTGCTCCTCGCGCCACACCACGGCAGCCGCTCGAGCAACCCGCCGGGCCTGATCCGCTGGTGCGGCGCCGAGAGACGCCAAGCGGCCGCGGGCGGCACTGGCCTCAAGGAACAGGAAAATGCCATCCAGGTGGTGATCAGCGGCAGCCGGCGCTGGGACCCCGGGCCGGTGGTGACCGCGTACGAGGAATCGGGCTGCCGGGTGTTTCACACGGCCTGGCACGGGGCAGTAAGCGTCCAGTGGCCGGCCGAACCTCGGCACAACCTCACCGCGGCGACCCATTGCAAATCGGGGGACACAATACCTGTTTTGAAAAGATAGGCAATTTTCGAAGGGCTTCTGTCCCGCCCTGTCACACCGACGCCTTCGGCTCGTTTAACGGCGAGCCGCAGGCGACTGTGTCCATCACGCCTGCCCCTTGAATCACACCGACGCCTTCGGCTAGCCGTTAAACGAGTCGCCCCACCGGTAGTTTGACGGACCCTGTTCGTTGAGGAGCGTGATAACCCGGAACGCCGGCATTCCCCGCAAGGGCCAGCGAACTTCACCCCGACATTTTGGTACAGCAAACTAGTAGTTTGGTGGGGTATCGGGCGAGAGAAGAACATCTGCGTCGCCGTAACCCCCGGTTCTGAGCCGACTCGTACCCCTCCCAGGCAGGCGTCCGCTCGGCGCGGCGGCTGCGCAAATCTGGGGTGTACACGCGATTGTCGGCGAAGGTGCCATTGCAGCCGGGCGAGGAGTTGATAGACTTAGGTTTTTGACAGCGGTGTTGGAGATTGGTTTTTTACAGGTGAGGGTCAGTTCAGCGGAGACGGCTTAAGGGGTCGTGGTTTCCCGCAGAAGTCAGCCGAGCCAACTGAGGTGGAGCGGTCGCGGTAGCAGATGACGATTACCAGAGAGCGGAAACAGCAGCTAGTTGGGGAGTTTCGGCGAAGCGATCAGGATACCGGCTCTCCCGAGGTCCAAATCGCCATTCTGACCTCCCGGATCAACGGGTTGACCGAGCACCTGAAGGTGCACCGGAAGGACTATGCCTGCCGGCGGAGTCTGTTGATGTTGGTCAGCCGGCGGCGGCGCCTGTTGGACTACCTGAAGCGGGTTGATCCGCAGCGTTACCTCGACGTGATCCGACGCCTCGGAATCCGCAAGTGATTTCTTGGCGCCTCGTCTCGCCTTGCAAGTCGGCCCGGCCGGGGAGCGCCACCCCCGGCGGCAGGCGCATGGAAACGCCAGCTCTCAAGCCCACTCCCGGCCGACGACCCTCCTGTGCGCGGGTTCGGCCCGGGTATTTCCGGGCGGCCGACCGGCGCGCGGCGCGTGCGGATTTCCCCAAGCGCTTACCCGGAGTGCCTTGACAGCAGGTGGAGTAGAACCTTGAAGACGATTGTGGAACGACAGATTGGAGACCATGCGCTCTCCATCGAAACCGGAGAGCTGGCCAAACAAGCGGCGGGAAGTTGCCTGGTTCGCTATGCCGACACCGTGGTGCTGGTGGCGACCGCTTCCGGACCGCCGCGACCGGGCATCGATTTCTTCCCGCTCACGTGCGAGTATCGGGAACGGGTGGCTGCCGCAGGGAAGTTTCCCGGCGGATTCATGAAGCGTGAAGGACGGCCCACGACCAAAGAGGTGCTCACTGCGCGCCTGCTCGACCGGCCCATCCGGCCCCTGTTTCCCGAATGGTTCCATCAGGAAGTGCAGGTCATGGCCTTTGTGATGGCGGCCGACCGCCAGCACGACCCCGACGTGCTGGCCATGAACGGCGCGTCGGCCGCGCTGGTGCTCTCTCCCATGCCCTTCGCCGGGCCCATCGGCTCGGTCCGGCTGGGGTCGGTCGGCGGGAGACTCATCCCCTTTCCCACCCACGACGACCTGGAGGAGAGCGACCTGGATCTGATCGTCTCGGGCAACAAGGAATCGATCTTGATGATCGAGGGCTTTGCGCGCGAGATGCCCGAGGACCGGATGGCCGAGGCCATCATCGCCGCTCACGAGTATATCCAGCAGATTTGCGACTTGCAGGAGGAGCTGGCCTCGCGTGCAGGTGGGGCGAAAGCCGAATACCCCGTGCCCGAGTCCGACGACCTCTACGACCGACTCAAAGAGCGCTGGGCCGAGCCGTTTCGTGCGGCCAAGCGCGTCGAGGGCAAGCAGGCCCGAGCACAGGCCTGCGACGAGCTGCGCGAGACAGCGCTTCGGGAGATGATTCCCGACCCGGCCGCACCCGACGCGGTGAGCGTGGAACGGTTTCTGTCCGCCTGGCAGGCGCTGGAGCGCCGGGTGGTGCGGGAGTTGATTCTCGAGGGCACGCGCACCGACGGTCGCGACTTCAGGACGCTGCGCCCGATCGTCTGCCGCGTGGACGACCTGCCGCGGGTGCACGGCTCGGCGCTGTTCGAGCGCGGCGAGACGCAAGCCCTGGTCACGGTTACCCTGGGCACGGGGCGCGACGAGCAGCGCGTGGACGGGCTGGTGGAGGAATACACCCAGAAGTTCATGCTCCACTACTACTTCCCGCCGTTTTCGGTGGGCGAGTGCCGGCCGATCCGCGGCCCTGGCCGGCGGGAGATCGGCCACGGGGCCCTGGCCGAGCGCAGCGTCAAGCCGGTGCTGCCCGACGCCGAGGCATTCCCCTACACGATCCGCATCATCTCCGACATCCTGGAGTCCAACGGCTCGAGCTCGATGGCCAGCGTCTGCAGCGCCACGCTGGGACTGATGGCGGCCGGGGTGCCGATCAGCAATCCCGTGGCCGGCGTGTCGGTCGGGCTGGTCAAGGAAGACGAGCGCTGGGTCCTGCTGACCGACATCCTCGGCGAAGAGGACCATTTCGGCGACATGGATTTCAAGGTGGCCGGCACCCAGAAAGGGATCACCGGCATCCAGTTGGATCTGAAAATCCGCGGCATCGACCAGGAGATCGTCCGCGCCACGCTCGAGCAGGCACGCGAAGCGCGCATCGAAATCCTCCGCAAGATGCTCACCACCATCCCCCGCCCCCGCAGCGACATCTCGGTCTGGGCCCCGCGCCTGCTGCGCACGCACATCGATCCCGAGAAGATCGGCTTGTTGATCGGTCCGGGCGGACGCATGATCCGCAGCATCCAGGAGGCCACGGGCGCGGCCATCGACGTGGAAGATGACGGCACGGTGACCATCGCCTGCCAGCAGGCCGAGGGGGCCCAGGAGGCACTGCGGCGCGTGGAGGAGCTGACCGCCTCCGTGGAGCTGGGAAAGATCTACGAGGGGCGCGTGATCAGCATCAAGGACTTCGGCGCCTTTGTCGAAATCCTGCCCGGACGCGACGGACTGTGCCACATCAGCGAGCTCTCCGACGGCTACGTCTCCAGTGTGTCCGACGTTTGCAAGGTCGGCGACATGATGAAAGTCAAGGTGATCGCCATCGACGAGCAGGACCGCGTGAAGCTCAGCCGCCGGCTGGCCATGGCCGAGTCGGGCGAGGGGCCCCCGCGCCGACCCTCGGGCGAGTCGGGCGAGCGGCCCCCTCGGCGGCCTTCGGGGCGACCCACCGGCGGCCGGAGCGGCCGTTAGCACTTGTAAGGGTATAACTTCCCGGGAAAAGGTGACAGGCACCATTTGCC
>CAYXPN010000139.1:0-13703 GCA_964467075.1 uncultured Planctomycetaceae bacterium
CCATTTCACCCAAGGGCCACCAAAAAACGCCTTTCTTGGCCGGTGAACAACCCTTATTCTCGTTCCCAGGCTCTGCCTGCCCAGATTCTCCGAGTGGGAGGCAGAGCCTCGCAAGCAGGGCGTTCCCAGGCAGAGCCTGGGAACGAGCGTTACTACGCTTGCCCTGCACCTACGGTGACGAAGCCCTTCGGGCTTCTGCCTGAGGGCCGCGCACGGCCGGCGCTGGGTCCCCAAAGTCTGGCTACCTACAATCGTGATGCACACACTCGCGGGGACACTCGCCCTCCCAATGCAACCGACTGCCGGGTCCCCGGTCCGTTCAACCTAGCAGGCTCTCGGCGGACAACAAGCCAAGGCGGCGGGCAGCCACAGCTTGCTTGCCTACCTCTCCAACCCCCTGAAAGCGTTATGTCATTGGGCCGGCCGACCAAGCCGCGGCTCCATGGTTTGACGGCCGCTGTGTGTTTGGCGCCGGTCGCCCTGCTGGGGGTGACCAACGGCTGGGGCGGGTCTGTGGCCGGTCGGATGTCCCGTAGCGGTTTCCACGAGGTTTCCGGTCGATCGGCCGGTGCCGGTCGTGCCCGCTGTTCGCCCTAACTGTAGGTCAGTTCGGCGGTTAACCGCCCTGGTGGGCCGGAAGTGTTCTTTCCAGTCCCCGAGCGGTCTGTTAAGATGCTGTAGAGGAGGAAGGCTGTCGGGCGTCAGCAGCACGCGCTGCGGGCGGGCTTTTTGGGGCCCGCGGTGGTGTGTCGGGCGCCACAGCCAGAACCCATTGGTTAAAGGTGTTTCGCGAGACAACCGGAATCGGCTGAGCAACGTCTTCGTCGGCCTGAAAGGGACTCGAAACCACAGTCCGTTCGAGAGGTGTTCTCGGCTCTGTATCTGGCAGCAAGAACCATCCGTCGCGTCGCCATGGACTGGATCGTACCACTGCTCCTGTTGATCGTCTGCGGGCTGCTGGCCTGCGGGCGGGGAAAACCGGGCGAGAAACCCCGGCAGGCGATGCTAGGGGCCGGTCGGCTGTTGACGGTCGACCGGCCGGTTGCGGCGGCAAACGGTCTTCGCGGCGTGGGGTGGATTCGGGCACGGCGCGTGCTTGACGTGCTGGAGCGTTTGCTCATTCCGCTATCGAGCCCGCGGCTTGTCGCGGTGGAAAAGGTCTGTTGGGGACCACCGTGGGGCCGGCGGGCCGGCGGGCGGCGTTGGTGCCGTGCCGCGGGGCTCTGTGCCTGTTGTGCCAGTACAGATTCGCCGGGGATGACAAGACTTCTCAAACACTGATTCGAACCCGCGGCTTCTGGTTCCTCTCAGGCTGAATTGCGGCGGACTCCCGCGTCCGAGGGATCGCTGCGTGTCGCGGTCCTCGGGTGCGGCAAGGGACTTGTTTCCCTGCCGCCGCCGCATCGGGCCCGGCCGGCTCCGCATCAAGCCAGAGAGGGTCCCTGATCGTGAACGCGTGGGAGACTTTAGCAGCCGGCACCGCCACGCCGGCGCTGTTCGCCCTGACCGGCACCGAGGCCGCACTGGTGGTGGCAGTAGCCGGCTTCTCCGCGGTGGGCACGTTCGTGGCAGTGCGCCTGCTCGATCGGCTGCGCCGGCGCGACGCCGAATCCGAGGCACGGGAGATCACCCGCAAGGCCGAGCAGGAGGTCGAAGCCCGGCGGCGCGAGGCCGAGCTGGAAATCAAGGAGTTGGCGCTCAGGCAACAGGCCGAGAGCGAGAAGGAATTGCGGCGCATCCGCGCCGAATTGCACGAGCGCGAGCGCCTGCTCGACAAGCGCCAGGACGCCATCGAGGAACAGGCCGAACAGCTCCGCAAGCAGGAAAAAATCGTCGAGAACACCCAGCGCAAGCTGACCGAGCGGATCCAGGATTGCGACCGCCGGCGCGAAGAGCTGGCCAAGCTGCTCGACCTCCAGCGCCAGACGCTGCACGAGCTGAGCGGCCTGAGCCGGGAAGAAGCCACCCGAAGACTGCTGGAAATGCTGGAGGCCGAACTCCAGCAGCAGACCGGCGCCGCCATTCTCAAACACGAAAAGCAGACCGCCGAGGCCTGTGAACAGAAATCCCGCGAAATCCTGCTCGCCGCCCTGCAACGCTACGCCGCGGCCCATACCGCGGAGACCACCACCAGCACGGTCGATATCCCCAACGACGAGATGAAGGGACGCATCATCGGGCGCGAGGGACGCAACATCCGCGCCTTCGAGAAGGCCACCGGCGTGGACGTGATCATCGACGACACGCCCGGCGTGGTCGTGGTCAGCGCGTTCGACACCATTCGCCGCGAGGTGGCCCGAATGGCGCTGACCAAGCTGATCGCCGACGGGCGCATCCACCCGGCGCGCATCGAGGAGATCGTCTCCGGCACGCAGCGCGAGCTGGAACGCCACATCCAGAAGCTCGGCCAGGAGGCCTGCCAGGAGGTGGACGTACACGGCCTGCACGACCGCCTGGTCCACCTGTTGGGCCGGCTCCACTTTCGCACCAGCTACAGCCAGAACGTGTTGCGCCATTCGATCGAGGTGGCCTTCCTGGCCGGTATGCTGGCCGAGGAGCTGGGGCTGGACGGCAAGCTGGCCCGGCGCTGCGGCCTGTTGCACGACATCGGCAAGGCGGCCGACCACGAGGCCGAAGGCGGCCATCCCAAGATCGGCGCCGACCTGTTGAAACGCTACGGCGAACGGCCCGAGGTGGTCCACGCCGCGATCGGCCACCACGACGATCTGCGCATCAACAACCCCTACACCGTGCTGGTGGCCGCGGCCGACGCGTGCAGCGCCTCGCGTCCGGGGGCGCGGCGCGAAACGCTCGAACGCTACGTCAAGCGCATGGAGGAGCTGGAGTCGATCGCCACCAGTTTCGGCGGCGTCGAACAGGCCTATGCGATCCAGGCCGGGCGCGAGCTGCGCGTGCTCGTCAGCGCCAAGGACACCACCGACGAATCCGCGGCCAAGATTTGCCACGATATCGCCCAGGCATTCGAACAGCGGCTTTCCTTCCCTGGCGAGATCAAGGTGACCGTGCTGCGCGAGACCCGGCACGTGGAAATGGCCCGCTGAATCACCGCGCGCGATTCCTGGGCGCGGCTGTTTCGCGCCATCCTCGGAAGGGCCGGGACTGTAGGGTGGGTCGAGCGATAGCGAGACCCACCTATATGGCAAAATGGTGGGTCTGCGCCCACGGCTTGACCCACCCTACGCGCCTGGCAGCGACACGAGTGTTCGCAAACTGCGCACGGTGATTTAGGCATAACTTGCCGCCCGCGGCCGGCCGCTTCCAAGGAGCCTCGCACACCGTGAACACCTCCGCCGACCAGTGGCCTGCTGATGACCGGCCGCCGGGCAGCCAGCCCCGCGTGCTGAGCGTCTCGGAGCTGACGGCCGAGTTGAAGGACCTCGTCGAGGAGTCGTTCGTCCAGGTCTGGGTGGTGGGCGAGATTTCGGGTTTGGCGCGGCCGGCCTCGGGCCACGTGTATCTGACGCTCAAGGACGATCAGGCCCAGCTTCGGGCGGTCATCTGGCGCAGCAACGCCCGGCGCCTGCGCTTCGACCTGGAAGACGGCCTGGAAGTGGTCTGCCGCGGGCGCCTGGAGGTCTATGCCCCGCGCGGCACCTACCAGTTGATCATCGAGCAGATCGAACCCCGGGGCTTAGGGGCCCTGGAGCGGGCCTTCCGCCGGCTGTATGAGCGACTCGCGCGCGAAGGGCTGTTCGACGCGGCACGCAAGCGCCCCCTGCCGGCCCTGGTGCGCCGGATCGCCGTGGTGACCAGTCCCAGCGGGGCCGCGGTGCGCGATTTCCTCCAGGTGCTCTCGCGGCGCTGGGGCGGGGCCGATGTGTTGATTGTGCCCAGCCGCGTGCAGGGCGAAGGCGCGGCCGAGGAGCTGGCTGCCGCGCTCTGGGCGGTCAATCGCCTGCGGCCCGCGCCCGACTGCGTGGTGCTCACGCGCGGCGGCGGCTCTCTGGAAGACCTCTGGGCGTTCAACGAGGAAGTGCTCGTGCGCGCGATCGTGGCCAGCCGGGTGCCGGTGGTCTCCGCGGTGGGTCACGAGATCGACGTGACCCTCTCGGATCTGGCCGCGGACGTGCGCGCGCTCACACCCAGCGAGGCGGCCGAGCGCCTAGCCCCCGCGGCCGAGGAGCTGATCGCCCGGCTGCGCCAGACCGGCCGTCGGCTCGCCCGGGCAGCCCGTTCGTGTGTCAGTGCGGCCCGTTTGCGCCTGGACGCGCTGGCCGGCCATCGGGCGTTTCGGCGCCCCTTTGAGCGCGTTCACGATCTGGCACGCCGTATGGACGAATGGGCCGTGCGCTGCCGGCAAGCGGCGCGCCGGCACGTGGTGGCCTCGCGCCGTCAGGTGGAGTCCCTGGGCGGCCGGCTCGAAGCCCTCAGCCCGCTGGCCGTGCTCTCCCGCGGCTACAGCATCACGCGCCGGGCCGCGGACGGCCGGATTGTGCGCGACTCGGGCGAGCTGAAGCCGGGCGAGCAGATCGCCACTCGACTAGCGCGCGGCGAGGCGGTCAGTCGGGTGGAACAGACCACGGAGGACGCGGCTGAGTAGCATGACTGCTTGGCCGGTGCGAGGCAAGCTGGGCGAGCCGGGTAAACCCTGCCGGCTGCCCGTAAGCCGAGGTCTGCTTCTGTGGGCCGTTCTGGCCCTGCCCTGTACCCGGCGTTCTGCCGGCCATCGCGGGATGAAGCTATTTTGCACCTTGCGGGTAGTTTTCCCGATTGGGGCCATGGGCTATACTTCAGCCAACTTTCGGGATTCCGGGAAACACGTGCCCGGCACTATTTGTGCCGGCCAACTTTCGGGATGGCGTTCCCGGATCGTGCAAGCATGTTTAGCAGTTGGCAGGCGCGTTGTTGTACATGATTGCCGTGCGGCCGGTAGCCCCGAGGCGTTCGATACCGAACTCCAGAAGCACTGGCAGAGCCAGTGGCACACGGGCGTTCGTAGTGACCCGATTCATCGGGTCATCCAAAGACCGTACAAGTACGGTCACTACAAGCCGTTCGTAGTGGCCCGAGTTATCGGATGAGTCGCTGCACTGCCGGACAAGCCGGCAGTGGCACTCGCGTGTTTACTGACATAAACCTGTCGCTGTTCGTACTGGCCTGTTTCGACCCATCAGATGCAACAGGAGGGATTCATGGCAGCCTTACCGAACTATGTGGCTTCGGCCCAGCCCGTGCCGCGCGGGAAGCGCGCCGCGTGGTTCAAGAACACGGCGCAATCGTACGCCGGCATCTTCTTGTGGATCGCCTTTTTCGACCAGCTCGGCGGCACAACGAAAGGCCCCGGGGCCCTGGGAATGACCAACCTCGGAATCGCGCTGGCGGCGCTGGTCTGCGCGGGGTTGATCAGTGTGCTGTTGTTCTATCTCGTCCCCGGCATGTTGGGGATGAAGACCGGGTTGCCGTTGTACATCGTGGGCACCAGCACCTTCGGCACCAAAGGGGGCTACTTCATCCCCGGGATTTTCATGGGCTTGCTGCAGATCGGCTGGTACAGCGTGGCTACGTATTATGCGGCCAGCATGTTGTTGAAAGGGTTGGGGCAGGACCAGTACGCCGTTTCGCTCTTCGGCGAGGGCGGCCGGTTCAGCCTGGTGTTTGTGCTCACCGCGGTCGTTTGGGGGTATGTGTTCGCCTTCATGGGGGCCAAGGGTATCGCCTACGTGGCCCGCGTGGCCACCTTTTTCCCGATCGTGATTGTGGTGATGCTGATTATCGGCGCCGTCAGCGCCGTGCCCGGTTTGCGTAAATACAAGCGCGCCGATGCCGTGGAGACCGCTTGCCGCGCTGTGAATGTGTTGGGTGCGGAGGATAAGCGGGCCGTGGAGGTGGCCGACCAGGCGGGCAAGAGCGAGGTGGAAGCCGCCCAGGCGGGTGCAGCCGCGCGAGCAGCACTGGCCAAGAAGGCGATCGACCAGGAGCGACTCGCCGCGGTCGAGCTGAAGCCGCAGCAAGATCTGATGCTCTCCGGGATGATGCTGGCGGGCCTGTTGCTGATTATCCAGATGGTGGTGGGCTTCTTTGCCACTGCCGGGGCCGTGGGCGCGGATTTCTGTTCGAACAACCGCGATGAAGGCGACGTGTGGCTGGGGGGCCTGATCGGCGTCGCCCTTCCCGTCGTGTTTGCCGGCGGCCTGGCCCTGTTGACCGTGGCCGGCGCCAAAGGACAACTGCTGGCCCAGGCAGGCGGGGACTCCGTCACTTATGGACAGATGGCTGACTATACCTACGGCGGGGCCTTGCCGGTGGTGAGTCCCCAGTTGGGCAAGGTGATGCTCTTGCTGTTTGCCGTCGGGTCGATGGCGCCGGCCTGTTTCTGCTCCTTCGTTATCGGCAACAGCCTTTCGACCATGCTGGGTAGCGACAGGACGCGCGTGCCCTTGACCCTCGGCGGGGCCACCATCGGCATCGTGCTGGCCGCCCTGGGCGCGGCCGGCAACCTCGAGCCCTTCTTCGGCTTGATCGGCGCTTCGTTCGGCCCGGTGATCGGGGCGATGATCGCCGACTACCTGCTCAGCGGCAACAAGTGGGCCGGCCCACGCAACGGGATCAGCATCCCCGGCTATGCCGCCTGGGCACTCGGGTTCATCGTCGGGATTCTCAACCACTCCTGGATCGGCGTGTTGCCCAACTGGCAGATGGCCAGTGTTTACTCGCTGGTGGTGGGCTTCGTGGTCTACTTCGTGCTGGCCAGACTGGGTCTGGAACCGCCGGTGGTTGAGGCGCCCCACCTGAAAGCGGAGCAGCGTGCATAATTGCACACACGGCCGGCGCCTGAGCGGCCGGCGCGCTGCGCAGCGCGTCTTTGGCGCATCAGGTGTTCCATCCGGCGAGCCGGCGGTGTAAGCCGGCGGTTGCGCCAGCACAAGAGGGGTGGCGTTCTCGGTAGTGCCACCCGAACCGGGAGCTGACGCTCCCGGCTCGCCATTGGGCGATGTGCCCCACGCAGCTTATGGCCCGCTGGAACCCGCGGCGCCGCGCGACCAGGTCTTGACCTGGTGGCTCGGCTCGTAGTCCAGCTCCACGCGCGCCAACTCGGTGAGGGGAACGAGTCGGCCGTCTTGATTTGCCACCGTCAGGCCCGCCAGGCCCTCGGTCCCGACGATCGATGACTTCTCCTCCTGGATGCGCTGGGCCGCCTCCGCGGCGGAGACGCCCAGCGACGCGAGCTTCTCCTGGTCCAGGTGGATGCGGAGCACCGGCTCCTGGCGGATGTCGTAGTCCGGCGGCACCCGGGAACCGTGATAGGCCCGGGCCATGCCCACGGTGGCGCCGGCCGGCAGTTGGCCGAGATTCTGTTCCATCAGCTTGTCCACGCGGTCGAGCAATTGCTGCAAGTCCGTGCCGGCTTCGGCCGTCACGAAGACCTCCATGCGGCTCTGGGTGCTCACGCCGATCACCCTGGTCACCTCGCTGGGCTGGCACAGCGTCTGCTGGAGCGGCGGCCAGAGCGCCGCTTCCACGTCGCCCGGCGAGGCGCCCCGATAGTCCACCACCAGCCTGACGGTCACGGGCCTGGCCGGTCGGCAGCCCATTGCGCCCGGCAGCAGCAACACGGCCGCACACACCAGCCAGCCCGCAGCCGCCCCGCGGCGTCCGGCTGCTTCCCGCCGATTATCGCCGGGTGTAGAGTGTGTTCGATAATTGTAGCCACGCTCGCCAGAGCGTGGATGGTCCGCCGTCTGGCGACGGCGGCTACGGCCGGTAGTCCCTATTGTCTTCATCGTTTCTGACTTCTTACCGTCTCACTCGGGGGGGAAACCACGGCGGCCAACGTACGCGCACGGGCAAAGCCCGTCGCACCCACGCGTGGCGACCGGCGCGCTGGACCGATTGCACTCATCGCCCCCGGCTGGCCGATTGCTCGCCAAAGGCCTCCTGCTCAAAGCGATTGTCGCGGTAAGGGCTCTTGCCGGCAAGCCACGCCCGCAGCGAACACAGCAAATAGGCGGGCACAAACAGCGGCCCCCAGCGCCGATACTGACGCACGTGGACCATTTCGTGGTCGCGCGAGAGGGCCAGCGCCGCGGCCGACCGGCCCAGGATCACCTGGCCCAGCGTCATAGCCAGCGGGCCGTTGGGCAGTCGCTCCAGGAGCCAGGCCACGGCCCCGCCGTGGAACTCCAGGGCCCCGCCCGCGCGCTGCACCTTGCCGCCGGTCAGAAGCCCCAGGGCCCCGGCCGCCAGCCCAATGGCGGTCCACGGCAGGGCCCACAGCGTGGCCAGCAGATTGATTGCCGCACCAAGGGCCGTCATGTTTTGGTCCCGGCTGGCTCTTGAAAAGCGACACGCTCCTGTCAGCTTAACCCATCGTCGCCTGCAACTACAGGCCGGCAGAACAAGACAGCGCAAGCGAACCGGGAGCGTTGCCGAACCGAGGCGGAACAGAGCACAAGCGGCGAGCCGGCAGCGTGAGCCGCCGGTTCACGCGGCACGACGGACAACGCCTGACGTAGGGTGGCACGCCCCGCAGCCCAAGCGATGGGCGTGGTTGCGCTCAAACCAGTGCGTTTTTCGGCCACGCCCTTCTGAGGGCGTGCCACCCGAACCGGGAGCTGACGCTCCCGGCTCGCCTGCGGTCATTTTCGGGCGGCGGTGCGCGTGCCTCAGCGCACGCGGCAGCGGAAGCGGAGCACCCCGCCTTCGCCCGACGGCAACGGGTCGGTCACCTCGCAGCGCAAGACCACCGAGTCGCCTTCGTTCGGTTCGGTGAAGAATTGGGCGGGCAGGCTGCACTGGGCACTGCCGGCCACATACTCCAGGCGCGGCGAGAGATTGTCGATGATCGTCACGTTGCCGATCAGTTGGTTGCCCACATTGTCGAAGCGGATCGTAAACCACACGTCCTCGCCGGGATTGGCGAACTGGGTGCTGGCCACCTTGATCACGCGCAGGCGCGGCTGAGGCGGCGGCTCTTCGACCGTGTAGACCGCCTGGAGCTTCTGGTCGCTCACCTCGGCCATGGCCGCCTGGTGGTCGAGCACCACCTGCACGGCCTGGGTATCGGTCCAGGCCAGGGCGGACTGGACCCCGCGGCTGAGCCAGGCCAGCTCCTCGGCCTGCATCAGGCCCTCGCGCACGATCTTCAGGTTCTCATACGGCATGAACGTATCCTGGAAACCCAGCGGCTTGGCGGCCGAAGACACGGCCCCATCGCCCCAGCGCGTGCGCATGGCAACAGGTGGTCGGGCCCCTGCGCCCTCCTGCGCTTGGAACTGCTGCGTGCCCACGCGCGCAAGCTGCTGCTCCTCGTAGGCGCTCAGGCGACTGGCCAGGTGAACGCCGCCGGCACGGTCCATCTGCTCGGTGGCCACCAGCGTGTCCACCTTGCGCACCGCGCCGAAGCGCGGGCTGTAGACAAACACCGGGTTGCTCGGCTCGACGACCGTCTGTCCAGCGAGCGTGTCGTAGTGGGCCACCGTGTCTTCCAGCTCCAGCCCGCGGACCTCCCATTGGTTGCCCACGCGCGCGGGCAGGCCGCCGTCGCCGCCGTCGCGCAGATATTCATCCTCGGGCCAGGGTCGGGCGATTCCCGGCGGTGCCCAGGGGCCGGCGGGCTGGGCGGGCAAGGGCACTCCCCGCTCCATGCCCGGCGCAACCGGCGGCAGCGCGGCCACCTGTCCGGCCAGGGCACCGACCGGGCCATAGGCCGTTGCGGGCAGGGCCGGATAGGCCGAAGGACCGGGCTGCGGGTCGCCGGGGATGGGCACTGCCGCCGGCTCGCCGGGCAGGGCCACAGAGGCGTGCTGCTGCGACTGCCCGCGACAGGAACAAAGGGCCAGCGTGCCCAGGGCCACCAGGAACAATCGCCCGCGGCAGGGCCGCGGCGACCAGTGGGGTTCGGAGGCAGGATGGTGCAGGTTCATGGTCGGCCCGGGATGGGTTCGCTTGGTTCAATTGCACCTGCTCCAGGAGGCCCCGGAACGGGCGCTGCTCCAGTCGGCACCTGATCGGCGCCTGCTCCCGGAGGCGCCGGAATGGGCGCTGGCCCGGCGGGCGCTTGATCGCTGCCGGGTCCAGCAGGCGATGGGGGAGAGACCTCCTCGGGAGGCGGCGGCAAGACCTTGGTCTCGGGCGGGTATTCCACAAACGGCGGGCAGCCGTAGAGAAACCCATCGTCCGGGCCCTGGGCCGGATCGGGCAGGCGCGCGCCGAGGCGCAGGATGGCCACCGGGCGGCCCAAACCGTCGGCCACGGCCAGCGGATCGCGCCCCGGCCCCACGTCGAACCATCCCTGCTCTCGCGGGTCTTGGCGCACCGGCAGGGCTTGGCGCGGATCCTCCAGATAGATCACGCGCGTGACGAACTTGCCCTGGCGCGCAAGCTCCAGGTCTTCGCGCGTAAGCTGAACGGGGATGGGAAACCGGTGGAGTTGGTCGGGCGGGGCGTAGAGCCGGTCGATCAGCTCGATCGTGGGGAAGACCTCCACGCCGGGCTGAAGCGGGATGTGGGTCACCTTGAGCCGATAGACGCGTCCGATCAACAGCCCTGCGCGTAGGGGTGTCGAACGGGGGCGGCCGAATGTGCTGCCCTCGGCCAGCCAGACCTTGGCTCCTTCCGGGGCGATGATCTCCACGGGCTGGAAGAACCCCGGCAGCGGTCCGCCGCGCAAGAGTTGGCGCTGACCGGTCAGGCCCGGCCCCAGCACGCCCTGGTGCCAGTAGTGGACGTCGGGCTGTTGGGCCCCAGCGGGCGGTGCGCCGGCGAGCTGGACCGCCACCACCCCCAGCACCAGCCACGCGGCCAACGGGCGTGCGCGGCGTGTGGGCCGCGGCTCAGAACTGCGATGGTCCCGAGAAGATGAACACCCCATGGTCACCCAGCTTGATGGTTCCGAGTCCGTTTGCGGTTGGTCCCGCTTTGTTGGCTTTTGGGCGACTGCTCAGCCACGTGGGGGGAGGCAGGGCTCCGAGACGCCACGGGCCACAGTATCGCGCCCTTTCAGGGCTCATGGCATGCAACGGCCCGCCAACCCGGGGCTTCGCTGTGCTCGCCCCGGGCTATCGTATCACGCCCCGTTGGGGCTTGCCGCCGATCCGCCCCGCTCGCCGGCACGGCAATCGCCCAGCCGGACACGGTTACAGCGAGCCAAACTCTACTGCTCGCACGGGCCTTCTCAGGGGTCGTCCGGACGGATAACCTCGACCCGATTGCCCAGAGGTTGATGGAAAAGCCCCCAGCCGCCGTGGGCCTTTTCGGTGATCTTGACCCGATTGGCCGGCTTGGGATAGTGGAAGCCCGGCTTCTGTTGCACGTCCACGCGCACGTGGGCCGTGGGTTCGGGCATGTGGACCCGCGTGTGGTTGACCATGGAGTGGCGCGTGAGCCCCGCGGGAATTCCCAAGGGCACGTGGGGCGGACCGGGAAGCCCGATGGGCGTGCCGCACATGGGCATGCCCCACTGCGGCGCGGTCACGCCGGCCACGTAGTTCATGGGCAACGTGGTCTGGCTGCCGACCGGCACACCCAGCGGCGGCGGCATCATGGCCTGATCGGGCAGGGGCCCACCGCCGAGAGGCTGCTGATAGGCGACCGGCTCGACTTCCATCATCTCGCCTTCCATCATGCCGCCGGGGATTTCCAGGTCCATGTTGCCCAATCGAACGATGCCCAGGATCGAGCCGCGGCGATCGGCCTCCACGATCGGGTCCACGCCCGGATCGAGGCGCGTGCTCACGAGCGTCTCCACACCGGCCAGGGCAAGCTCCTGGAACTCGGGGTCGGGCAGGTAGATCACCTTGGTCACGAAGTTGCCGGTGAGCACCTGGTCCAGGTCTTCCTCGGTGAACTGGACGGGAATGGCGTTGTGGGCCAGGAAGGCCTGGGTCCGCGGCATGGTGGGCCCGACTTCCAGCGTCGGATACAGCTCCACTCCCGGCCGGCCCGGGATGTTGGTCAGCTTCAGCCGATAGATGGCCCCCTGCGGGAAGTTGTATCGGCCGGGACAGATCAGCGGACCGGAATCGAACGCACTGGGCATGGCCACGTCCCAAGCGACGGCCATTCCCTCCGGGCCGACGAAGTAGACCTGTGAGGTCATCGGCGGGACCGGCGGCATGGGCTGATGGACCGAGATGCCCGGTCCAGGCCCGCCCACACCGGGTCCGGGCTCCATGAGCATCTGCGCCGGAGGCAGGTTGTTCTTGCGGGGGCCCTTGCACCCGGCCACGGCCAGCAGACAAACGAGCAAGGAAACGACAAACGGCCTCATGGTTTCCCCCCTTACGTGTCACCTGCGGTCGGTGTCCGCGCTCTTGCGCGACACTGACCAGTTCGTGCCGTACCTGGGACGGCTGGATCACTGAAGAGCATTGCCGGCGCCGCGCCGCGCCCGGTTGATTGCCGTGGACGTTCCTGCGCAGGGCCCTTACAATAGGCCGCACGTTTTGCCCAATTCACGCAATTGCGTGGGGGCTGCTCATACGGCAATCCGTTGAGTCGCTCCGCGCACGACCGAACGGCGCAATCCTTCTGTCTGCCAATAATTGGTCGGCCTGTTACAACACGATTCTTTGGCAAATCCGGCAAGACCCGCAAAATGCCCCATCCGCTCGATCGCTGCTCGATCCTTGGGTTTGCCGCCCTGGCCGTGCTGTGCGCGGGAGGTTGCGACAACCCCGGAGTGGGGCTCCTGACCGACCACACCTCCGCGGCCGGCCACGTTGCGGCCTCGGGCCCAGAAGCCGCCGCCTACAAGCGGCCTGACCAGGGGGCCGCTGCTCCGCTACCCGAGGGCCAGGACCTGCTCGCCGCGGCCATCGAGTCCCTTGAGGAAAATGAGGCCGTCCGGGCCTCGGTCCGGCACGAGACCACCCTGCTGGGCAGGCGCGTGGTGGGACGTGGTGTGTATTTGGAACAGCAGGCCAGCCCCTGGCGACGGGTGCGCCTGGAGCTGAGCACCCAAATGGGAGAGAAGGCGGGCAGCCTGGTCCAGCTCTGTGACGGCCGATACCTGTGGACCTACGACAGCCTCGCCCCGCAGCCCAGGGTGGAGAAGGTGGACCTGGCGCGCGTGGCCGAGGCCCTCGACGACGGCCGTCAGCCGGAAGACCTGGTAGACCTGTCTACTGTCCCCACTTTCTACGGATTGCCCAAATTGCTGAAAGCCCTGTCGCGCCGGTTTGCGTTCGGGCGCGCGGCTCCCGGACGCTGGGGACCGGCCAGACAGCCCGTTTGGCGCGTGGAAGGCCAATGGATTGCCCAACAGGCCACCGTGGATACAGAGCACGCCGCAGACCGCGGCTCGTCCGGCGCCGCTCCCGTTCGTGGGCCGGCCTTGCCTCCGCTGGTGCCCGACACGGTGGTCGTGCTCTTGGACCAGCAGAATCTGTTTCCGCTGCGCATCGAATTCCGCTGGACGCGCGAGGCAGCGCTCGGCAAGGACGCGGCCGTGGTCGTGGATCTCTTCGATGTGAAGCTGGACGTACCGATCGACTCGACCCGGTTCAGCTACTCGCCGGGGAATCTGGAAGTGGTCGATCAGACGCGACAGGCCATCGGGCGCCTGCGCCGGTGACGTCCAGCCGCGGCCGCTGCGGCCTCGGGCCACGACCAGCGAGCCCGCCGGGTGGCCGGGGCTGGAGCGAAGCGAAGCCCCGGGAAGTAATACCTTTACGAGTTCTCAATCTATCCCGCCGGGTGGCCGGGGCTGGAGCGAAGCGAAGCCCCGGGAAGTAATACCTTTA
>CAYXPN010000139.1:13803-13918 GCA_964467075.1 uncultured Planctomycetaceae bacterium
CGAGTTCTCAATCTATCCCGCCGGGTGGCCGGCCGGTTTGCCGGCCGCCAGCGGGCATGATATACTGCTCGCGGCTAAGAGTGTCCCGTTGTCTCGTTTAACGGCGAGCCGAAGG
>CAYXPN010000140.1:0-13913 GCA_964467075.1 uncultured Planctomycetaceae bacterium
CGGGGCTGGACGGCGGGTGGCCGGGGCTGGACGGCGGGTGGCCGGGGCTGGACGGCGGGTGGCCGGGGCTGGACGGAACCGTCCGCAGGGCGGTCCGGAAGCCCCGGTTGGTCTGCCGAGCCGACAGGTCGCTCTCGGTCAGGCCTTGCTGTGGAGCGCTCTGCCGCAGATTGCCGGGGCGGTCTCCTGGCCGCTCCTTGCTATGCCCAGTCCACGCGATGACGCTGCTCGCGTGGAGCCGATGGCCGAGAGGTGTGGTCGCGTCGGGAGACCCGACCGCAGAGCAGCTTGCCAAGATCGCCTATTCTCTCCAAATTTGGTGCCTGTCACCTTTTTTCTATCGGAAGGCTGCCAGCTCGTCGGCCGTGGGCAAGGACGGCTGGGCACCCAGGCGCGTGGTCGACAGGGCCCCGACCAGGCACGCCTCGCGCACCGCATCGGCCAGCCCCAGTCCCCGGGCCAGGGCCACGGCCAGCCCGCCGTTAAACGCATCGCCCGCCGCGGTGCTGTCCAGGGCTTCGACCCGCCGGCCGGGCACCATGAGCATCTGCTCGCCGTCGGCCACCAGCGCGCCCTTGGCCCCCATGGTGACGATCACGTGGCGCGTGCCCGCCTCGAGCAAACGCGCGGCCGCAGCCCGGGCCGAGTCCTCGTCCACCACCTCGATGTCCGTCAGCCGCTGCGCCTCGGTCTCGTTGGGCGTGAGATACGCCACGCCGCTGAGCAACTCCCCGTCGAGCGGCCGGTCCGGGGCGGGCGCAGGATCGAGGATCACGGGCACGCCGCCCGCATTGGCCAGCAGAATGGCCCGGCGCACGGTCTCCAGCGGCACTTCGAGCTGGAGCATCACCACCTGCGCGGCGCGCAAATGCTCGGCCGCCCGATCCACGTCCTCGGGCCTCAGCCGCAGGTTGGCGCCCGGGGCCACGGCGATCAGGTTCTCGCCCGCATCGTCCACGATGATCAAGGCCACGCCCGTGTGCTGATTCGCGTCGCGCACGATCAGTTCGGTGCGGATGCCCTCGCGCCGATAGCCGTCCAGGGCCTGGTCGCCGAACATATCGGGGCCCAGCCGGGTCAGGAAAGTCACCTCCGCGCCCAGCCGGGCCGCGGCCACGGCCTGGTTGGCGCCCTTGCCGCCCGCGGCCATCACGAAGCTGCTGCCGGTCACGGTCTCGCCGCCCACGGGCAGGCGCGGGGCCTTGACGACCATGTCGGTGTTGCTGCTGCCGATTACCAGAATCCGGGGACGATCCATTTTGTGTGTTCCTTGGGTTGTTGGAACGAGGCATGCGGCGGGTGGCACGCCCCGAGCTATAGCGATGGGCGTGGATAGGGTGCGTTTCGTGCAGCCATCCTGTAGGGGCGACGCATGCGTTGCCCCTACGGACTCGCCTGTTTTCCTGCCGCGCCCTTCTCAGGGCGTGCCACCCTTCGCCCGACCCGCCATCGCGTGCTGCGTGCCGCCAGGCATCGCACGCGCCGCGTCTCAAGCAGCTCCCGAGGCCACCACCAACGCCAGACCCACCACGTAGCCCGCGAACATCAGCCCCAACAGCCAGCCGGTGCCGGCAGGGGCTGCTTTGAACTCGCGCCAGATGAACACTCCCCAGAAGGCAGCCACCATGGTGGCCCCCTGGCCCAGGCCATAGGAAATCGCCGGCCCGGCCACGCCGAGGGCAATGATGCTGAGCATCATGCCCACCGCCCAGATCATCCCGCCGACGATGCCCCAGAGATGATCGCCGGTTGAGCCGCGCAGGTATTCGACCGGCGGCGCGGGTTCCGCGGTACACCAGCGCACGATGTTGGCCGTGTTGAACACCACCTGGCTCAGCAGGATGCCCGCGGAGAAGAGCACCATGGCCGTGTAGGGGTTGAGCTTGCCGGCCGGCAGGTTGACGAACAGCTCGGGTTTGGGCTCGGGCATGGTCCGGGCCACGAACCGGTAGAAGAACCCCATCAACACGCCGCAGAGCACGGCCAGGGCCAGCCCGCGCACCACGCCGGTCTTGGTCTGGCCCGGCAGGCGTCGGTAGGCCACCGCGTCGAGCACGATCGCCGCGGTGATCAGGCCCACGCCCGAGAAGAGCAGCCAGGGGTTGCCCTTTGGTTCGCCGTAGTAGTTGATCAGCACACCGAGCACCAGCGCCAGCCCGATGCCCACGGGAAAAGCCACGGACATGCCGGCCACGGCAATGGCGGCCACGAGCAGGATGTTGGCCGCGTTGAAGACCACGCCGCCGAAGAAGGCCGACAGGCAGTTGCTCGGATCGGCCTGGTTGAGATCGGCCAGGAAACTCCTGCCGCCCGAGCCGAGACTGCCCAGGGTGAAGGCGAAAACAAGCGCCATCAGGAACACGCCCAGCACGTAGTCCCAGTAGTAGAGCTCGAAGCGCCAGGTGCGCCCGGCCAGCTTTTGCGTATTGGCCCACGATCCCCAACAGAGCATGGTCACCACGCAGAAGACCACCGCCAGCGGGTAGCTTTGGAGAACGAACATGCTTCGATCCTTTCCTTGCGACCGACGAGCACAGCCTGGACATCGCCGCTCAACCAGCCCCCAGTAGTGCCGGGAGTATATGAGAGGCCCCTTGCTCGGTCAAGACACCGCCCGCGTGTTTCGTCAGCTCGGAAGCCGGCGCTCGAAAAGGAGGTAGCCCAAAAGCCGAGGGGGTTCAACAATTCCGACAAGCCTCCGCCGCGGCTGGCACCTTGCATTCGAAGGGAGACGTCGGGTATACTTGAGCTCGATTGCGATATCGGGTGGGGCAGACCGTTAGCGTGGCGGATTGGGGTGGTGCTGGCCGCACCGCGCAGACTCCTCATATCGGGTGCGATAGAATGTCGTCATCCATGAAGCTCAAGTTGGAGCATGTTGGCCCGATTGAGGAAGGAGAATTGGCGTTCGGCGACCTGACGCTGCTCGTCGGTCCCCAGGCTTCGGGCAAGACCATCGTGCTGCAGATTCTCAAGCTCATGCTGGATGCCGGCCCTATTCAACACACCATGGCCCGCTACGGGCTGAATTGGTCGAAGCAACTCCCTGATTTCCTGGACCTCTACTTCGGCGAAGGAATGCGCGGATCTGGAACGCGGGCAGGAGCCGGATTCAGTGGGGCAACAAGTCTCAGGATTTGGCGAAGCTTGCGCGACGTTTGCGCAAAGACCGTGACGAACAGCTCTTCCTAATTCCGGCCCAGCGGGTGTTGGTCTTGCGCGACGGCTGGCCGCGGCCCTTTTCGGACTACTCGGCTGGTGTCCCGTTTGTGGTACGCGATTTCAGTGACAAGTTGCGCGTACTGGTCGAGCAATTGGGCGGCACGACCGAAGGGATTTTCCCCAGACAAGGTCGTTTGAAATCAGCTTTTCGCAAGGCGCTCCAACGATCCGTGTTCGGTCAGTTCGCGCTTCAAGTGGATCAGGCGCAGGCCCAGAAGAGGTTAGTCCTGACCAGGCACAGGGACGGGGGGGCACGAGGCGCCTCGCTGCCGTTCATGGTCTGGTCGGCCGGGCAGCGCGAGTTTGTCCCCTTATTGCTCGGACTGTATTGGCTCATGCCTTCGTCCAAAGTGTCACGGCGTGGCAGCCTCCAGTGGGTCGTGATCGAGGAGCCTGAAACCGGGCTGCACGCCAGGGCGGTATCCGACGTATTGCTCTTGATCCTGGAACTGCTGGCCCGCGGCTACCGGACGTGTGTATCGACGCACTCACCGCAGGTCTTGGAGGCTGTTTGGGCGCTGCGTCACTTGAAGCAGTGTCGCGCGGACCCCAAGTCCTTGCTGCAGCTCTTCAACGTCAGACCGGGCGACCAACAGATGCTAAGAGTGGCCGAGAAGGCAATGCGCAAACACGTCAAGGTGTACTACTTCATGGTGCCCGATGGGCGGGTCCGCGACATTTCGGATTTGGATCCCACCAGCGAAGAAGAAGGCCGGGGCGGCTGGGGCGGACTCGCAGAGTTCAGCGCCCGGGCGAATCTGGAGGTCGCGCAGGCCGTGGCTGCTTCCGGGCAGAGGAAGCGACCGTGACGTTCAGGCAAGCCGTTCAGCAAACGCCGGGCCTGGCGGGCGCTTACCGGACGGGGCTTCGAGCCCTACGCGACTCCGACAAGCCGCGCGTGAGAGTCGCCCAGCCGCGCGCTATTGTCGGTAGTGTGTGCCTCGACCAGGCTCTGCGGACCGCCTGCCCGGATGACCCGCGCTGGGATTACGGTATCGGCTATCGGCGCGGCAAGAAACGGAACGAGACGGTCTTCTGGGTAGAGGTCCACCCCGCCGCGGGGCCGAGGTCTTTGGAGGTTTGCATGGCCGGGCTCCTCAAGTTGGCGAAAGCACGGGTGTCCGAACGACGCGGCATGTCCATTGTAGCTTGTGCGCGGCCGCGGTTGCACGCGATTTCTCAGTACACCTCCGGCAAGATTTCGCGTTTCGCGACAACGTGCCGCCGGGTTGGCCTGGCGGCCACGACAAAGCGTGGCCCTCCAGGCGCGTAGGCGGCTCAGCACTGCAGGCGACGGAACGACCTCAGGCCGATCCACAGCGGCACCAGGCTGGCCAGCACCCCGAGCAGCACACTGCCCGCAGTGCCCGCCACCAGCCAGCACCGCAGATACCACTCGATCCTTGCGGAGCCACCCCAGAGCGCGCGGGTCCCGTCCTGGTGGGCGACCAGGTAGAAGTGCCAGGGCAGGGCCGTCAACAGCACCACGCTGATGATGTACAGACAGCTCAGCACCAGGCTCAGCGTGCCGCCGAAGCCTGCGGCAATGCGCGAGGGAGAGCGCTGGCGCAGATTGGGCAATCGGGCCCCCAGGCCCACGGCGATGCCCGCCAGACCCGTGCAGAGCACCACACAGGTAAGCTGGTGGCTGGCCAGCAGCCAGACGGGCACGCCGAGCAGGCTGTCGCTCAGCAGGATCAGTCCGCAGCAGGGCACCAGCGAGCCCGCGGCCGCATAGATAAACTTGGCCCAGAGGATGGTGTCTCGCCGGATGGGCAGCAGTCCCAGGAGCCAGAAGCGCTGGGCCTCGAGGCTGATCATGGGGAAGATGAACCGGGTGGTGAAGGCGGCCATCAACAGCCCCACCACCGAAAGGTTCAGGAAGCTGAGCATGCTCACCCAGCCGGCATAGTCCACCTGATAGTTGAAGCGCCGCACGTTGGCAAAATAGAACCCCAGCAGCCCGCCGAAGATCAGCAGTTGCGACCACTGCAAGGGATCGCGCCTGAGCAGGCGCAGGTCCTTGACGATCAGCAGTTGCACAGCCCGCCCCAGCGGCGCGCTGAGCCGAAACGCCCAGCGATCCAGCCAGCCTGCGGCCGTCGGGTGGGCGCGGATCGGGCGGTCGTGTACCCGGCAATAGGCGGTTCGGTAGAGGCGTCCCGCGGTCCAGACGGCCAGTTGGCGGAAGAGCAGGGCGTTGGAGAGCAACAGGGCGAGAAACAGCACGGTTTCGGAAGGGCTGCGCGGCCAGATGCCCCGGGCGGCCCAGCGCACGGCCGAGCTGAGCCACCAACTGGGCAGCAGGCGCTGCTCGAAAAGCTGCATCATGCCCAGGGTTTCGCGGAACCAGCCGGGCGTGAGCAGATTGCCCTGCGAGGCGGCCAACAGACGCCAGGCGACCCACACGCCGAGGGCCGCCAGACCCACGGCCCCGCCCAACAGCACGTGGAGCCGCTTCTGCGGCAGATAGCGCATCACCACCAGGCACAACAGTGCGCCGATGCTCACCGGAATATACACGAACGCTACCAGCAGCGGCAGCAACAAAACGTAGTAATACCATGGAGCGTCCGTCACCATGCCGTAGGCCAGCAGCAACGGGCTGCCCAGCAACACGAAACCCCAACTGCTCAACAGCACGGTTTCCTGGAACTTGTGCAGGAACACCCGCTCGGCACGAACGGGCAGGGTGAGCAGCAGGGAGGCTTCGCGCGAACGGAACAGGAAACTGTAGAGGATGATCGCGGCCGAGAAGACCAGCATCACCATCACCGTGGCAAACAGCGCACCGAAGATCGCCGCCTCGGTCTGGTCCCGGGTGTAGCGATCGAGGATCACCGAGTGCAACAGGCGCACGCCGTCGGAAAACAGCCAGAACAAGCCCGCCCAGAGCGTGACCGTCAGAACCACCATCAGCGCCAGGCGGAACCGTGCCTGAGTGAGCATCTGCCAGGCCGCCGTGCGCAGCATGCGCAGGCGCATGCGCCAAAACGCCCGCGCCTCAGCCTCCGGCGCAAGCGACAGGGCCTGCGCCGGTTCGGCCGCGGCCGAGCCCGCGGCAGCAGCAACGAGGTCCACGCCTTGCGGGTGGCTCATGGCTTGTCAGTCGTCTTGTGAGTCATCCTCTGGCCCGGTCGGCTGCGTGCTCGAATCCGCCGAGCGCTTGCGCCGCGGGAAAAGCTCCGCCCCCTGGCGGTCGGCATGCCCGTCGGTTAAACGCAGAAACAGCGCCTCGAGGTTGGTTTCGTCCGCGGCCAGCTCGCGCCGCAACTGCTCGACCGTGCCCAGGAATCGCAGCCGGCCCTGGTCCAGGATGCCGATCCGGTCGGCGATCTCCTCGGCCACCGCCAGGGTATGGGTGGACATGAATACGGTTCGCCCGGACGCCGCATGACGGCGCAGCAGGTCCTTGACCAGGCGCACGGTGCGCGGGTCGAGCCCGACCATGGGCTCGTCGATGACCAGCACGTTGGGCTCGTGCAGCAGGGCCGCGGCAAAGACGATCCGCTGGCGCATGCCGTGGGAATAGGTCTCGATCAGCCCGTCCAGAAAGCTCTCCATGCCGAACCGGCGCGCCTGCGATGCGATGACGGCCCGGGCCCGGCGCGAGTCCAGTCCGCGCAGCTCCGCGGTGAATTCGAGGAACTCGCGTCCGGTGAGCTTCTCGTAGAGAAACACCTCGTCCGGGATGTAGCCCAGCCGCCGCGCGGCTTCGCGTTCGGCCCCGCAAACGTCGAAGCCTTGAATTCGAATCTTGCCGCGGTCGGGCCGCAACAGACCCACGAGCAGCCGGATGGCCGTGGTCTTGCCGGCCCCGTTGGGGCCCAACAGGGCGAACAGCTCGCCGGGCCGCACACGGAGTGTGAAGTCCTCGAGCGCCACCTTGCTGCCGAACGTGCGCCGGACTGCCTCGAACTGGATCATCACCGCATCCTCACGCCTCGCCACGACTAGGCTTTCTTTCAAAACGGTAGCCGCGCTCGCCAGAGCGCGGGGCGTCGTGTGCAAACACCTCTTGGCAGGGGGTTCTCCCACCGTCTGGCTTTCGGCGGCTACACGCATGGAGGCGTTTTGACACAAAGCCTAGTGGTCCGACACACCTGAAGTGTGGAGTTGGGTGCCACTGCTGGCTTGTCCAGCAGTGCCGAATACATGGTAGGGCAAGCCAACCGTGGCACTCCACAGTTTAGCCGTGTCGGACTACTAGCCGCCTCCTCAGTCTTCGCCGCGATTGGGCGCGCCGCGTCATGGCGCTGTGTCGCCCGTCTGGGGCGAAACTCCCCCCGGACCAACAGGCGATCCAACCGAACTCTCTGCGATTCGTTCCGCCAGTCCGGCCGCCTTCCCATCGGGCCAGCGCTGGAAGATCATCGTGGCGTCGAGAACGGCCACTTCCTGTTTCAATACGGTTCCGTCGCGCTGCACCCAGAGGCGCGCCCGCGGCTGTTGTTCGCGACCGGGACCCGAGCCGGGATTGCCCCGATACACGACCACCCACACTTCCTCGGTCTGTCCGTTCCAATAAAGGGGTTCGACATATTCCACCGTGGCCTGATACATGTCCACCGGCTGCCGGGGGCGCAGCGGATTGTACACCGGCACGGTCCAGCTCTGCCCGCGGCGCAGGCCCGGCAGATGGGTCCAAGGCGAGAAGGCACTGCCCAGCAGTGCATCGGAGGGCAGCGGCACACTGGTTTCGTGGTGGAAGTCGCCCGAGCGCACGGAGAGTTTCAGGTTCGCCCCTTCCACCGTGCCCTGGACCTTGATCTTTCTCAGCAGCGGATCGACCTCGACGATGCAGTCGAAACTCAACAATCGTCCCAAGGGATCGATGACCACCGTGCTCTCGACGTCCATCGGACCCCAGTCGACGGACTGGCCGAGCAACTGCCGCACCCCGCCGAGCAAGCCGGGCGTGAGCTCGTCGAGAGGAACCTGGTCGAAATGGACCCGGCTGCGGATGGCCGTCACGTCGGTGGCGAGCTGCTCGGTCGTGCTCAGGGCCCAGCCCACCCGACGCTCCTCGCCCTTCGGGCGGGCCCTGTCGGCCGAGCGGTCCCTGATCGCCAAATCCCAGCCGATCGCCGGATCATGGCGACCGGCCTCCAGGATGCTCCGGTAACTGGGCGGCTCGCCGCGCAACAGGCCGGGGAGAATCTTCTGGCTGACCAGCCAACTCATCGTGGCCAGCCACAGAAGCACCACGGCCAGATTCGTCCGGTGACTGTACATGCCTGCCGCTCACCCGCAGTCTTGTCCGCCCCCATTGGTCGCGTTTCCCGAGCTTTGGAGCCTGTTTCCATTCTACCCGGCGGGGGGCTGCTGCGGGGAGTGCCCTCGCGCAAGGTCTACCTATGCTGCGCCGTTTGTGCATTTTCCGCGCGGTCGGAGAATCGACATTGCACTGTCCGGCCGTTCTGCCGAAGATACCCGGCCACGGCCGATTCGGTCGCGCACCCGGAGCTGTCCGATAGTGGCTTGCGACACGCGGTTCCTACGCGTCGCGCCCCGCCCGACCGCACCCGGAAGGCGTTGATCCCGGCGTGCCGCCCGGGCGGGGATCGCGCAGGCCGACGGTGGCAGATGCGCAGGCCGATAGGTGCCGGCGCTTGGGACGGCGCGCCGGTGCAGAAGGCGAACAAGGCCCAACGCAGCGTTCCAGAGCATGGAGGCGACCCGATGCGAGTGAGCACAAGGATGGCGGTGATTCTGCTGGCTGGTATGGCGACTGCGTGGTGGGTCGGATGTGGCGGAGGTGAGTCGGATTCCCCGCCCCCGGCCTCGATCGGCACTTCGGGCAAGGCGGGCAATCAGGCTGAGGACCAGCCGGCTGAGGATCCGCTCCACCCGGTGGTCGTCATGGAGACCAGCTTGGGTACGATCACGCTACGTTTGGACGCCCAGCGTGCCCCGCTGACCGTGGACAACTTCCTGGTCTACGTGGACAGTGGCTTCTACGAGGGCACGATCTTCCATCAAATCTTTCGCGGCCAGGGCATCGTGGGCGGCGGATACACCCCGGACGGGCAGCTCAGGTCCGCACGATCGCCCATCCGCAATGAGGCCCACAACGGGCTGCAGAACCGCCGCGGCACCATCGCCATGCTCCGGGCCCTGGATTCGATCGACAGTGCGCAGAGCCAGTTCTTCTTCAATCTGGCCGACAACGAGATGCTCGACCATCGCGACCGAACACCGGAGGGCTACGGCTATTGCGTGTTCGGCCACGTGGTCGACGGCATGGACGTGCTCGACAAGATCGCCAGCGTGCCGGTGGAAGACACGCCCGAGATGGTGTGTACGCCTGTCGAACCGGTGATCATCAAGTCGGTTCGCCGCACGAAGTGATCGGCCCGGACGCGGGCCTTACCGCGGGTTCTTGCCTTTGCTAGGGGCCGGGCGGCGCAGGGCCTCGTAGCTCTGTTTGAGGCGCTCGACGAGCATGATCTCGGTATAGATGCGCCCGGTGGGCTCGTTGAAATCCTTGCCTTTCGGCGTGTCCGAGAGTTGCCGGCCCAGTTCGCGCCCGCCCGGCGCCGTGGTCATGTATTCGATCAGCTTGTAGCCGTCGGGGCCGCGGATCAAGTCGCGCACCATCTGTTTGCCCCGCGGCAGTCGGGAAAGCCGATCCAGGCGGTCGTAGGCCCGGGGATACGTGGCGATATCCTCCATGAACCGCCGGCCTTTGCGCGTCCGCAGCTCGGCCACCAGAAACTCGTCGGCTGCCGGAACCTGCTCGAGTATCTGCTCGCGATCCGGGAAGCGGAAGCCCAGGCGGGCCAGCCGGTCCAGGACCGCGGAGGCCTGGTCGCGGCTGATGATCTCGTGGGGCGGTTGTTCAGCCGCTTGGAAGTGCCGGCGCACGGCCCGGGCCGCTTTGGACCAGGGCGGCAGCTTGGGCGTCTCGGCTGCGCGGAGCGCGCCGCCGGCGACCCACGTCGTCAGGCCCCAGGCCAGCAACACCCTGGCCCAGGCCACGCGGGTCGTCGTGTTTCGGGTCATTTGTCGGGTTCCTGGGGTTGGTGGTTCGATTGCCGCGGCCCGCCTTGGGGCGCAGCCCTGGCCGGTCCGCGCCGGTTCGAGGCAGCGGGCAGGCGTGCGCGTGCGGCCCCGGGTCGAGCAACAACCCGGCAACACCGCAATCCGCGAGCGCCTCGCGCCGTCGCGGCCTCAACAAGGATACGGCAGAAAAAAACGACGGCCCAGCCTTTGGGGGCTGAGCCGCCGCTTCTGGGTAGTCCAAGCCCTCCTGAGAAGCCCTCAGAAGGGAGGCGTGGGCCCCCGGCCGACTAGCTGCCGCAGCAGCTCGGCGCGGCCGCGGGTTCGCAACAGGCAGGCACCGGGCTGCACACCGTCACCGGCACCTGGCTGTAAACCACCTTGGGCACACAACGCGTCACCGTGTAGGGCACCTTTTTGGCCACCAGCCGGACAGCGTTGACCGTCTTGGTGTAGCTGACCGGCTTGCACACCGTATAGGGCACCAGCTTCGTGCGCTGTTCCTGCACGAGCCGGCACACCTTGTACGGTATCTCCACCGTGCGCTGCTCCCGCACCATGCGGCAGACCTTGTAGGTGCAGGTCTTCACCCGCTGCTCGGGCACCATGCGGCAGACCTTGTAGGTGAGGGTCTTCACCCGCTGCTCGCGCACCATGCGGCAGACCTTATAGGTGCAGGTCTTTACGCGCTGCTCGGGCACCATGCGGCAGACCTGGTAGGTGCAGGTCTTCACCCGCTGCTCGGGCACCATGCGGCAGACGGTGTAGGGAATCCGCTTCTCGCGGACCTCGCGCACCATGCGGCAGACCTTGTAGGTGAGGGTCTTTACCCGCTGCTCGGGCACCATGCGGCAGACCTGGTAGGTGCAGGTCTTCACCCGCTGCTCGGGCACCATCTTGCAGACGGTGTACGGAATCCGCTTCTCGCGGACCTCCGACACCATGCGGCAGACCTTGTAGGTGCAGGTCTTCACCCGCTGCTCGGGCACCATGCGGCAGACCGTGTAGGGCACCTTCTTGACGCGGGTCTCGCGCTCGTAGCGCACACACTCGACCTGCTTCTCCACGATCTCCGGCACCCACACGCGGCACTGCTTGACCGGAGCACACGGGTCGCAGGCGCCGGCTGCCGGCGCACACGGCGCAGGCCGCGTCTCCCAATGGCCCGAGCAGACCTTGACCGTCTGGGTGTAGCGGACCGGCTTCATCACCGTGTAGCACACCTCGCGCTCGCGCGTCTCATAGACCGGCTTCATCACCGTGTAGCAGACCTCCTTGGTCTGGGTCTCCCAGACGGGCTTCATGACCGTGTAGCGGCAGACCCGCTCACGCGTCTCGTAAACCGGCTTCATCACCGTGTAGGCGATTTCCTTGGTCCGCGTCTCATAGACGGGCTTCATCACCGTGTAGGCGATCTCCTTGGTCCGGGTCTCCCAAACGGGCTTCATCACCGTGTAGCGGGAGACCCGCTCGCGCGTCTCGTAGACCGGCTTCATGACCGTGTAGCAGATCTCCTTGGTCCGGGTTTCCCAGACGGGCTTCATCACCGTGTAGGAGATTTCCTTGGTCCGGGTCTCATAGACCGGCTTCATGACCGTGTAGCAGATCTCTTTGGTCCGCGTTTCCCAGACGGGTTTCATCACCGTGTAGGCGATTTCCTTGGTCCGCGTCTCCCAGACGGGCTTCATCACCGTGTAGGAGACGTCCTTGGTGCGCGTTTCCCAAACGGGCTTCACGACCGTGTAGTTGCAGGTTTTCACCCGCGTTTCCCAGACGGGTTTGCAGACCGTGTAACTGACCTCGCGATAGCGGGTCTCGGGCACGTACTTCGTGTAGGTGACGGTTCGGGGCTCCACCTGCCGCTCGAAACACGTCCGGTAGCGGGTGAGCTGTTGTTTCTCATAGACCACCTGCCGGCATGTCTTCATCACTGTGTAGCACTGCTGCTTGCAGGCGGTGTACTCCGCGGGGCAGCAGGCGCGCTTGCCGCACCGGTAGCGGGCGACGCCGCAGTACCGGGCTTCGGCCACACTGGCAGCGACCATCAACAGGACGGCCGCGGCCAGGGGCACCCCCAAAAGCCTTTTCATCATCTAGCCTCCTTCCAAGGGTCTTGCGATTCAGACAGGGCTTGGCTACCTCATGAAACGAATGGAATTTGGGTGGACAGGGTCCGCCTGATTGGTTCTTCGGCCTCTGTATTTAGCGCACATTAACTAGATTGCCGAGAACACTCGGCTACCCCGGCCGTCTCGGTCAGGCAATGCCGCACAATGCGGCGACCTACCTCTATTCCATGGACTTACATCGTCAGAATGGGGGATATGCCTTAAATAGAAGGGACGGTTAACCCGGGCAGCATGAGCGATCTAGGGGCTTTCGTGGACGGCAGGCGATTTCGTCGTGAGGCGCTCGGACACGGCCTGTTCCGGTCGTAGGGGACTTAACGCTTTGCGGTGTCCTGTCCCTTGCCCAGATGGTTCGTGGCCGGACAGGCCGTTGCCGCTAGCCAAACCGTTTGAGAAACACGGACTGTGCAGGCTGTACGCCCGCCTCTGCGGCCCGGTCCGTCCGCCCGCGCCCCAAGCGAGGCACGGAGGCTCCGTGGAACGTACCTACTCGCGGGGAGGGTTCGGCTGAGGGGGCGCGTCAGGCCGAGCGCTTTGCCCGTTTGCCCTCCCGATGCCGGTGCGGCCAGCCGGAGGTTCTCCCCCTGCGATTTTCTTGACTGGCCCCCAACCGCGACCTAAATACCCGCAGATGGGGCCCTGTCGTGCCCGCGCCGCTGGCGGCAGCGGCCGCGCTTGAGGCGACAGGCAACCGCGGGCAGGTTTCCACCAACAGAGACGGCTGCAACCTGCCCGCCAGTGAGCCGAAGGGGTCTCGGGCTTGGGGAAGAGCAGAGGTCACAGTCGAGGAGAGAATTGCCATGGCCAGCAAGGGACGTTACAAGGCTTTCACGTTGATCGAGGTGTTGATCGTGGTGATCATCATGGCGGTCCTGGCGGCCACCATCATCCCGCAGTTTTCTTCGTCGACCACCGACGCCAAGACCAGTTCGCTGGACTTCAACCTGCGGACGATCCGCTCACAGATCGAACTCTACAGACTGCACCACAACGGCACGCTGCCCGAGTTCGACAATTTCGTCATGCAAATGACCGAGAAGACCGACATCAACGGCACGCAGACGGGCGAACTCCTCTACGGGCCTTACATCCATGGCGAGATCCCCGCCAACCCCTACAACGGCAGCAACGAGATCGTCAAAGTGGCCACGGCCGGGGTGGAGCCGAACGGCGTGGTGGCCGGCGGGGCAGGCTGGCAATACGACGAGACGACCGGCGGCTTCTATCCCAACAACCCTGAATACTACGAGTAAGACCGGCCGGCCGCGGCCGCACGATCAAAGCGCAAATCGTCCCCAGCCCGTGGAACCCTGAGCCCTTTCCGTCGGCCTCGACCGGAAGGGCTCAGCCCCTTTCTTGGGACTCCTCAACGAGTTGTTTTTTCAATCACCGACCTAGCGTTGGGTGGCCGGGGCTGGAACAGAGTGAAGCCCCGGGAAAGCGCTGCGCCGGAACAGCGCTGCGCTCGTTCCGGCCTACCATTCTGGGTGGCCGGGGCTGGAACGGAGTGAAGCCCCGGGAAAGCGCTGCGCCGGAACAGCGCTGCGCTCGTTCCGGCCT
>CAYXPN010000141.1:0-10078 GCA_964467075.1 uncultured Planctomycetaceae bacterium
GCGCACTGCTGGACAAGCCAGCAGTGGCACCCGGCCTTTGAAGCTCACTGGTGGCTTTACCCAAACCGGGAGCTGACGGGGCACCCGCTTGCGGGTCCGGCTCGCCGCGCGCCGCATCCGCGGCCTGGCGCGCTTTGGCGGTCAACTGGTCGAGGCTCGGCGCCATGCGGTCCAGGAAGAACCGCGGCTGCACGCCGATCCAGACGATCATCACCACCAGCGGGCTCAGCGCCAGAATCTCGCGCAGGCACAAATCGCGCACGGGCCCGGCTTCCTGCGCCGGCCCATGGGCGCCCGGTTCGCGCAGCGGCCCGAAGAACACCCGCTGCACCAGCCACAGCATGTACCATGCCCCCAGCACCACGCCCGAGACCGCCAACACGGCGATCACCAGGTATTGGCCGGCCAGCGCGGCCGGTGCCCCCGCCCACGCCCGCTGGAACATGCCCAACAGCAGCAGGAACTCGCCGGCGAATCCATTGAGCCCGGGCAACCCGATGCTCGAAAGAGTCATCACCAGCATGAAGAACGTCAGCACCGGCAGGCGGCGGGCGAGGCCGCCGAAATCGGCAATCTGCCGGGAGTGATAGCGTTCGTAGAGCATGCCCACCAGGGCGAACAGCCCGCCGGTCGACAGCCCGTGGTTGACCATCTGCAGTACGCCGCCCTGGGTGCCCAGCCGGTTGGCGGCGAACACGCCGAGCATGCAGAAGCCCAGGTGGCTGACGCTGGAATAGGCGATCAGGCGCTTCATGTCCTGCTGGGCCAGGGCCACCAGGGCCCCATAGACGATTCCCGCCACCGAGAGCCACAACAGCCAGGGCATGCACGCGGCCGTGGCCTCGGGCAGCATGGGCACGCTGAAGCGCACGAACCCGTAGGTGCCCACCTTCAACAGCACGCCGGCCAGGATCACGCTGCCCGCGGCGGGCGCCTCCACGTGCGCCAGCGGCAGCCAGGTGTGCAGCGGAAAGAGCGGCACCTTGATGGCAAATCCGGCGAAAAGCCCCACGAAAATCCACCACTGCACATCCGGCGGCATGGGGCGCTCGGCCAGGCGCGCGGTGAGCTCGGGGATGGAAAACGTCATCTTCCACGCCGCGGCCGGCCCGATCGGATGGGCATAGTCCCAGAGCACAATGGCCAGCAGGCCCAGGAACGTGAGCACACTGCCGGCCAAGGTGAACAGGAAGAACTTCACGGCCGCGTAGCGCCGCTCCTCGCTGCCCCAGATGCCGATGATGAAGAACAGCGGGATCAGCGTGAACTCGAAGAATACGTAGAACAGGATCAGGTCGCGGGCCGCAAACACGCCCAGCATCCCCGTTTCCAGCAAGAGCAGCAGCCGGTAGTAAAGGACTGCCTGGCGTTCGATGGCCTCCCAACTGATCAAGACGGCCGTGACCGTCAACAAGGCCGTGAGCCCGAAAAGCCACACACTCAGCCCGTCCAGGGCCAGGCTGAAACGGATGTCCACCGCGGCGCCGGCCCCGCCGAACCAGGAGAACTCGACCGGGGCGAAAGGGGCCGCCCCTGCTGGATATCGGGCCACCAGCACCGCGGCCATGGCCAGCACGAGCAAAGCGGTCACCAGCGCACCCTGTCGGGCGGCCTGGCGGCTGCGTGTGAGCGACAGCGCGCCGACGACCGGCAGAAACACGGTTCCCAGCAGCAGGTACTCCATGGACCGCTCCAATGACAACAGCTACAACAGCACGACAGCCGTAGGGTGCGTGCTTTGCACGCACGCGAGTCGCTCAAATGCGGTGAACGGCCAGCTCCGCGCCGATGGCGTTTTTCCTTTGGCACAAATGTTAGCAGCACCACGACAATTACAGCAGTACGCCAATTACAGCAACAACGTGCCGATCAACACCAGCAGACCCAGCACCATGGCCAGGGCATAGAACTGCACCAGCCCGTTCTGCAACGGTCGCAACATGGCGCCGACCAGCACCCAAAACGCGCCGCAGGCATTGACCAGCCGGTCGATCACCAGCCGGTCGAACCACTCACTGAGCGCGGCCAGACCGCGCAAGGGCGCGACGACCAAGGCGCCATATATTTCATCGAAAAAGAACTTGTCGCGGGAAAGCTGATACAGGCCCAGTCCGGCCAGCAGTCGTGTGCAGGCCTCGACGAACACCCGGGGCCCGGCATAGAGCACCCAGGCCGCGCCGATGCCCACCAGCACCACCGCGGTGCTCCACAGCGCAACGGCCAGGTGCGAGGCATGCTCTCCGCCGGGCGCTTCGAGCAGCTTGCCGGCGCCCACGAGCGAAGGAGTCAGGGCCAGGAAGTGCTCGAACTGGCCGGTCCACTCGAAATACGCCCCCACGACCAGCGAGCCCACGGCCAGCACCACCAGCGGCCAGGTCATCACCCCCGGCGACTCGTGGGCATGGGGGCCGGCCTCCTCGGGCACGCGCTGCCGGCCCCAGAACGTGAGGAAATAGGCCCGAAACGTGTAGAATGCCGTCAGCCCCGCGGTGCCCAGCGCGGCCAAGTACAGCACGCGATAGAGCGGCGCGTGTTGCTCGGCCACCGCGGCCAGAATCAGGTCCTTGCTCCAGAAGCCCGCAAACGGGAACAGCCCGGCCAGGGCCAGGCAGCCGAACAGGAACGTCAGGTGCGTAACCGGCATCAGGCGCCTCAGGCCGCCGAAGCGGCGCACGTCGATCACCCCGCCCATGGCGTGCATCACGCTGCCGGCACCGAGGAACAAGAGGGCCTTGAAAAAGGCATGGGTAAACAGGTGAAACATGCCGGCCGTAGCGCCCAGCAAGGTAGCCGCTCCCAGGCCGAGAAACATGTAGCCGAGCTGGCTGATCGTCGAATAGGCCAAAATGCGCTTCAGGTCGGTCTGCGTCACGGCGATCAGCGCGGCCAGCACCGCGGTGAACGCACCGATCACGGCCACCACCTCCAGGGCATAGTCCGCGGCCGCAAACAGCGGCAAACAGCGCGCCACCATGTACACGCCCGCGGTGACCATGGTGGCCGCGTGGATCAGGGCGCTGACGGGCGTGGGACCTTCCATGGCGTCGGGCAACCACACATGCAGCGGAAACTGTGCGCTTTTGCCGCAAGCACCCAGCATCAGCAGCAGACAGATGGCCGTGGCCAGCCCGCCGCCCACGTAGAACGTCTCGGGATGCTTCGTGGCGAACTCGCCCAGCACTCCGTGAATCACCCCGCCGGCTGCCTCGGTGTCGTGGAAATTGAGCGTCCCATAGGTGGTCCAGAGCAGAAATACGCCCAGGGCGAACCCGAAATCGCCCACCCGATTGACCAGAAACGCCTTCTTGCCGGCCGCGGCCGCCGCGGGCCTCTGGTACCAGAAGCCGATCAGAATGTAGCTGCAAAACCCCACGGCCTCCCAGAACACGTAGAGCAGCAGAAAATTGCTGGCCGCCACCAGCATGGTCATCGAAAAGACAAACACGCTGATGAACGTGAAGAAGCGCCAATAGCCCGGGTCGTCGTGCATGTAGCCGATCGAATAGACGGCCACCAGGAAGGAGATCAGCGTGACGGTGACCAGCATGATGGCTGTGAGCGCATCGGCGCGCAGCACGATCTCGATGCGGAAGTCGCGCCATGTCCTGGCGGTCGCGGCCGGCTCCAATGCGCCCGGCGAGGCAGCCGCGGACGGGGAATCCGGCTCGCCTGCTTGAGGGGCTTGGGCGCCTGAGGAACCCGCAGGGGTCTTCTCGGGCAAGGCATACGCCTCGCCCACCGCGGCCCAGGTCCAGAGGGTGACCAAGCGTTCGAAACCCGCCGCCGCTGCGGTGCTCTCTGGCTGCTCGTTCTCAGCCGTGGTCGATCCTTCGGCACCTGCTGCGCCCGCGTGCTCAGCCTCCATGGCCCGGTGCACCTGGATAAGCAGCACCAGGCTGGCCAGCAGCGAGAGCCCGATGGCCGCCACCGTGGGCCAGTGGCTCTTGCCGCGCAGCAGTTTCGGTCCCAACAGCGCCGTCAGCAGTGCCGCGGTCAGCGGCAGCCCGGGGATCAAGGGCAATAGGTATTCGATCTCGAATATCGTCATGGCCGTTTTCCCGGCTGGGACTCTGGTTCGTGGCTGTGCGCCGCGTTGTTTTCGTCAGTCAGCAACAGTCCGCCAAACCGGCAGCTCACGCTGCCGGCTCGCCTGCTCGGCTTCCGCAGTGCCACGGTAGGGACGACGCATGCGTCGCCCCTACGCCGCGGGTGCCACTGCCGGCTTGTCCAGCAGTGCATCGCCGGGTGCCACTGCCGGCTTGTCCAGCAGTGCATCGCCGGGTGCCACTGCCGGCTTGTCCAGCAGTGCATCGCCACACCATCTTGCAGCAAGTGCGCCTGCAAAGCACGCACCCTACGCAACTGCATTCCAACCGCCCTCACCCCCGACCCCGACTACTTCGTGGTGCCGGCCGCAAGCGGGAGAGGGGAGCTTCTTCGTTCAACCCTCTCCCGCGCCTCTCAAACCCGCGGCCGGAACTCGACCTCCTCCGGCGCGATCCGCGGCTCAATGCCCGCGGGGGTCACCCGCGGCCACTCGGGCCGCGGTTCGGGCTCTTCGGGCTCCTCGGGCTCTTGCCAAGGCGGCTGGTCTGCTTCGCGCAGTTGCTGCCAGACCGCCACGTCGAGCTTGCCCGCGGAGCGGAACAGCATCAGCACCAACGCCAGGGCGATGGCCGCCTCGCAGGCCGCCACCGCCACGATGAACACCACCAGCACCTGGCCGCCGAAGTTGTTGTGCAGCCGGCTGAAGGCCACCAGGCTGAGCGAAACACCCTGCAGGGCCAACTCAAGAGCCAGGAACATCACGATCATGTTCCGCCGGCTCAAGAAGCCGATCAGGCCGATGCCGAACAACAGCGCACCGACCACCAGGTAATGGTTCAACAAGGCGATCTCGGGCGACATGGGGCGTCAGTCCCCTTTCTTCACTTCTTCCACTTGTCCATTTGACTTGGGCATCAATGTTGTCTTGGGCATCAATCGCGCCCATCGTCCCCGGGCGGCCACTCGGCCGCGCCCTGCGTGCCCGTCGGGCCGGCCTCTGCATTCTCCGCCTCTCCGCGCGGCGGCGTGCGCCAGGCCACGATCACGGCCGCACCGACCAGGGCGGCCAGCAGCAACACGCCGGCCACTTCCACGGCCAGAAGCTGCCGGCCGAACAGCTCGGTGCCGAAACAGGCCACGTGCTGCGGATGGAGCACGCCGGCAGCGAGTTGTTCGCTCGAGGGCGGCCCCTCGGGCCAAAGGCACGGCTCGGCCGTACACACGCTGCCCACGGTCATCGACATCACGCCGATGATCACCGCGCCGGTGGACGCGGCCAGCAGGGCCTCCCAACTGCTCCGATCATACGCCGCGCGCCCCTCGGGCTGGGCCAGCATGAGCACAAACAGGAACAACACCAGGATCGCCCCGGCATAGACCACCACCGTGGCCACGGCCAGGAACTGGGCGCCGATCCAGAGCATCAGCCCCGCGGTGCCCAACACGGCCAGCCCAAACCACAGCGCGCAATAGACCGGGCTGCGGAAACTCACCGCACAGGCCGCGGCCACCACCGTGACCCCGGCCAGCACGTAGAAGGCGACCCCATTTACCCAGCTTCCCAGCCCCGGCAATTGCGAGGCCCAAAGCCCCAGCCCGGCCAGGGCCAGCGCCGCGCCGGAGAGCCGTCCGCCGGCAGTCCCCCGCGGCAACAGGCGCCACATGCCCAGGGCCCCCAGCAACACAGCCAGGGCGGTGATCCAATGCGAACCGGTCATCCGCTTACCTTTACCTCTCGTATCAAGTCGCTCGCCCTGCAGCGCGACGCGCCAAGGCCGCAACAAACCAGGCGCCCGCGCGCGGCTTAGAACTTGTAAAGGTATTCCTTCCCGGGGTTTCGCTGCGCTCCAACCCCGGCCACCCGTAGCTGCACACCACTTTTCGGACAGTCTCTCAGCCCTCGGCGGCGCTCGGGCCGGGGTCGTTCGGCCCAGGGGCCCCTTCTGCCCCGACCGCGGGGGGAGGCGAGCCTCGTTCCCATTGCGAGGGCTCGGCACCGTGCGTCTCGTCGTAGACGCTCAGCAGCTTCTCCTTGTCGAAGACCATCTCCTCGCGGCTCTTGCCCGACAGGTCGTAGAGGCTCGTCAGCTCGATGGCGTCCACCGGGCAGGCCTCTTCACACATGCCGCAGAAAATACAGCGCAGCTCGTCGATTGTGAAGCAGAGGGGGTATTTGTCGCGGTCGGGCCAGGGGCTTTGCGCGGCCACGATGTCGATGCAATGGGCCGGGCAGGCCGTGGCACAGAGGAAACACGCCACACACTTGACCCGCCCCTCAGCATCCCGATTCAGCCGGTGGACGCCCCGATAGCGCAGCGGATCGGGCGTTTGATAGCGCTGTTCGGGCGAGTATTGCGTGATCTTGGGACTCAGCAAATGGCGCAACGTGGTCGCGATTCCCTCGGCAAACAACGGCAAGTACGTCTTGCCCGTCAGGCCCAGGCGCGGGGGTTCGATCCAACGGATACTCGGGTCGTCGGGTTTCATGGGTTTCCGGGATGTTGTTTGGTAATCAGCTTGTCGAGCCGGTAGCCACGCTCGCCAGAGCGTGGATTGACGCGCGGCGTCTCGGCTATCTTCTCCGCCGTCTGGCTCTCGGCGGCTACGGGCGCGAATCCTTGCTTCCTACGGTATATCCGGTTCGGGCAATCGACGAAGCGGGCGGTTGTCGGCCGTGGCGGGGACGCACAGGGTGACCACCAGCCACGCCACGACCAGCACCACCCATCCGCAAGCGGCCATGGCCGCCGGCAGCGAGAGCCCCATCCAGGCGGCCAATTGCTCGCCGTACTCGGCCCACACGGCCACCACCACCAGGTTGACCACTCCCAGCGGCAACATCACCTTCCATGCCATGGCCATCAACTGGTCGAAACGAAAACGCGGCCAGCTCCAGCGCGCGACCATGAAAAACAGGATCATGCCCAGCACCTTGCCCAACAGGACCACCACGCGTGCGATGGCCTGCAACCAGGTGACCTCTTCGCCCGAGCCAGTCAGGCCCCAAAGGTGCCATCCGCCGAAGAAAAGAATCACCATCAGAAACGAGGCCATGAACATGTGGAAGAACTCGGCCACCAGGTAGAGCATCAGCTTCATGCCCGAGTATTCGGTGTGGTAGCCGCCCACGAGTTCCTGTTCGGCCTCGGCCAGGTCGAAAGGCAGGCGCCCCGCCTCGGCGAATCCGGCCACGAAGAAGACCAGCATGCCCAATGGCTGCAGCGCGCAGTTCCACCAGCCGGTCTGGGCCTGCTGGGCGATCACGCCGTCCAGGCGCAGTGTGCCCGAGGCCAGGGCCACGCCCAGCACGCCCAGCCCCAGGGGCACCTCGTAGGCGATCAACTGGGCCCCGCTGCGCAGGCCGCCGAACAGGCTGTACTTGTTGTTGCTCGCCCAGCCGCCCAAGAGCACGCCGTAGACCGCCAGGCCGCCCGCAGCGAACAAGTAGACCAGCCCCACGTCCACGCCCGGCGCCACGACCAGCCGGATGGGCTCGTCGACGCCCCAGCTTTCGGGAAACAGCCCCTCGGGCAACACGCTGCCGAAGGGCACCACGGCAAACGCGGCCAGGGCCGCGGCGAACATGACGATCGGCGCCAGGAAATAGGCCACCTTGTCCACGTGCGCCGGGGTGAACTCCTCCTTGAAGATGAACTTCAGGCCGTCGGCGATCGGCTGGCCCAGGCCGAACAGGCGGATGCGCGTCAGCGGCACCCCCGCGCGGTTCGGGCCGCGGCGGTCCTGAATCCAGGCGGCCATCCAGCGTTCGACCAGCACGAAGTAGGCGGCCGCGCCCATCAGGCCGCCGGCCATCAGTCCGATCTTCACCAGCGCTTCAATCGCCACGGCCAGCATGGGTTGTCACTCCCTCCGACGTGCGCCTTCTCACTTCACTTCACGTTGCGGCTCGTGTTGGCAATTCCCGTGGGGATAAACCCCACGGCTCGGATCGCTTTCGGCTTTCATTCTCGGTGGGTCTGCGCCTCCGGCTTGACCCACCCTACGTGTCTCCCGTGGGGATAAACCCCACGGCTCGCAGGTTGCTTTCCATCTTCCGGTTCGCGGGTTGCTTCCGATCTCCCGCTTCCCGCTTTCCCCTCACCCCCTCACCCTCTCACCCCGTCACCCCGTCACCCTCTCACCTCCGGCCAGCAGGTTCACCTTCAAGTCCAGCCCCGTCTCCGGCACGCCGCCCGCCGCGGCCGAGAAGTAAAGGATTTCCCGCGCCAGCTCCGCCAGCACGCTGCGGGCGTCGTAAAGCCCGCTGCGCCCGAGCAACTGCCAGTAGAGGCCCCCCTCGCGGCGCACGCCGGCCGGCGGCCGGATGGCCCAGGGGACGGACTGCAAGCGGTCGGCGCGGTTCACATAGCTCCCCTCGCGCTCGGCAAACGCCGTGGCGGGCAACAGCCAGGGGGCCTTCTCGGCCAAGGGCGAGGGGAACAAGTCCTGCACGACCAGCACGTCGAGCCCGGCGAACCGCTGGGCCGCTTGTTCGTCGATCCACTCGCGCACATACCCGCCGGCCACCCACACGCCGCGCACTTCCCCCCGGTCCAGCTCGGCCAGCAGATCATCGAACGCAAGCGGGCGTCCCATGAAATGCGCCACCACCGCTTCCACTCCCCGGCGATTGGGACACTTCTCCGCGGCGATCGTAAAGCCGCCGGGAAAGTGCTCGTCCTCGCCCACCACGGGCACGGGTCCCAGGGCCAGCACGGCCTGCGGGTCCACTGCGCGCAAGTAAGCGGCCAGCAGGTAGGCCTCTTCCACGGTCAACAGCGGCGAGAGCACCGCGGCCAGGTGGCCCGCCCCGCGAAGCGCCGCGTCAAGCTCAGCGGGCAGCCCGCTCCAATCGGCCGGGCCGGTCTGTCCCTGCTGCCGGCGCAGCGGCCCGGTGATCCGCCGCGGGTCGTGGATGTGTGGGTAGCCGTATCGCCCGTCGTTGCAAATCCACCAGCGGTTTACGTGCGGATTCTCGCGCGGCCGCAGCCGATAGACCCGATCCTGGTTCTCCTCGATCCAAATCGAGCAGCCCGTGGCACATCCGGTGCAGATGCCCGGGTGGCTCCGCAGGAACCACACGCGTTGCTTGTAGAGGAAGTGCTTGTCGGCCAGTGCGCCCACCGGGCAGAGGTCCACCACGTTGCCGGAGAGCTTGTTGTTCAAGGGAAACCCGTTGAAGACGTCGATCTCCTCGTGGGCCCCGCGATGGATGACCATCAGCTCCCCGGTGCCGCTGATTTCGCGCGTGAATCGCACACAGCGCGAGCACATCACGCAGCGGTCCACAAACAGCATCACGTCGCCCAAGTCGCGCCGCCGGCTGTGAAACGGCCTCAGATCGGCCCGCCGCTCCTCCTGGCCGTACTGGAAATGATAGTCCTGCAAGAGGCACTCGCCCGCCTTGTCGCAGATGGGACAGTCGATCGGATGGCGCAAGAGCAGGTCTTCCTCGACCATGGCCCGGGCGCGGGCCACCTTTTCGCTTTGGGTGACCACCACCAGGCCGTCGGCGACCAAGGTGTTGCAGGCGGGCATGAGCTTGGGCTGCATGGTGATCTGGCCGGTCTTGGCATCGCGCTGGCCGATTTCCACCAGGCACATACGGCAACTACCCACCACGGAAAGCCCCGGGTGCCAGCAGTAGTGGGGAATCTCCACTCCCGCCAGGCGCGCGGCCTGGATCACGTTCAGGCGTCGGCCGTCGGGGACCGTGATTTGCTTGCCGTCGATCGTCAGCGTGGCCATGGGAGGTTTTCTCAGGATCGGAAGTCGATCGTGCCTATACTTTGCCCAGGCGGAGCGCGCCGGGGGCCATTGGTTGTATGGCGTGCCACTGCCGTGGTAGGGGCGACGCGTGCGTCGCCCCTACGCGCGCGGGTGCCACTGCTGGCTTGTCCAGCAGTGCATCGCCGCACCGTCTTGCAGGAAGCGCGTGCGTGCAAGCACGCACCCTACGCTCTGTGTTCTCACGTAGCGCGCGGGTGCCACTGCTGGCTTGTCCAGCAGTGCATCGCCGCACCGTC
Source organism: uncultured Planctomycetaceae bacterium (assembly GCA_964467075.1). Classification (GTDB taxonomy): domain Bacteria; phylum Planctomycetota; class Planctomycetia; order Pirellulales; family Thermoguttaceae; genus CAYXPN01. The sequence goes on from CAYXPN010000141.1 coordinate 10,074, forward strand.
TTGCA
>CAYXPN010000141.1:10178-13911 GCA_964467075.1 uncultured Planctomycetaceae bacterium
GCGCGCGGGTGCCACTGCTGGCTTGTCCAGCAGTGCATCGCCGCACCGTCTTGCAGGAAGCGCGTGCGTGCAAGCACGCACCCTACGCTCTGTGTTCTCACGTAGCGCTGCTCACCTCGGCCGGGTCGCGCACCGGCGCGTCGGCACCGTCACCGTCCCGGTCCTCCGGCCCGTGCAAGGCCGGCACCGGATGGGTGACCATATAACCCTGGGGATTGGTCCGCTTGATGTACTGCTCGAGTTCCCCGCGAAACTTGCGCACCGCGGTCTTGATGGGCCAGGCCGCGCCGTCGGCCAGCCCGCAGATGGTCGTGCCCGGTACGATGCCGATCCCATCGCCGATTTCCAGCAACAGGTCGACGTCCTTCAGCCGGCCGGCGCCGGCCTTGATCCGCTGGAGGATTTCCAGGGCCCAGCGCGTACCCTCGCGGCAAGGCGTACACTGGCCGCAGCTCTCGTGGTCGAAGAACCGGCAACTGTTGTAGAGGAAGTCCACCATGCTGTAGGTCTCGTCGAGCACGATCATGCAGCCGGTGCCCAGCCCCAGGCAGCCGGCCTTCAAGGGCCCGCTGAAATCCATGGGCAGATCGGCTTCCTCCGCGGTCATCACCCCCGTGCTCAGCCCGCCGGGAACCACGGCCTTCAGCCGCCCCCCTTTCCACACCCCCTGCCCGAAGCGCTCGATCAGCTCGCGCGCGGAAATGCCCAGCGGGGCCTCGTAGCAGCCCGGCCGGTTCACGTGGCCGGAGAGCCCAAACAGCTTGGGCCCGAAGCTGCCCAAATCGCGCGGGTCCTTAGGATCGGGCGGCGTGCCCAGGGATTTGAACCAGGTCACGCCGCGCTGGAGGATGTGTTTCACACAGGCCAGGGTCTCTACGTTGTTGACCACGGTAGGCTTGCGGAACAGGCCCTGGACCGCGGGAAAGGGCGGCTTGATGCGCGGCCAGGCGCGCCGGCCCTCGATGCTCTCGATCAGTCCGGTTTCTTCGCCGCAGATGTAGGCCGCAGCCCCGCGATGGATGTAAATATCCAGTGAGAAACCACTGCCCAGGATGTCGGGCCCCAGGTAGCCGGCCTGGTAGCACTCGTCGATGGCCGACTGCACGCGCTTCAGGCACAGCGGGTATTCGTAGCGCAGGTAGACGTAGGCAATATGGGCCCCGGTGGCATAGCAACTCAGGATCACGCCCTCGAGCACCTGATGGGGGTCGTGCTCCATCTCGACGCGATTGACAAACGTGCCGGGCTCGCTCTCGTCGGCATTCACACAGAAATAGACGGGCCCGGGGTGCTTCTCGGGCAGGAACGACCATTTGAGCCCCGTGGGAAACCCCGCCCCGCCCCGGCCGCGCAACGCACTGGCCCGCACTGTGCGCACCACGTCGGCGGGCTGTTGCCCGCGGAGCACACGGCGCAAGGTCTCGTAGCCGCCGGATGCCTCGTAAACGGCCAGCGTATGGCTGTCTTGCTTGCCCACGTTGGCCAGCAGAACGGGCTGATAATCGGAGAGGCTCATCATTCGATTCTTGCGGTTTGCACCCTACTTGTCGGGCATGGCTCGATCTGCATCCTACATGTCGGGCATCGTTGCCGCGGATCGGCGTTTCGCGACTCGCGTTTCGGCTGCTTTGCAGGGCCTCAATCGGTTTGCAAGCCGCCCGGCGACTTGTCGTGCCCGAGCGACTGGACGAACTGGTCGATCTTCTCACGGGTCAAGTCGGTATAGACGGTCTCGCCGGCCAGCATGGCGGGGGCACCTTCGCAGAGCCCCAGGCACTCGGCCACCTCCAGGGTCACGCGCCCGTCGGGCGTGGTCTGGCCCGGCCGGATGCCCAGCTTCTCGCACAGGTATTCGAGCAGTTCTTCGCCGCCCCGGGCCGAACAGCTCAACGAACGGCAGACCCACACGCGCGTCTGCCCCACGCGCTCGTCCTGCTTGAAGAAGCCGTAGAACGAAAGGGTGTCTTGCACCTGCGCCGGGGCCAGCTCGAGCAGTTCGGCCAGCTCCACCACGGCCGCCGGCGGCACATAGCCCAGCGACTGCTGGATCAGGTGCAACGCCGGCAGGGTGACGGCCAGGCGCGTGGGATAGCGTGCAAAGAGCGCGCGGATCGCCCCGCGCAACTCGGTGTTCAGCACTTCGGTGGGTTGCCCGGTGGTGGACATCGGCTCGTTTCCGTCTTTTTCTCCCCTTTCCCACTTGTGGCGGGCACCACGAAGTGGTCGGGGCCGGGGGTGAGGGCACGTTGCAGTATCACCCGCGCCGCAACTCAGCACGTCTCCCGATTCCGGCCGCCCTCACCCGACCGCTGCGCGGCCACCCTCTCCCGCCAAGCGGGAGAGGGGGCACTCTGCGCTCACCGGTCGAGTTCTGCGGCGATGATGTTCAGGCTGCCCAGCACGACCACCACGTCGCTGAGCATGTGTCCGCGAATCAAGTGCGGGAACATGGCGAAGTTGATCAACGACGGCGGCCGGCAACGCGCCCGATAGGCCGTGTCGCTCCCGTCGCCCACGATGTAAAACCCCAGCTCGCCGTTCGGCGCCTCGGTGGCTGCATACACCTCCTCGCAAGGCACCGTCATCCCGCGATTGGCCATCACCAGCTCGAAGTGCGAAATCAGCCCTTCGATGGTGGAATACGCCGCGACCTTGTCCGGCAGGATCGCTCGCCGTTCGGGGCCCACGTTGATCGGTCCGGGCGGCAGGTTTTCCACGGCCTGCTCGACGATCTTCAGGCTCTCGCGCACCTCGGCCATGCGCACCAGGTAGCGCGCATAGCAGTCGCCCTCGGTGGCGCAGCAGACCTTGAAATCGAAATCCTCGTAGCACAAATAGGGCTCGTCCTTGCGCAGGTCGCGCGTCACGCCGCTGGCCCGCGCCAGCGGCCCGGTCACGCTGCGGTTGATCGCTTCCTCCCTGGTCAGCACGCCGATACCGCGGGTGCGGTCGACGAAAATGCGGTTGCGGTTGAGCAGTTTCTCGGTGTCCTCCACGCCCTTGGTGATCCTGGGGATCGCCTGGCGTATGAGGCGGATGGCCTCGGGCGAGGCATCGTGCATCAGCCCGCCCACGCGCGTGTAGCTGTTGGTAAACCGGGCCCCGCAGAGCGCCTCGAAGATGTCGTAGATGGGCTCGCGGGGATTGAAGATGTACATGAACGAGGTGAACGCCCCGGTGTCCAGCCCCACCGCGGCGTTGCAGACCAGATGGTCGGCAATCCGCGCCAGCTCGGCCACGATCACCCGCAGATACTGGCAGCGGCGCGGCACCTCGATGCCCAGCAGTTTCTCCGCGGCCTGGTGCCAGGCCACGTTGTTGGCCATGGGCGAGCAGTAGTTCATCCGGTCGGTGACCACCACGTACTGGTTGTAGTCCAAATGCTCGCCCAGCTTCTCGAAGCCCGAATGCAGGTAGCCGATGTCCGGCATGGCGTCGACCACCCGCTCGCCGTCCAGTTTGAGCACCAGGCGCAAGGTGGTGTGCGTGGCCGGGTGCTGCGGACCGAAGTTCATGGTCCACAGAAACGGGCGGGGCTCGTCGTGGGCCAGGTTGCCGTAATGTGCGGGAGTCAACGGCATGGGCAGTTGGTTTCCGTCGAAAAATGGGCGTTCGATGGTGTCGGGGTTCGGGTTTCTGCTGCGCTGCGCCGCGAACCGCTGGTGCGATTGGGCCGGCGTCTAGTGGACGCGATTGCAGGATATTGACAGTGGACAGGATTACAGGATCGACG
>CAYXPN010000142.1:0-13820 GCA_964467075.1 uncultured Planctomycetaceae bacterium
TGGCTTCCCTTCGGTCCAGCCACGGCCACCCAAACTGTGTTTTCGGATAGTCTCTTAGGGCGCGCGGCCGCGGGGGCGTTGATGGCCGCGGGCGCCGCCTGGCTGCTGGTGGGCGGACCGTGGATTCTGGGAAGCCGGGCCATCGCGAGGCGGTTTCCACAGCGAGGGCACCCGGGCGCGTGGAGTCTGGCCGTCAATTGCCTGGCGCTGATGGCCTTGATTACGTTGCTGCGCATGAGCGTGGGCGTGGGACGCTGGGGACTGCTGGCCGGGTGGCTTGGTTGGGGGTTGCTGCTGGCATGGCTTGCCCGGCCGCAAACGACGAGTGCCACCCGCAATGAGCGCCTGTCGCGCCCCGGGGCTGATCGAGGCTGGTGGGTCGAGGCCGTGGCCGTGCTGATCGCCCTGGGCGGCGTGGCCGCGGCCATGGTGTGGTTCGGGCGCGAATGGCTCTTGCAGTGCCACAGCGGCGACGGCACCGAGGCGTCCGTGTTGGCGCGCAGCCTGCGAGAGCACCTGCTGCCCTACTTCGAGGTGGAATCGCTCGGCGAGCCGGGTTTTGTGGTGGGCAGCCCCACGCTGGTCAACTCCTACTGGACCTGTGCCTTCCAGGCGCTCCTGGGGGGCAGCGAGGCCACGGCCCGGCTGCCCTTCTGGATTTGGTGCCTGGCGATCGCCGCGATGGGTTCGTCCATGTTGGCACGCGGGCCGGCGCCGGTGCGCTGGAGCGCGGCTGCGGTTTGGGGCCTGACGGGGTTCTTGTGGTGTTTGTGGTATTCGTTCTACACGGGCTACTACCCTTATCTGGCCGATCCCGCGGCGCCGGGCGTGCCGGACGCGCTCTTTGCGCTGCTGCTGCTCGTGGCGTTGGATGCGCTCAGGCGGGAGGACCTGGGTGCTTGGGTGGTGCTCATGGTGTTGGCCAGCGTGGTGCTCTATGCCGGCCCGGTGATGTTCGTGCTGACCGGCGCGGCTGCGCTGGTCTGGCGGCCGGTGGCTCGGCGGCCCATGTGGCGGGCGATCGGCTGGGGCTCGGCGGCGCTGGCGGGTGTGCTGGGATTCTATGTCGTTTGCGGACTGGCCGACGGTTCGTTCTGGGGCTGGCCCGAGACGATCTACAGCGAATACGTGGCCGACTTCATCGCGCCCGGGGCCCGCTGGTCGTCCGGCTGGCGCTACCTGGGCTGTTTTGTGCTGGGTTGCGGTGGGCTGGGTTGTGTGGGATTGGTGACGGCGTTCCTGCCCCACCGCGGCAGCCGGCACACAGAAGGCGCCGATGATCGGACACGCGCCGAAGTGAAGCCCGGGCAAACAGCGCGCCGGGAGCGTCGGGCAAGCGAGGCCCACGCGCGAGGCTGGCAGCGCGCCACGGCCACGCTCGTGCTGGGGTACCTGCTGATCGTGCTCGTCTCGGGCGGCAAGAACCTGCACTACCTGGGGCCGATCATCCCGCCCGCGGTGATCCTCTGGCTGCGCGAGCTTTGCCGGTGGCCCTCGCCGCGCCGGGCGCAAATGGCGATCTGGGCCACGGTGGCAGGCATGGCAGGCGCCATCGTCCTTTGCTGGCCACAAGCGCGGCCGGTCTTTACGCTCAATCGCCAGCTTGGTGCGCTAAGCACCTTCCAGACCCGATCCGTCTGGGAGGCCTATCGGTGGGCACGCCTAAGCGAGCCTCTTTACCAGCGAGGGCTGCTTTCCTGGCAAGTCGGGCCCCATACCTGGGCGGACTACGCGCAACTCAGCGTCCGCCCGGCACGGCACCGGCCGCTGCTGGTCACCGACCGCGAGCCGCCCCGCGCCTATCAGCTCGTGCTGCGGTCCGAGGCCGGAGCGGCTCTATATGTTGCCCATGCACGCTTTGAGCAATGGCTGCGCCAGCCCCGGCCCGCGGGCACGGCAGAAAGGTTTCCGTGGGTCTTCAGATGGCTGCTGCTCGGGAAACCTGGTTTTCTGGGTCCCGAGGAGCCCTCAGCCGCGGGAGCGGCCGGATGATCCGCGGCTTGCTGCCCCGTGGGTGTGCGCGGGCAGCTTGCGGCGCAGCAGCCCTCGGGCCGTGAGCCTCAGGCGTGCCAGCCCGCAGAGGTCCTCCCAGATGGTCCGGGGGATGTTCACGCGGCTGTCCGGGTCTTCGACCCAGCGGATGGGCAGGTCCTGGACGCTGAGGCCGGCGTATTCGGCCAGCACCAGCAGTTCGGTGTCGAAGAACCACTCCTGGTTGCGTACCAGCGGCAGCAGCGGCCGGATGCGCTCGACGCGCACCCCCTTGAAGCCGCACTGGGCGTCCTGGAAGCTGCGCGTGCGCAGCACCAGGCGGATCAGGCGGTTGTATGCGCGCGAGAGCACCTCGCGTTTGAGCGAGCGGGTGATCTGCGACTGCGCGTGCAGGCGCGAGCCGACCACCACGTCGGCGCCGGAGCGGAGCAGCTCGACCGTTTCGGGCACGGCCGCCAGGTCGGTCGACAGATCGACATCCATGTAGATCGACACCGCGGCGTCGGTTTCCGTCCAGGCTTTGCGCAAGGCGCGCCCGCGTCCCTTCTCGTCCAGGTGGAACACGCGCACGAACGCGAGCTGTTCAGCCAGGCGCCGGGCGATTTGGAGCGTGGCGTCGGTCGATCCGTTGTTGACCACCAGCACGCGCCAGCAGAAGTTCGCCTCGGCAGCCATGGCCTCGGCCAGCCGTCGCACCGAAGCCTCCAGCACGTGGGCCTCGTTGTAGACAGGAATGACCAGGTCGACCAGCTCTTCCCGCACGGGCACTCCGTGGTCAACGGCGGATGGCACGGCGACGGCAAATCCAATTCGCAAACCAGGACGATCGGCACACCACGGACCGTCGCCTGAGGTCTCATTGCACCAATTTGGACAAGCGCTCGTAGGCCGGCAACTCCAGCGGCTGAAGGTCTTCCGGTTTCAGTCCGTCCTTAACGGCCTTGCGCATGGCCTCGCGCGCCGAGGTGGGTCGATTGGCCGCGGCAAAGGCCTGCGCCTGGTGGAACAAACGGACGGGGGTGGGGTTGTCGGCGACGGCCACTTCCATATCGGCCAGCGCTTCCTTCGGCTTGCCCATCGCCAGATACACCGTGGCCCGTGAATCGATGATGGCACCGTTCGGGCCGTTCAGTGCCAGAGCGCGATTGACCAGTCGGAGGGCCTCGTCGAGCTTGGTTCCCCGCAAGGCGAGGATCACTGCCAGGTTATTCATGGCCACTACACTGTCGCTGTCGCTGTCGATGATTTCCCGGTAGTGGGCCTCGGCCTGGTCGTACTTCTCGAGTTTGGTGGCGATTTCGGCCAGGGCAACGAGCAGTTTCTGCGGCCGGCGGAAATGCCGCGCCGCCCGCTCGGCAATCACCTCCAGGCGCTCGATCTGCTGCCGGTTGATCCCGTCGGCGCGGAGGATCGCCACGACGGCCGACGTCACGTGGTTCGGCTCGACAGACTGCCACTGCCTGTCCAGCAGGTCCAACGCGTCGTCCAGTCGTCCCTGGCTGCAGAGCATCGGGACGAGGGCCAACCGCTGTTCGGGGCGCAGGTCGACGTATTCGCGCAGCATCAGCTCGGCCTGGCGGGCCAGGTCGTTGGCCACCAGCAGCTTGCCGTCCTCGCGGAGCCGCTCGGAGAAGCTGGTGAGCAAGCTGCTGGCCCGCAGCAGGCGGCTGGGCCGATCGCGGGGCACACTCTCCGGATCGTCGATAAACTCGCGCAGCGGGATGACCAGTTGGTCTCGCAATTCGCTCAACTCGCCTTCAGGACGGTGTTGATTGCGACGGAAGTTCCGTTCGAAGCTGAGTTGGACGTAGGCGAAACTCTTGGGTGCAAGTTGGCCCAGCCGTTCGAGGTAGATCTCCGCACCGGCCAGTTCGTTGTGTTGCAGCAGGGCCTGGACATAGGTGGCCAGGAATTGCGGGTTGTCCGGATAGTCCGTCAACAAAGCGCGCATCTGGGCGGTGAACTTGGTGAAGGCATCCTCGCGCAGGTAGAGCTGGGCGAGCAGGAAGGAGTCCTCCGCGGTCGGCCGTACCTGGCGCTCGATCAACTCTTCCAACACCTCGATCGCCTCCGTCCGCTGCCGGCGCGAAGGCATGGCCATGAGGATGCGCGCCTTCACGCGCAAATCCTCGATAGCCTGGTCCGGGTTGGCACGCAGGTTTTCGTTCACCAGACTCAGGGCCTTGGCAAGATCGGGATATCGGCCGTGGGTCATGAGGATGCCGGCCCGAGCGCGTCGGGCCCACGAGACGTCGTCCGGGTCGGCCTTGAGTGTGCCGTCGAAGAACTTCTCCAACTGGGCATCGGCCACCGCCAGATTGTTGGTCCGGATGTAGAAGTCGACCACAGCCCGCACCACCTGCGGGTCAGCAGGTGCTTCGGCCAGGGCCTGGTCATACTTCTGCCGGGCGAGGTCCAACCGGCCGATCAGGGCGTAGCACAGCGGCAGCGCCAAGCGTGCGTGCTCGGGCGGCAGCGCCTGCTGGGCCGCGGCCACGGCCTCGGCGGCCTCCTGCGGCTTGTCGGTGCGCATCAGGAACTGCACCCGACTGATCCAGCTCTGGGGTTCGGTCGGTCCGAGTTCCGTGGCCCGGCGAAATGCCGTGCCGGCCTCTTCGAGCAGCAAGTCGCCGGCCGAGGAGTCTTCGCTCTGCTGGACCTGCTGTGCTTTGCCGAAGAGCAACTGGCCGAGCCAGAGCAGATCGCGATAGTCGTCCGAGCCCTCGGCCGCCTTGCGGGCCAGCTCCAGTGCGCGGTCCAGGTCGCCTTTCATGGCGCGGGCCCGCAACTCGACCTCCTCCAAGCCGCCGCTGCGCGATCCGTCTTGCTGGTCGAGCAGGGCGATCAGTCCCAGGGCGTCATCCACTCGGTGCTCCCGGAGCAGCAACTCCGCGGCCCGTCGGACGGCTTCGGGATTGCGGTCGCCCATCTGGATGGCTTGGAGATAGTTCTCCAGGGCGAGATTCAACTTGCGTTGCTGGTGATAGATGCTGGCCTTCAGCAAGGGCACCCGGGACCACGAGGGGCGTCGCTCGCCGGCCTGGCGGAGGTGCCCGAGGGCCTCATCCAGCCGCGGGTCGTCCGGCTTGTCGCCGGCCAGCAGACTTAGGCGCACGGCCTGGCCGTAGTGCCAAAGCGGTCCTTGGCCCTCGATCCTCTCGATTTCCTGGAGCACCCTTTCGACCGCTTCCAAATCCCGGTCCCGCAGCGCCAACTCCAGCAGCGTGAACCGCGCGCGCACGTTGTTCGGCTGCAACTGGGCGATCTGCCGGGCCAGCCGAGCGGCCAGCGGCCGCTCGTTCAGGCGCTGCGCCAGGCTCAGCAGGGTCTGCCAAAGCTGCACGCGCGCCGCCTCGTCGTACGAATCCGGCACTTCGGCCAGCTCGGCAAGCTGCCCGGCGCGCTCCGAACCATAGCGCTGCGCAAGATAGAATGCCTTGGAAATGCGCAGCTCCAGGCTGTCGCCCGACTGCTGCGCCGCTTCGGCCAGCAACTGCTCCACACGCTCCCAATCCTGCTGGCGCTGGGCCAGCGAGATCAGTCCCGCCCAGAGTCGGGCCTGCTTCGGGTCGGCGTCGCGGGCCTTGAGCAACAGGGATTCCGCTTCTTCCGCACGCCCCTGTGCCGCCAGCACCTCGGCCTGCAACAGGGGCACGTCCGGCGAATCGGGCAGCGCCTCGGCGATTTGGTCGAGGAGACGCTCGATCTGTTCCCAGTCCTGGCGTGCAGGGGGTTGCCGGCGGTTGCGGCTGATCATCACCCGCACCACCGGGAGCCAGCCCGCCGCAGGCACGCGCGCGGCGATCTGCTGGTACTCCCGGAGCGCTTCATCCAGCCGGCCCATACTGACCAGGGTGTCGATCAGGGCCGCCTTGGCCGGCACATATGTCGGGTCCACGTCCAGGGCCCGACGATAGGCGAGCACCGCCTGATCCGGGTTTCCCAGTTCGCTGTAAGAGCGTCCCATCCACAGGTCGGCTTGCTTGGCCGTCTCCGGCGTCCGGATCAGGCGGCTGCGGATGCGTTCGAAGCCCTGGATGGCCTGGCGCCAGTTGCCGCGCACATAGGCCAGGCGCGCGCCCAGGAAACCCGCCTGGATCTCCGCGGTGCCCGTGTCGCGCAACTGCTCCCAGACCCCTTGGGCTTCGTCAAGGCGTCCTGCGTCGATCAGCAGACTGCCCAGTTGCCAGAGCAATATCGGATGGTTGCCGGTAGCTTCCAGACTTGTCTGCAACAGCTCGATCGCCTGTTCGGGATTACCCGAAATCGTTTCCACGTCGGCTTGTGCCAGGTACATGGAGACGTCGGTGGGATCGAGTTCCGTGCCGCGCTTGGTGTATTGGCGGGCCTGGTCGAACAGCGCCCTGGCCTCGTCGGGCTGGCGCTGGGCGAGCCGTTGCCTGGCCTGGGCCACGGCGCAGTGGCTGGCCAGCAAGAGCGCCTCTCGCCCGTCGGGCTCCAACGCCAGCGACTCCTGGGCTTCGGCCAGCCCCAGGTCGTACAATTCGGCGCTCCGGTAATAGGCCGCGGCCAGCCAGTGTGCCCGGGCGCTTTGGGGATTGAGCTCGAGCATCTTGGCGATCCACTGGTCACCGTCCGCGGGTCGATCCAGCTCGTTGCGGAGCACAGCGGCCAGTCGGGTATAGGCGTCCAGGTGATCGGGCGCAACCTCGGCGGCTTTCTGGAAGGTCTCGGCCGCCTTGAGGTGTTCGTCCAGTCGCGCCTGACACTGACCCAGCAGCACCAGCAGCTCCGCGTCGTTCGGCGCGTCTCTGAGCAGGTATCGCTCCAGGTGAAACCGCGCGTCGCGCGCACGGCCGGCAGCCATGTACAGATCGACCAGGCGGCGCCGGGCCTTGCTGCGGCCGGGTTCCGCGCGGACCACGTATTCCAGATAGCCCAGCGCCTGGCCGAATATCCGGTTGTCCTGCCGGCGCACGGCCAGGTCGGCCAGCAGCGTTCCCAGGCGCTCTTGCAGGTCGATGTCGTCCTCGCGCAGCTTGACGCAGTTGGACAGATGTTTGACGGCCTCGTCATAGAGCTGCTCGGCCTCGCCCGTCTTGCCGGCTGCCAGGGCCTCGTCGGCCCGCTTGAGCACGTCCTCGGCCAGATCCTCGAAGATCTGCGAACTGCGTCCGACCTGGTAGGCGTGCAGAAAAAAGACGCCTGCTGCCGACACCAACAGACCGACCAGCAGGATCACCAACAAGCGGACGTTCACCGTGTGCATCGCCGGTTCTCGCCTCTGTGAAGGACCTCTTCGAAAAACCTTAGAACTTGTAAGGTTACTTCCCCGGGCTTCGCTTGGCCGTGAGCCCCGGCCACCCGGGCTTGGCCACGGGAGTGGGGAAACGATTCGTTTCCAAAGTTCTTAGGCTGAGGACAAGCCACGCGCCCCTCAAGCCCCCTGGCCGGGACCAAGACTTCCCCGCAAGCGGTATCGCACCGCCTCGCCCGCAGCCCCTGCGGACGGCCCGGTTGCCGGACACCCAGGGCCCGCGCAGGGCACTCGTGGTATCGAGCCCCAGAACAGTTAACCCTACCATACTTGGCACAATCTGGCCACCGGCCGCACACGCCGCACGACCCTTCCTCCCGGCCGCCGGAGACCGGCCTTTCCAGCCCGGGGCGGGTTCGGCCGCGACCTTGTCGCCATTTCGGCAAATCAGTACGCTGGCCTTCCAAGGCGCCGAAGGTGTGAAGCGGTCGAGGCTGTGTCAGGTACCGGACAGTTGGACCCGAGGACGGCGGCTGCCCAAACGGACGCGGTGGGCTGGGCCGCTGACGCAGCGGCCGGCGATGCCGCGGTCACGCTGAGGATCACAAACGGACTGCCGATGGATTCCCCGCTGCGACGCCTGGTGCTGGGTCTGAATGTGCTGGCGACGATCGTGCTGGTCGGCGCGGTCGGCTACCGGCTGGCCGGCTGGAGCCTGCTCGACACGCTCTACATGGTGGCCATCACCCTGTCCACCGTCGGCTTTCGCGAAACCCCCAAGCGGAAAGCCGAAAGCGGAAACCCACAAGCGGAAAGCCCAGCGCGGCCGCACCACAAGGCAGTGCAGTCCCGGGCCTTCAGACGGCTGAGGGCCCGCCGCGGGGCTCAGTTGGCCAGGGTCTCCAGCAGGCGCAAGAGGTCCTCGGGCACGGGCTTGCGCTTGGCGTAGGTGTCCTGGAAGGGGGTGAGCACCAGTTCGCCGCGCACTTGGCCGACCATGGCCCGCGTTTCGCCTTCGTCGATGGCCTGGACCGCGAAATCACCCAGCCGGCCGGCCAGAATCCGGTCGGACGGCACCGGCGAGCCGCCCCGCTGCAGGTGGCCCAGGGTGAGCACGCGCGTCTGGAACGGGCAACCTGCCTTTTTGAGCGATTCGTTCAGCACGGCCGCGCCGCCTTTTTCGTCGCCTTCGGCCACAATGATCATGATCGACTTCTTGCCGCGGGCCTTGAGCACCTGGATGTGCTTGACGATTTCGGCCACGTCGGTGGGTGTCTCGGGCAGCACGGCCACCTCCGCCCCGCCGGCCAGGGCCGTGTAGAGGGCGATGTAGCCGCTGTGGCGGCCCATGACTTCCACCAGGAACAGGCGCTCGTGGCTCTCGGCCGTATCGCGCAGCTTGTCTACGGCACTGACCGCGGTGGCCACCGAGGTGGCGAAACCGATCGTGTAGTCTGTTCCCGTCAGATCATTGTCGATCGTGCCGGGACAGCCGATGATCTGGCCGTTCCAGTGTCGGGCCAGCGCCACGGCGCCGCGAAAGGTGCCGTCGCCGCCGATCGGGATGAGGGCATCGATCCGGTGTTGCTTGAGCACCGCGGCCGCCTGCTTCAGTCCCGCTTCGGTGCGGAACTGCTCGCTGCGGCTGGTGTGCAGGATGGTGCCGCCGAGCTTGACGATGTTCGAGACCGAGCGAAGCTGCATCAGCGGCTGGCCCTCGGGGTCCAGGAAAAACTGCTCCTCGAGCAGTCCGTGGTATCCGCGCCGAATGCCGATGATCTGATGCCCGCCCGAAATGCCCGCCCGAACCACCGCCCGCAGGCAGGCGTTCATGCCCGGCGCATCCCCTCCGCTGCAAAACACGCCGATCCGCATCGGTCGGTTCCCTTGCTGTGATTGGTTCGTTTTCCCTGTCGTGACGCCACCCAACACCGCGGGCGAACCACGTCAGACGTGGTTGATTTCCAGGTCGTGTTCGGCCATGAACCGCTCGGCCTGGGGGCGGTCGAACACGCTTTCGGTGGCCCCGATGGCCCGCACGCAACTGGCCCCCAGCGCGCTGCCCCAGCGCAGACAGCCCGCGGCGTCCTCGTCGGCCAGCATGCCGGCGATAAACCCGGCGTCAAAGGCGTCGCCCGAGCCGGTGCCCCCCACGAACTCGGTCGGATAGACCCCGGCCCGGAGTCGCTCGCGCTGGGAGACCAGCAGGCTGCCGCGGTTGCCCAGCGTGATGACCACCATCTTTGCCCCCATGCCGCGGAACACCTCGGCCTGCTCCAGCGGGTCTTCGTGACCGGTGATCGCCCGGGCCTCGTCGTCGTTGGGCAGGAACACGTCGGTCTCGGGGAGGATCATCTCCAGGGCCTGGCGCGAGTTTTCACTGCCAATGTAAACTACGTCGAGAACCGTCTTGGTGCCGGCCCGTCGGGCCTCGCGGAACAGGGCGGCCAGCTCCGCGGTCTCCAGCCCGGGCAGCATCAGATACCCACCCAGATAGAGCACCCGTGCAGCAGATGACCACTTTTGGGGTATGTGCCATGGCTCCATCAGGGCGTTGGCGCCCAGCGATGAAATGAACCGCCGGTCCTGCCCGCGCACGTTGACGATCATGGTCGTGGCGGTGTTGATGCCCGGGATATCGCGCACCCCCGAGGTGTCGACCCCCCCGGAATCGAGTGTCTCGCGCACAAACCGCCCGAACGAGTCGTCGCCCACGCAGCCCGCCACCCGAACCTTCACGCCCAGCCGGGCCAGGACCAGGGCCGTGTTCGACGCACAGCCACCCAGGCCGAGCTGTACCCGATCGGTCACCACCAGCTCGCCCTCGGCCGGCACGCGCTCGATGGGCGAGCACGCCACGTCCGTAAACAGGATTCCCGTGCAAAGACAGTCGATCTCCACGTGTGGCCTTCCCTATTCTTGGTTCCCGGGCTTGCCGGACGAGGCGACCGGTCAACCGCTGGCCCGCCGGCGAATTGCGCGGGCGGGGGCTCTTCGTTGGGGTGAGCGGCTCGGTGCAGAACGTTCCACCAATACCAGCCCGGCCCGGGTTTTTCCAGGTGGGCGCCGCGGCAGAGAGTCACCGGGCCAAAGACAACCTTCCCCCACAACAGGGGGGCTGGTCCACTATCATGGGTTGCACGGGGGGCGATTTGCGGAGGGCCGGCCCATCAACTCCCGTTCGAACAGGGCCATCAGGCGCCGGGCCACGGCCTTCTTGGTGCCTGAGACGCCCAGCAGCACGTTGCCCTGGCGGTCGAGCACCTCGAGGCTGGTGTGCCGGCTGTGAATCGTGCGCGGACCGTTGACCACGATCAGGTCGCAGCTCTTGCGTTCCAGTTTCTGCAGGGCGCGAATTCGCGGGTCCTCGGTCTCCAGGGCAAAGGCCACCATCCACTGCGACCTGCCCGGCACGGCCAGCGAGGCCACCACGTCGGGTGTTTCGACCAGCCGAAGCTCCAGGGGGCCGCCCGTCTTGCGGATTTTGTGCTCGGCCGGCACCACCGGCCGGTAATCGCAAGGGGCCGCCGCGGCCACCAGCCCGTCGCACTCCGGAAACACCTCCCGGCAGGCCTCGAGCATCTCGGCGGTGGTGACCACTGAGACGACCTGCGCCTGCTTGGGATATCGCACGTCGACCGGCCCGCTGACCACGACCACCTCGTGGCCCGTCTCGAGTGCCGCCGCGGCCAGGGCCGTGCCCATGCGCCCGCTCGAGGCATTGGTCAGGAAGCGAACCGGGTCGAGATACTCCCGGGTGGGGCCCGAGGTGATGAGGATGCGAGCCATTCAGGTGGGTTCCCGATGCGCTACCCGGGGGCAAAGGTCCAAACCGCAACGTTGCGCCGGGGGGCGCGACCGATCAGTCGCGCGCCGGAAGGCGCTCGAGCGTGGCGGCGATGGCCTGGAAGATGCGTTCGGGCGAGGCCATTCGGCCGGCGCCGTATTCGCCGCAGCTTAAGTAGCCTTCCTCCGGGTCGATGATCTGCATCCCGTCGTCGCGCAGTTGCTGAAGGTTGCGCGTGACCGCGGGCTTCTCCCACATGGCCCGATTCATGGCCGGCGCCATGAGCACCGGGCCTTCGAAGGCGAGCAACAGGGTGCTCAGCAGATCGTCGGCCAGTCCCCAGGCGGCCTTGGCCAGCAGATTGGCCGTGGCCGGGGCCACACAGAGCAACTCGGCTTGCCGGGCCAGGTCGATGTGGGGATGGGGGCTGGGGGCGAAGATGCGCGTGGCCACGGGCCGCCCGGTCAGGGCTTCGAAGGTCTTCGGGCCCACCAGGCGCGCCCCGGCGCGGGTCATGACTACCGACACGCCGGCCCCTGCCTGGACCAGTCGGCTCACCAGGCCGGCGGTCTTATAGGCGGCGATGCCGCCGCTTACGCCGATCAGCAGTTCCCGGCCGTTCATAGGGTGCGGAAATCGAGCGGAGGCGGCGCCCCAGCCTCGGCCGCCGCCCTGACCTGGACGTTCAACTCGGTATCCAGGTAGATCTTGTCCTCGATGATCTCCCGGATCACGATTTCCATCTTGTTGCCGGTGTGTGCGTCCACCACCGGGCGAGCGCCGGAGTTCAAGGCGACCAGGCGCTTCTGAATCAGGGTCGAAAGCCGAAAGCGTCCACCCACCTTGTTGACGATTTCGTCTTCCCGAAGCTCATCGATCATCGCAGTCTGTCTCCCAATGCCTCGTGAGAATGTCACAGATTTCCTCTACCGCCCGGGGAATCCGGTCGTTGACCACCTGGTACTGGTAGCGGCCGGCCAGGGCCAGCTCCCGACGTGCGGTTTGCAGTCGCTCGGCGATGGACGGTTCCGGCTCGCCCCGGCCGCGGAGCCGGCGTTCGAGTTCCTCCAGGTAAGCGTCCGAACCAGGGCGGATGAAGATAGACACGGCGTCGGGGAACTTTTCCAGGACCGCCATGGCGCCCTGCACATCTATCTCCAAGACTACCCATTTTCCTTCTGCAAGACCAGCCTGGACCTCCCAGGCCGGCGTGCCATACCAGTGGCCCTGCTGGTGTACCTGGAAGCACTCCAGGAACTCCCCCCTCTGGCGACGGGTCTCGAACTCATCCGGACTCAGGAAGTGGTAATCCACCCCGTCCCTCTCGCCAGGGCGTGGCGGCCGGGTGGTGGCCGACACACTCGGCCGAAGCGGCAGCGGACATCGCCGCAAGACCTCGCGCATAAGCGTGGTTTTGCCCGCCCCGGAGGGTCCCGAAACGATCACCAGCTTGCCCTGTCCCTCGCGCGCCATGTGCCTGCCGAAATCCCCGTCCTCGGTTTCCAGCCGGTCCCTGGACCTGCCGCTTGGCCCCGATCCGCCCGGCCTTCCTGGTGCGTTCGCTATGCGCCCAACCTGTCCCCGGCCCCCTTGCCGAAAGCCCGCAATCCTCGCGAAGGCCCGTGCTGGCTGCGCGCACTTATTCCACGTTTTGGACCATCTCGCGCATCCGTTCGATGGCCGCCTTCATGTCGATCACCAGTCGGCTGATCTCCACGTCGCCGGCCTTTGAGCCGATGGTGTTCGCCTCGCGGAACATCTCCTGGATGAGGAACTCCAGCTTCCTGCCCGAACTCTGCTCGCAGTCGAGCGTGCTCTCGAACTGCTGCAAGTGGCTGCGCAGCCGCACAATCTCTTCGGAAATGTCGGCCCGCTCCGCAAACAGCCCCACCTCCCTGAGCAGGTCGCCGGCGTTGAGCGTGACCTGGAACTCCGTGAGCAGCTTCTTCATCCGCTCCCCGAGCCGTGTCCGGTATGCCTCGGACACCTCGGGAGCGCGTCGGGCCGCCTGCTCCAGTGCCCCGCCTGCCGCCCGGCAGTTGGCCCGCAAATCCTCGGCCATGGCCCGGCCTTCCTCGATCCGCATCTGACTCAAACGTTCCAGGGCCTGCTCAACGCCCCGGGCGATGACCGGCCACTCGCTTGCCACGTCGCGGCCAAGCGGGCCGCCCTCCTCGACCACGCCGGGCAGCCCCAGCAGGGCCTCGGCCGGCACCGGCACATCCGGCTCCCAGTTCCGCCAGAGGGCCTGCAACTGGCGCCGATATTCGGCGAGCACCTCGGTGTTGATGCGAAAGTCTTCGGCCCGCTTGATCCGATCGACGAACACGTTGACCTGGACCGTACCCCGGCGCACCAGCGGGCGCACGAGCGCCTCGATTTTCGGTTCCAGCGAGCCGTAGCCCTCGCTGGTTCGGACCACCAGCTTGAAGAACCGGCTGTTGACCGTGCGGACCTCCACCAGGACAGCCAGGCCGTCCTGCTCGATCCGTGCCTCGCCAAAGCCGGTCATGCTCAGCAGCAAAGCAAGGTTCCTTTGCAGAGCGATCGCGCCCCGCCGACGTATCTGGGCGTTAGGGATTAGGGATTAGGGATTAGGGATTGGGGATTGGGGATTAGAGTCTTCGATTGAGATTTCCGCGCGCTTTGCGTGCATGTTGTTCAGTAGTGTACAAGTCGCGGTCATTTGACTCCTGTTTTCACGAGGCGATTGCGACGGCAGAACGGCTTGTACAGATGTACGACTTTTTGGGCCTGCGTCGCATGTTCCTAACGCGGCCTGCGGCCGCAACCAAATGTGGCGGCGGCTACCACCCGCGGCAG
>CAYXPN010000143.1:0-13779 GCA_964467075.1 uncultured Planctomycetaceae bacterium
TGTCACCTTTTTTCCCGCAGTGCAGCCCAGGTCTCCAGACGGCTGAATTGTTACCGCAATTCTAGTGCCGCGGGGGGTGGCCAAACGGGCCGAACGGTGAATAGCCCTGGGCAGCATAAGCGGCGAGTGTGCGCTGGTCGAGGGCATCCCGACCTGCGACGGAATGTCGGTGGTGTGCGACATTCTGTCGCCATCTGACTGCGTGGTCGGCCGCGGCGTTCAGTGCTGGCAATCCGGGCAAAACCATGTGCCCCGGCCGGAGACTTTGGTTTTCTTCAGCTCGCGGCCGCAGCGGGGACAGCGGCCGTCGGCATCCCGGTGCCTCAACAAGTACGTCCGCGGCAAACGCGCGATCTCCGCGTGATGGCGGATGGAAGTCTTCAGCACGCGGCGCATGGTGCGGTAGAGCTTCTTGGTGGTCGCGGCGTCGATGTCGTCGAGGCTGCGGTCCGGCATGAGCCGGGCCTGGTAGAGGATTTCGTCGGCATACACGTTGCCGATGCCGGCCACGATCGCCTGGTTCATCAACGCCGACTTGACGGCGCTTCGACGGCCCGAGAGACGGTTGCAAAACGCTTCGGACGTCAACTGTTCGTCCAGGGCGTCCGGGCCCAGCTCATGCTGCTCGATAAATGCCTGCGCGTCATCGGTGAGGGTGACCAGCCCCAGCTTGCGCTGACAGACGTAGGCCAGCCGGAACCCGTCGGCCAGATCGAACGCGACCCGTGTGTGCTCGGGCGGGTCGCGGCCCTGGCGGGCGTAGTCGAGGTAACCGGTCATGCCGAAGTGGAGCACCAGCAGCGGGGCAGACGGCATGTGGACGAACAGGAACTTGCCATGCCGGGAGGTGGACTCGAACGTCCGGCCTTTGAGTTGCGAGCGGAGTTGTCGAGCCGAAACGCCCTCGAGGATGCCGGCATCGCGCACGTCCACGCCGGTTAGCTCCCGGTGCAGCGCGGTGGCGTCAAGATATTGTTTGAACCGTTCGACGTCGGGCAGTTCGGGCATGGACAGCTACCTTCTCACAGCTTCTCTCAACGCGCGACAAGCGCCCCTCTCAGCCCGTGGCGGGCGTGCGAATCCCAGCACCCGCAACGGCGCTGCTTGCCCCAAGCCGGCGGTGCAACCGGCGTGCCGTCTTGTCCGGCCGCTGCCGCGGTGCGGGCTTTTTCCGCGCGGCGCGGCCCGTGGCCGGCGCACAGGGAGTTCGGTACAGGGGGGATAAGACAACTCGGCCTCATGCAACGCGAGGGCCGCGCCGCAGAAGCACCTCTTGCGCCTCCGATCAACTGGCATCCTATTTGCTCTGCTACAGACAACGAACCCGAAGGCGGTGTCACGAGGACTGGTGTGCGATGCAATCAGCCGGGGCAAGCCGTACGAAATGCGGCCACGGATCATGTCTCGCCCCGGCCGAAAGCGTGTCGGGGGAGTGAGTCATTCTGTCGCCACCCGCCGGGCGCGCCCGCGGGTGCCGTAAGCGGCGGGAACAAGAGACAGAGCGTGCCTTGCAAAGGGCCGGAGCGGAGTGAAGCACAAAAATGAGCGACCAAGCAGAACGCAGAGCCGCGCAGCCGTCCGGCGCGTGGGAGGAAGGATATGGACAAGCGGTATCGCTCATGCGCCGCTGCCAGACGGAGGATGGTTTCCTGGCGACGCCCACCGAGCTGGACAACTACCGCCGCGTGTGGGGACGCGACGGCGCGATCATCGGCCTGGCCGCCCTGCTGGCGGAGGATAGTGAGCTGATCAACGGCTGCCGGCGAACCTTGCAAACACTCGTCCGCTACCAGGGACCGCACGGCGAAATCCCCAGCAACGTGGACCCCAAAACCGATCGGGTCAGCTACGGGGGAACGGCGGGGCGCGTGGATGCCGACTTGTGGTTCGTGATTTGCTGCGGCCAGTACTGGCGCGTGACCGGCGACCAGGGGTTCTTGAATGAGATGCTGGAGCCGCTCGAGTCCGTGCGCTCCTTGCTGGCCGCGTGGGAGTTCAACACGCGCGGCTTGCTCTACATTCCACCCACCGGCGACTGGGCGGATGAATACGTGCAAAGCGGCTATGTGCTCTACGATCAACTCCTTTATCTCCAGGCACAAAGAGAATACGCCGCCATACACCAATGCCTTCATCGGACCTCCGACCATAACCTCAGCGAACGTGTGACGCGCCTGAAGCACCTCATCCGGGCCAATTACTGGTTCACGGACGACGACGAGATGCCGGACGACGTGTACCACGAGGTCCTCTACGAAAAGGGACGCCGGGCCGCTCCCCATCGCGGCGGCTTCTACTGGATGCCGTTCTTCTCGCCGGTCGGATACGGCTACCGCTTCGACGCCATGGCCAACGCGCTGGTGATGCTGTTGGATGTTGCAGACGAAGCCCAGTGCGAGAAGGTCGACGACTACATTTCCGAACGCATCGTGCACGAGAAACCGATGCTGTTGCCGGCCTTCGATCCCGTGATTACACCGAAGGATGAGGAGTGGGACGATCTGCAGATGACCTTCTCCCACACGTTCAAGAACGCCCCGTACGAATACCACAACGGGGGACTTTGGCCGCTGGTCACCGCGTTCTATGCCGCCAGCCTCGCGAAGCGCGGCAAGTCCGACCTGGCCGAGCGGTACGTCGAAGGCATCCATGCCGCGAACCGGCTGGAAAAAGACGGCCGGGCCTGGAGCTTTCCAGAGTATCTGCACGGTCAAACGCACACCCCGGCAGGAACAAGCCCCATGGGCTGGAGCGCCGCGGCGGCCGTGATCGCCGAGCAGGCTGTCAGAGGCAAGCTGTTGTTTCAATAAATACTGTAAGGAGGAACGGATCGTTGGCGCTCCTCGCTGCAGCAGGTACGTCCGACCACGCCGAAGCCTATGCCTTGATCGTGGTGGCTTTGTTCCTGCTGGCCGGCTTCGCTGCGCACACGCTCGGCCGCCGCGTACACGTCCCGCGAGTCACGCTCCTGCTGATCATGGGTTTCCTGGCCAATGTTCTCGGCTTGATTCCCGCGGCGGCGTCGCAGTGGTTTCCGCTGGCGGCGCGTCTGGCGCTGAGCATTGTCGGATTTCAACTGGGGGAGCGCTTTTTGGGCAGGAAGCTGCGGGAAACGGGGCTGACCGTGCTCGGTGTTTCGCTTGCCGAAGTGATCGGCGCAGCGGCAGCGGTGTTTGTGATCCTGGTGTTGTGCGGCTTTTCCCTGCCGATAGCGTTGCTCCTGGCCGCGGTCGCTCCAGCGAGCGCTCCGGCGGCCACGCGCGACGTGATTCGTGAAGCCAAAAGCGAAGGTCACCTGACGGACACGGTTCTGGGCGTGGTGGCCATCGACGATGCGTGGGGAGTGATCCTGTTCAGCATGCTGCTGGTTGTCGCCCAGGCGGTTACCGGCCAGGACGCTTCGGCGATGGTCCTCGTCCACGGGGTGTGGGAGGTTGCAGGCGGAATCCTGCTGGGCGTACTGATCGGTCTGCCGATGGCCTGGTTGACCGGCCGTGTGCGTCCCGGCGAATTGACGCTCATCGAGACGCTGGGTTTTGTGTTGCTGTGCAGCGGCTTGGCAATCCGCCTGGAGATGTCTCATATTCTGGCGTGTATGGCCATGGGAGCCACCGTCTCCAACCTGGCCAGGCACCACGAACGGCCGTTCCATGCCATCGAAGAGATTGAACAGCCGTTCTTGATCGTGTTTTTCTTGCTGGCGGGATTCGATTTCGACGTGAGCGAGTTGTGGGGTGTCGGCCTGATAGGCGTTGTGTATGTGATCGCCAGGTCGATCGGCCTGGTTGGGGGCGGATTCCTGGGTGGCTTGATCGGCAGCGCCTCCCACACGGTACGCACCCACACCGGATGGTGCCTGCTGCCCCAAGCCGGCGTTGCACTGGGCCTGGCGCTGATCGTCTCCGAGCGATACCCCCAGATCGGCCCGCAGGTGCTCTCCATCATCGTCGCCACCACGATCATCTTCGAGATCGGCGGACCTCTGATCACCCGGTTCGCTCTGCGCCATGCCGGGGAGATTGGCGAAGACAAGACAAACGGGTCGAACTGAGAGGCCCTTCAGATGGAGGCCGACTACGGCGACAGGGCGCGCGCCGGGCGCAAGCTCAAGTCACTTCGATCTCATTGACCAGTTGGCGAGGCCCGATGACGGACAACGCCGTTACTTGGGCCACCTGCTTGTGGTAATAGCTTGCGACTCGACCGCGCAGCTTGACGGCCCCTTCCAGGGCCGACACCTCAATGCGGTTCACGCGAAAAAGCCCGCTGGCCGCCAGCGCTCGGGCAACGTTCTCTGCGATGCGGGCCTCGTCGGCAGCATGGGGCGAATTCGTGATCTGATCGGGCCTCGTTTTATCGTCCATGGCTCCACGCTCTTGGTTTTTCGGCCGCGACAATCTGAATCTCTCCCATTTCTCACACATTGCACACCCGCCGCCTGCGGCTTGATAATTCAAGCAAGCCGAGCAGCCGCTCCGCCCGGCTCAGCAGCGAGCGGCCCACGTCCTCTGCATCGCCGCGGTCCTGGGACACGTCGCGGGCGACGAACGCCCGGCGGCAATGGCTGCAGAACACCTGCTTTCCCAAGTGCTCCACCAGGATCAGGAGCGGGCAGCCGCACGTGGGACAGGGCTGTTGAAAATACGTTGTGATGGGACCCGCCGGAGACAAGTCCGGCGAGGTGCTTCCCGGGTGACGGCCCGACTCGACCGCTCGCGTCCGGAGATGCTGCAATCGCTGAGCCATGAGGCGCCCTCCTTTGGCGAAAGGCAGGATGCGGCGGTTTGCTACCTTCGATTTCGGCAGGAAAGACGGGCCAGATGGGCCAGCCTTTCCAATGTCGCTCGGTCCAGATACTCCAGGCGTGCCCGCGCCGCGGGCAGCGGGCTGGATCGAACCACGCGTGTCAATTCCGGGCGGCTCATTCGGCCCACCTGATGCACAGGCAGCTCGGCGATGGTCACCCGATCCAGCGCCTCCTCGGTTTGCTCCGACACGATTTCCGTCTGAAGGGGAGATAAGCGAATCGTCGTATGGGGTGTGCCAGGCGGTCGCATTTCTGCCTCCCTTCTGCTGCTCAAACGAGGCAGGGTTCGGCTTGGCGGGGACGGCCGAGCGGCGCGGCGGGGAACCGACGTTGTCTGCTGTCTCTCAGATCGATCAGGGCGATCGCCAGACCCACCCGGTCCAGCAGCCTCTCGCTCGGCAACGGCTTCTGAAAGCAAGAGGATTCCGGCACACCGGTGCGTTGCGAGAGAGTCGCCGGCGGTGCGTTGCCCACGACCAGCACGAAGGGCATCTCGAACTCGAAACAGCTCTCGTGCAAGAAGGCGAGCACCGCGGCCGCACCGCCGCGGGGCGCCCCGGAGTCGATCACCAGCACGTCCGGCTGCAGCGACCTTACGATGTTCAGGCATTCCCAGCCGTCGCAGGCGGTCTCCACCCGGAAACCGCACCGCGAAAAGAAACGTTTCAGTGCATCCCGTGATGCTGACTGGTGGTCGCAGAGAAGTAATGTGGCGTCCATGACAAAGCCTCCTGCTTGGGGGTTTGTGGTCCTGCTTGCCAAGCCCCCCGACAGTTTGCCGTGGGGTCCTTCACTCCTTGACGTGATCCCACTTTCTCAGCCGTCGCTGGAGCGTGCGCACGGAGATGCCCAGCAACCTGGCCGCCTGCGTGCGATTTCCCCGGCACCGGTCCAGCGTCTGGCAAACAACCGCCCGTTCCACGTCCTCCAGCGTAAAGCCTTCCGGAACCTTGATCCGCGCCGCAGCCTGCGGCTTATCCGCACAAATCGTCTCCGGCAGGTCGTCCATGGTCAGCGTCGATGAATCGGCCAGCACGAACATGCTCTCCACGCAGTTGCGCAGTTGGCGAACGTTGCCCGGCCAATGATACGACTGCAAGAAGCTCATCAGCTTCTGGTCCAGCACGGGCCTGGGCCTGTCGTAGGCCGCAGACAACTTGCCCAGAAAGTGATTTACCAGACATTCGACGTCCTCGGGCCGAGCCCGCAACGGCGGCAGCGCGATCGACACCACGTTCAGCCGGTAGTAAAGCTCCTCGCGGAACCAGCCGTCGTAGACCATTTGCTGGAGGTCTCGATTCGTGGCGGCGATCACCCGAACGTCGGGGCTCCGGTTCTCGTTGCTGCCCACCGGCGTCACGCAGTGATTCTCCAGAACCCGCAGCAGCTTGGCTTGGCACTCCGAGGCCAGGTCGCCGATCTCGTCGATGAACAGTGTTCCCCGATCGGCCGCCTCGAATCGCCCGATCCGCCTCCCGGTCGAGCCCGTAAACGCGCCGGCCACGTGTCCGAACAGTTCGCTTTCGATCAGGCTCTCGGGCACGGCGGCCATGTTGACGACCACGAACGGCCCGTCGCTGCGCGGGCCGCTGGAGTGGATAGCTTCGGCGATCAGCTCCTTGCCCGTCCCGGATTCGCCGGTGATCAGCACGGTGCTGCCCACCTTGGCGGCCCGGCTTGTCTGATCGAATACCGGGAGCATCAGATCGGAGCAGGTGATGATGTGCGCGAAGTCCAACCTCTCCTGGGGAGCGGCATCGAGTGTGAGCATGGTCTGATCCTTTCCTCAGGTCGAGTTCCTTGGACTGCCGCCACCAATAATGATATGGCCGGTCAAGCTCTCCCGATCGCCGGAACTCGAACGTGGCAATCGCCACTTGTTACGCACTGAGTACGCCCTGCGGTTCGTCTGCCCGGGCAGGGGCGCGCCTGCCACGAATCGGGTGTGTCATTTTCTCACATGTGCAGGCAGCGCCAATCGCCAATTCCGACCATCTCGGCGTGGTGGAATCCCTTACACACCACAGGGGGGGCAGCCATTATGCACATTATTCTGCGCGATCCGGCGTGTAGCGATCGGCGGAAGCCCTTGGCCGACAGGGAGATATCGCCGGCGGAGCACGCCCCGCGGGCGGCCGGAGGGGATTCGGCCATGCGCCGGCGCGCGGAAAGGCTTTGGAGCTGCTAACGCGGAGCTAACCGATTTCCAACATCTGATTATTCGCATCGCGGACCGCCCATCTGATTGCCCTCGCTGTTCTTGGCGCCACCGAAAAAAGAGCGGGCAGACCATCCCCGCAGAAACCCCTCTTTGGCACGCTTTTTGCGGAGTGCCGCACTGGACAATTGGCACTCCGACACGCGCCCGACCCGGTGAGCCAGCGGCAGTGAGGACGGAAATCATGCCCACGGACCCGATCTGCGGAATGGAAGGAGACGAGTCCACGCCGTTACGCGCGGATCGTGACGGACAGACGTACTACTTCTGCAGCGAGCACTGCCGCGAAAGCTTCCTGCGCCAACAGGCAGCAGCATCGCAGGCCGGGGCGGAAACCGGGCGCCGACGCCGCCAGCCAGAACCGGACGATGCGCCGTACGTCTGCCCAATGCATCCCGAAGTCGAGCAGCGCCAGCCGGGCGGGCTCTTGGCGGTGGCCGACCCGATCAAAGAGGACGGTAGGGTGGGTCGAGCTATAGCGAGACCCACCGACAAGGCAAAATGGTGGGTCTGCGCCTACGGCTTGACCCACCCTACGCGCCTGGCGGCGACACGAGTTTTCACGAGTCGCGCACCGTCATTTATGCTGACCGGTGACAACGAACGGACCGCCCGGGCTGTGGCGAAAAGACTGGACATCGATCATCTGGAAGCCCAAATCAAGCCGCAGCAGAAACACGAGCGGATCAGGACTCTGCGTCAACAAGGAGGCGTCGTGGCCATGGCCGGCGACGGCATCAACGACGCGCCGGCCCTGGCCGAAGCCGACGTGGGCATCGCCATGGGGACCGGGACCGACGTGGCCATCGAAAGTGCGGACGTCACGCTGGTCAAGGGCGACCTGCTCGGCATCGTCAAAGCGTTCCGGCTCAGCCGGGTGGTGATGCGGAACATCCGCCAGAACCTGTTTTTCGCGCTGGTCTATAACTCGCTGGGAGTGCCCATCGCCGCGGGCGTGCTGGTCCCGCTGTTCGGCCTCTCGGCGCTGCTCAGCCCGATGATTGCCGCGGCGGCCATGAGCTTCAGCTCCGTCTCGGTCGTGGGCAACGCTCTGCGATTGCGCGCCGTGAGCCTGAGGAAATGATCTGGCCAGTCGTCAAGCTGACGATACAATGGTTTGAAAGGAGCCTACCCCATGTCAATTAAGCCCAAAGACCGAATCATGATGATCTCGACGCACGGCTACGTGTCGGCAAACCCGGAATTCGGGATGCCGGACACCGGCGGGCAGGTGGTCTACGTGTTAGAGTTGTCGAAATGCCTGGCGCGGATGGGCTACCGTGTGGACATCCTCACGCGGCGTTTCGAGGACCAGCCGGCCTCGGAGCCCGTCTCCGACCGGGTGCGCATCCTCCGTTTCCCGTGCGGCGGGAAGGACTTCATCCCCAAGGAGGTCCTCTGCGATTCGATCCCCGAGTGGGTGACCAATGTCGACCGCTACGTCCGCTCCAAGCGGCTGCGCTACGTGTTCATCAACAGCCACTACTGGGATGCCGGGCTGGCCGGCCAGGCGCTGTCCAATCGCCTGGAGATTCCCCACGTGCACACGCCCCACTCGATCGGGGCCTGGAAGCGCGACAACATGGACGGTGATCCCGCAGAGCTGGAGCGCGAATACAACTTCCGCCGCCGGATTCGCGAGGAGAAGGTAATCTACGACGAGTGTGAAGTCTTGGTGGCCACCACGCCGCAGCAACGGGACATCCTCACAGGCGGGGAGTACGACGTTCCGGCGGACAAGGTTCGCGTCATTCCACCCGGCTACGACGACATCCGGTTCTTTCCCGTCTCACGGGCTTCACGGAGGGCCCTGAAGGAGGAGCTGGAAATCGAGGGCCGGGTCGTGCTAGCGCTGGGGCGGATGGCCAAGAACAAGGGCTACGACCTTTTGCTGCGGGCCATGCCCGCCGTGTTCCAGCGAGTCGACGACGTGAAGCTGCTGCTGGCCGTGGGCTCCACGGAACCCAGCCAGTCGGAGGTCGGGCAGATTGAGGACCTCAAGCGGCTGGCCCACGACCTGGGTATTGCCGAGCGGGTCATTTTCCGTGATTACATCCCCGACGAGCTTCTGGCCGACTACTACCGGGCGGCCGACGTGTTCGCGCTGAGCAGCCGCTACGAGCCGTTCGGCATGACCGCGGTGGAGGCCATGGCCTGCGGCACGCCCGCGGTGATTACCACGGAGGGAGGGCTCCGGGAGCACGTTACTTGGGGACTCGACGCGCTGTACGCCAACCCCTTCGACACCGAAGCCTTCGGCCACGCGATTCACGCGGTGCTGGCCTATCCGCGGGTGGCGCAGCAACTGACAAAGTACGGATCGCAGATTGCCCGGGCACGCTTCACCTGGACGGGGATCGCGCAGCAGCTCCTGGGCGTGCTGCGGTCAGCGGACCTGCGCCTGCCCCGCCGGCGACCTGCGGCCGGTTCAGCGGGGGGCGCTTCGTCTCCGAGTGCGGACGAGGTGGCGGAGGAGACTTCGAAAGCCGCGACGCTGTCGTAGGCTAAGAGCCTATCCGAGAACCTGCCGGGCGACCTTCGGTCGAGGCCAGTGGCTCGGTCGGGAGACCGGCCACAACGAGCTTTTCGGATAGACTCCAAGCGGTAGATCAGGGCACCAGAAGACCCGGGAAGTTGCGAAATGTGGATTCTAGCATCCGACGTGGACGGCACATTGACCGGCGACCGCGACGCCTTGGACCGGCTTGTGCGCCGGCTTGGCAGGCTGCGTAATGCCGGCAAGTTGTTCTTGATCCTCTCGACGGGCCGGCGCCTGGAGCAAGTCCTGGAGGGGGTGGCCCAGGAGGGGCTGCCCGAACCCGACGCCGTGCTCTGCCAGGTGGGAACCGAGATCTATCTGGCGCCGCTCTCGGAGGACTCGCGTCCCCTGCCGGCCTGGCGCGATCGGCTGCTGGCCGAGTATTCGCGGGAACAGGCCCTCTCGTTTCTGGAGGGCATCGAGGGGCTGGTCATGCAGCCGGACGTGTTCAACACCGAGCTGAAGACGAGCTGCTTCTTGGACGAGTGCCCCGATCCTCAGGCCGCGGCCGCGGAAATCCGCCGGCGGGTCCTGCCCTACGCCGACCGCTACCAGGTCGTCTGGTCCAGCGGGCGCGACCTCGACATCCTGCCGGCCTCCTCGGGCAAGGGGAAAGCGGTCCGGTTTCTGATCGAGCTGAAGCATCTGGACGCTCGGCGTGTGGTGGTGGCCGGAGACACGGGCAACGACGCCGCCATGTTTCTCGAGTTCGACAAGTGCATTGCCGTGGCCAACGCCAAGCCCGAGTTGTTGGCGGTCACACGCGCGCTGGGAGAAGGCCGTGCCTATCTTGCCCCGAAGCCTTATGCCGCGGGAGTGGAGGCAGGGCTGGTGCACTACGGCGTGCTGGAGGGGGCCGGTGGTGCTTCGCCGGCCCCGATTTGATGCAAGACGTTAGTTTTTCTGGTGCAAGACGTTAGCTTTAAGGAGTACAGCAGGTGTTTGACTTCGCCAAGGATCCCACGCACCAGGCGTTCACGAGCTTCGACGCCCCCCACATCTTGATGATCACCAATCACGGCGTCCACCAGTGGGAAGTGGTGCCGGGCCTGCCGGACACGGGCGGGCAGAACCTGTTCGTCAACATGCTTACTGAGACGTTGGCCGCGCTGGGGTTCCGCGTGACGATCGTCAACCGCGGCGGCTACCCCCATCCGGTCACCCAAGAGATGCACGTGGGTCTGCGCTACAAGGACGCCCGGCAGCGCATCCTCTACTTGGAGGACGGCACGCCGAAGTTCATCCGCAAGGAGGACATGGATGCGCAGACGCCGCGATTGGCCGAGGTCCTCTGGGACTTCCTGGAGAGCCCCGTCGGCGGTCACGTGGACATGGTCATTTCGCACTACTGGGACGGGGCGAAAATCGGGGCCCTGGTGAAGCGCAAGTTCCGCCACCCGGCCCCGCACATCTGGGTGCCGCATTCACTGGGCACGATCAAGAAGCGTAACATGAAGCCCGAAACCTGGGCCGAGCTGCGCATCGATGAGCGGATCGCCATCGAGAACGCGCTGGTTGGGGAGCTGGACGGGGTGGCCGCCACCTCGCCGCTGATCCGGCAGGTCCTGGTGGAGGACTACGGGGTGCGGCAGCCGCTCTTCCTGCCACCCTGCATCGACCCGCACCGCTTCCACCCCCGCCAGATCAGCCCGGAACACGAAATCTACGAGTTCATCGGGCGCCAGTGCGGTCTGAGCGCGCCCCAGGTCCGTCAGTGCCGGATCATCACCGAGATCAGCCGCACTGATCGCACGAAGCGCAAGGACCTGTTGATCCGCGCGTTCGCCCAAGTCCACGCCCGGCATCCCGACACGCTCTTGGTGGTCTCCGTCGATCCCCATGAAGAGGACCTGCACCGGGAACTCTGGGACCTGATCGGCCGGTTGGGCATCGCTTCGCACGTGGCGGTGATGGGAAACATCTGGGAGTGGCTACCCGACCTCTATGCGGTGACCGACGTCTATTGCTCACCGTCGGTGATGGAGGGGTTCGGGATGGCCGTTCAAGAGGCCGCGGCCACCGCGGTTCCCGTGGTGGGCAGCCACTTGATCCCCTTTGTTACCGAGTACCTGCTCGACGGCTCCGAGGAGCAGGTAACCTGGGAAGGCGCCGAAGCTCCCTTACGAGTCGGCAAAGGGGCCATTGTCGTCCAGGCCGACGACGTGGGGGGGTTCGCCGGCGCCATGGAGCTGCTGCTGGCCGACGAGGAGAAGCGCCGTCGAATGGGGGAGGCGGCCTACCGGCTGACCATCCCCTATTTCACTTGGAACGGCATGGTGCGGCAGTTCTTGGAGGATGTCGGTTTCGGAGAGCTGGTCCGCGCCCGCTTCATCCCCGAGGAGCGGTATCACCTGAGCCGGCCCACCCTGCAGAGAATCCTTCAAGCCGAGCGGCTCGACGACCTTTCGACCGCCGATCTCCAGGAGCTGTTCCGCCGGGAAGCCCGACTCTCCGAGTTCTTGCCCGACGGGACCTTTCAAACCGACCCGCGCGACGGAGCCGTCGTGGTGTTCAACGCGGCGCGGGCCCGCCGGCCGCACGACAACGCCGAGCCCCCCAGCGAACCCCTCGAGGACGGAGCCAGCGATCCGGTCTGCCGGGGCGAGACGACCGGTGTGCTCGACGTGGCTCCGCTCAGCGAGGGCTTCACCTTCATCAACAAGAACCTTTTCCCGGTGCTCTACCCGTTCGAGGACGGCCGGCCCGCGGTCCGCGGCTCCGGCTACCTGGACGGCGAAACGCCTCGCGGCATGCACTTCCTCCAGTGGACCTCGTCCTACTTCGACCGCGACTGGTACAACATGCCGCAGTCCGATCGCCTCGTGGCCTTTCAGCGCCTGGCCGCCTTGGAGGGCAAGCTCCTGCGCGATCCGTCGGCCGGCTATCCGGTATCGGGCACCACGGGCGCGGGCGAACCCACACACGGATACGTGCTGATCATCAAGAACCACGGGCGCCTGGTGGGCGGGTCGTTGGCCCACGGTCATCAGCAGATTCTGTACAGCAACTTGAAACCGCGTCACTTTCGGCGAAATGAACGCTTCCGGCAAGGCCGCGGCGAGACATTCGCCGAGTACATGCTGCGCGAGAACCCCGCCGAACTGCTGGTCAAGGACTACGGTCCGGCTGTATTGATAGTCCCCTACTTCATGCGGCGGCCGTACAACATGCTCCTGATCCTCAAGGACCACCGGAAGAGCCATCTCTTCGAATGCGACGAAGCGGAGCTGGCCACCCTGGCCCAAAGCTGGGGCGAAGCAACCGCCGCCATCATGGCCATCATGCCGGCTATCGGCAAGGCGACCGCCTACAACATCACGCTCTCCAACGGCCCGGGCGCCGGGCTGTATTGCGAGTTCCTGCCCTACACGCAGGAGACCGGAGGGTTTGAGCACCTGGGATTGTGGGTCTGCCAGGACAACCCCCCACGCGCCGCAGCACAACTGCGCGCGTGGTTCGAGCGCTATGCCGAAGAGAATCCCATGGAGGTGCCCGAGCAGCGCAGGCACGTCGGACAGAGCACATAACGCGCCCTGCGGCCGCAGCCACGTAGGACCCGCTGCCACTGCGTCCTACGAAGGTTTTCCGACGGCGCTGTTCGCAGGGAGCCGATTCGTCGGGTCGTTCCCTGCACGGCTGGACGAGCCGGCAGTCGTACCCACCAAAGCGCCGGGCACCCGCGTTCGAGCACGCGATCGCGGACACAATTCGTTTGTGTGACATTTCAGCCGGCTGAAGTGTTACCTATTCTGTAACTGTTCAGCCGTCTAAAGTTGGCTCTATGATCCACGGCTTATCATATCGCGCCCTTTCAGGGCTTTGTAATGGTTGGGGGCCGGAAAACCCGGGGCTTCGCTGCGCTACGCCCCGGGCTATCACCTTGCGCCCCGTTGGGGCTTGGAGTTGAGCGATCACGCCCCGCCTCGTTGCGGCTCGGAGGTGGAATTCAGCGAGCACCGGCTCTTGACGCCAAACGACTCCTTTCCGCTGTAATGTAACCTCGCCGCAAGTTTCGCGTCCACAACGCGCTGCGGCACAATCGCAACTGGGTGAACTCCAGGCTCCCCGGCCCCTTGACGGATCGCGCGATTTGCCCTATCAAAGGCAAAGACTGCGGGCTGGGCACGTGTAAAGGTATAACCTCGCGGGAAAAGGGCGGGGAAAGGTGACAGGCACCATTTGCCGGAACGGCCCGCGACCAACCTTCGGTCGGTG
>CAYXPN010000144.1:0-12076 GCA_964467075.1 uncultured Planctomycetaceae bacterium
GGGAGAAACGCATCGGGGGCTACGAACGCTTCCGCGGCAAGCTGGGCCAGGACGCCAAGACCCTGGCCGCCTGCTTGAAGTTCGACTGCGAGTTCGATCGGGCGGGCGAACGGCTGGGCGTCTATGCGCTGCTCAGGACCGCCGAGGACACCACCCAAAACGCTTCGCAGCGCATGTACGGGCGGTATCAGCACGCGGCCATGCGCGCGGCCGAGGCAGCCAGCTACATCCGGCCCGAGATTCTGGCCCTGCCCGCCCGGCGGTTGAAGGAGCTGGCCGGCTCAGCCGAGCTTGGCCCGTTTCGGCTCGTGCTCGAGCGCCTGCTGCGCGAGAAGCCCCACACGCTCAGCCGCAAGGAGGAGCGCCTGCTGGCCATGCAGGCAGAGATGGCCCAGGCACCGGGCCTGATCTTCCGCCGCTTGCACGATGCCGACATGCGTTTCGGCACGGTCAAGAACGAGAAGGGCGAGACGGTTGAGCTGAGCCACGCCACCTTCAGCAGCCTGCTCCACTCGCCGAAGCGCAGTGTGCGGCGCACGGCGTTTCACCAGTACTACCGCCAGATCACCGCCCACCAGCACACGCTGGCTGCATCACTGGCCGGGTCGATCCAGCGCGACATCTACTACGCGCGGGCGCGCAACTTCCCCAGCGCGCTGAAGGCCGCGCTGTTTCCCGACCAGGTTCCCCAGTCGGTCTACGACCACCTGATCGCCGCGATCCACCGCCATTTGCCGGCGCTCTACGCTTACTACGACCTCAGACGCCGCAAGATGCGCCTGCGCCGACTGCACCACTACGACACCTATGTGCCCATCCTGGCCCGCCTCCAGCAGCGTCACACCTGGAGCCAGGCCGTGGATACGATCATCGCGGCTTTGGAGCCGTTGGGCGGTGATTACTGCGGGGCGCTGGAACAGGGGCTGCGCGGGCGCTGGGGCGACCGCTACGAAAACCGCGGCAAGCAGAGCGGCGCGTTCAGTTGCGGCTCCTTTGACGGCGACCCCTATATCCTGATGAACTACCAGCCCGACGTGCTGGAACACGTGTTCACCCTGGCCCACGAGGCCGGCCACTCCATGCACAGCCGCTACTCCGCGCGCAAGCAGCCCTATCAGTACTATCACTACACCATCTTCGTGGCCGAGGTGGCCAGCACCTTCAACGAGCAGTTGCTCAGCCGCTACCTGCTCGACCGGGCAGGCGACGACAGCCAGCGGGCGTTTCTCATCAACCGCCGGCTCGACGCCATGCGCGGGACCATTTTCCGCCAGACCATGTTCGCCGAGTTCGAGAAGCTCACCCACCAGAGCGCCGAGGCCGGCGAGCCGCCCACCCTGGAGCGGTTCAAAGAGATTTACCATCAACTGCTCGAGCAGTATTTCGGCCCCGAGTTCGCGCTGGACGAAGAGCTGGACCTGGAATGCCTGCGCATCCCCCACTTCTATCGGGCGTTCTACGTCTACAAGTACGCCACGGGCATGTGCGCGGCCATGGCCCTGGCCGACCGGGTGCTCGGGGGCGGTCGTCGCGAGCGCGACGACTATCTGCGCTTCCTGGCGGCCGGCTGTTCCAAGGACCCGCTCGAGCTGCTGCGCGACGCGGGCGTGGACATGGAGCGGCCCGAGGCGGTGGAAAGCGCCATGCAGCAGTTTGCCGGGCTGGTCGAGGAACTGGACCGGCTGATCTGAGTCGGGCCGGGAGTGCGCCAATGGCGAGCCGGGAGCGTCAGCTCCCGGTTGGCGTAGAGCCGCCCGCGCCCCGAGGTGTCCGGCGGGTGGCACGCCCTCGGAAGGGCGTGGCTCATCGCGAGACACCTGCGCCGATAGCACGTCACGGGTAGGGGCGACGCATGCGTCGCCCCTACAACATGGTTGCACGGAATGCGCCCCACCACGCCCATCGCTCATGCTCTGGGCGTGCCACCCTGCCGCGGCTTCAAGGTTCTGTATCCAACCGGACCAACAGGGCCTTCGCCTCGTTGCGCACTTCCGGGGCACTGCCGGAGCGGGCAAGCTCGCGCACCGCCGGCAGCAGGGCCTTTCGCTCGTCGCTGGCGACAGCGGCGCCGCGGTCGGCCAGGCGCCCCAGCGCACGCAGGGCATTCAGTCGCACGAGCGTCTGCTGCTCGGGTGTCGAGGCTGCGGCGTACTGCAACATCTCGCCGAGCACGCTCACACCTGCCGCACTGCCCAGGCGCGCCAGGCCCACCGCGGCGTTGAAGCGCACGTCGGG
The DNA here is from genome assembly GCA_964467075.1 of uncultured Planctomycetaceae bacterium. Classification (GTDB taxonomy): domain Bacteria; phylum Planctomycetota; class Planctomycetia; order Pirellulales; family Thermoguttaceae; genus CAYXPN01. The sequence goes on from CAYXPN010000144.1 coordinate 2,236, forward strand.
CACCGGGTCGTCGAGCATGGCCTCGAGCCGCGCTTGCGCGTCTTCTCCGCCCACGATCCCCAGGGCGAACGCTGCGCGCAGACGGATCGCGGGCGACGGGTTGCGCGAAGCAGCCAGCAGCACCTCCCACAAACGGCCGGCTGCGGCTCGCTCTTGCGGCTCCAGGCGCGCGGCCAGTTGGGCAATCGCTTCGAGCGCCGCACACGAGATCACTACCAGACCTTCTGTGTCGCCGGGCTGCGCACCCGGCAGCTTGCCGGGCCCGGTCTCGTCCAGCACGGTCTTATGCTCCACGGCTTCCACGGCTTCGATGAGCGCAGGCAAAGGGTCGGCGATTTCAAACTCCCCCAGCGCACGGCAGAGAAAGATGCACACCTGGAGGTCCTGCGTTTCGCCCGGTTCGGTGGGCAACTGGCGCCGCAGCAGCGTGCCCAAACGCTCGGCCAGCGCAGGGTCGCGCCGCAGATGAGCGGCATCGGGCTCGCCCAGACGCGCGGCCAGCTCCATCGCGGCCGGCCGGCGCCATTGGCCACCCTGGGCGATCTGGTCGACCAGCGCCGGCACGTCGCCGGTCGGAGCGGTGAGCCATTGCACGCCAATGACCACCGCCACCAGGCCCGCCACCACCAGCGCCGGCAAGAGCACCATGTTCACCAGCAGCTTGGGCCAGGAGAACGCCGCGGGCTGGGTCTCGGGCGTGGAGTCGGCCGGCGGGGGCAAGCTGTGTTGGTCCTGGTCCATGGCCGGTCTTGTCCGCAAATCCGCGCTCGCCCAATACGAATCATCCAGTCGGCTGCCAGCTCATAATCGGGTGCGGGGCGGGATGTGTCCAGTCCTTTGGATCAGCAGCGGCCGGCCCGGGCTCCTCGGGCCCCTGGCAGCATGCGGGCTGCTTGGGCAGAATGGCGGAGACCGAATCGGCTCTACTGGCCCGGGAATCGCCGGGGTTTCGCTTCGCTCCAACCCCGGCCACCCGTCGCGCGCATCACCAAGAGCCGCAAGGAGCCGCAATTGGACTACCTCGACCTCACACTGCCCACCGGCCCGCAGAACCTGGCCCTGGACGAGGCCCTGCTGGACCATGCCGACCGGGCCGGGCCCGACTGGGAAGTGCTCCGCATCTGGGAGCCCGCCGAGCCGCTGGTCGTGGTGGGGCGTTCGTCCGATGTGGCCCGCGAGGTGTACCTGGAAGCGTGCCGCGGGCTGGGCATCCCGGTGTTGCGGCGCCCCAGCGGCGGGGCAGCCGTGGTCACCGGGCCGGGCTGCCTGATGTACAGCTTGGTGCTCAGCCACTCGCGGCGCCCGGGCTTGCGCATGGTCGCGCGGGCCCATCGGGCGGTGCTCGGTCCGCTGGCGCGGGCCCTGGTCAAGCTGGTGCCGGGAGTGCGCTGTGCGGGCACCAGCGACCTGGCATGGGGAGATCGCAAGGTCTCGGGCAACAGCCTGCGCAGCCGGCGCAGCCACCTGCTCTATCACGGCACGCTGCTTTATGGTTTCCCGCTCGCGCTCGTCGAGCGCGTGCTGGCCATGCCGCGGCGGGAGCCGGAGTATCGGGCAGGGCGGGGACACGTGGAGTTTCTGGCCAACCTGCCGGCCACCGCGGAGGAGCTTAGAGCAGCGCTGCGTGCGGCCTGGGAAGCAAGCGAGGAGCTTGATCCGTGGCCCCGTGAGCGCACCGAGCGACTCGTGGCCGAGCGCTACGGCCGGGCCGAGTGGAACTTCGGCGGCGCTTCTGCGGCGCGCGGCCGATGAGCGACGCCAACGGCGCGCCGCAGAAAGCGCGTGCGTGCAGAGCACGCACCCTACGGAGCTTCGCGTTTTCGTGATTCCCGTCCTTGCGGCGTAAGCGGCGCGGCCCGGGCCGACCTTAGCCGCCCATCCAGCGCGGCAGGCGCCCGCGCTCGGGCAGGCGCACGATCCAGGCCTCCTCCACCTGGTCCATGGTCAGCACCTCGGACATGGCCTCGGCCGGGGGCAGGCCGTCGAGGGCCAGCACGCCGACGGCCTCGCCGCCCGGCTCGTCGCGGTCGCGGCCCACGGCCATCTGGGCGATGTTGATCCGGTGGGCCCCGAAGATGCTCCCCACGCGCCCGATCACGCCCGGCAGGTCGCGATGGACGAAGATCATCAGCGGTCCGTCCAGGCAGCTTTCCAGCCGGCATGCGCCCAAGCGCACCAGCCGGGGCATGGTGCCGAACAGGGTGCCCGAGGCCACCGCAGTCTTCTTCTCGGAGCCCACCTCCGCGGTGATCATGGAGCTGAAGTCGCCCGGCTCGGCGCTGCGCTGCTCGACCAGCTCGATGCCGCGCTCGCGCAGAAACACCTCGGCATTGACGATGTTCACGCCTTCTTCCATGGCGTGTTCGAGCAGGCCCGCGGCAAAGGCGGCCGAGAGCAGGCGCGTGTCCTTGCGCGCCACCTCGCCCTGGTAGCTCAGCCGGCAGGTCGTGGGCGGCTGGCGGTCCATCTGCGCCATCAACAGGCCCAGGCGCCAGGCCGTTTCCAGGTGGGCGCGCAGGTCTTGCATGGTCTGGGGGTCGAGCGGCGAGGTGTTGACCGACTGGCGAATCGCGCCGGTGGTGAAGAAATCGACCAGCAGCTCGGCCGCTTCCACGGCCACGTTGCTCTGGGCCTCCGCGGTGCTGGCGCCCAGGTGCGGGGTGCAGAGCACGCCGGGCATGCCAAACAGCGGGCTGTCGGTACACGGCTCCTGGGGATAGACGTCCAGGGCCACGCCGCCCAGGCGCCCGCTGCGCAGGCCCTCGGCCAGGGCCGCTTCGTCGTAGATGCCGCCGCGCGCGGTGTTGATCAGGCGCGCGCCGGGCTTGATGATCTTGATTTCCTCGAAGCTGATCAGGTTCCGCGTCTGGTCGTTGAGCGGTGTGTGGACGGTGAGGAAATCGACCTGGGGGAGCATCTCGCGCACCGACTCGCACATCTCCACGCCCAGCTCGCGTGCCCGCTGGGCCGAGAGGAAGGGATCATAGCCCAACAGTCGCATTTCCAGGGCCCGGGCGCGCGCGGCCACGGCCTGGCCGATCCGCCCCAGCCCCACGATGCCCAGCATCTTGCCGGCCACCTGGGTGCCCATGAACTGCTTGCGGTCCCAGCGGTGTTCGACGAGGCTCTGATAGGCCGGGGCGATGTTGCGCGCCAGGGCGAGCAAAAGGGCGATGGTGTGCTCGGCCGTGGAGATGGTGTTGCCGCCGGGCGTGTTCATCACCACGATGCCCAGGCGCGTGGCCGCGGGCACGTCGATGTTGTCCACACCTACCCCGGCCCGCGCGATGGCGCAGAGCCGGTGATTGCCCTCCAGCACCTCCGCGGTGATCTTCACGCCGCTGCGACAGATGGCACCGTCGGCCTGGTTGAGCACTTCACGCAGCTCCTCGCCCGCCAGGCCGGTCTTGACCACCACTTCGATCTGGCCGGCCGCTTCCAGGAGTCGCAACCCGTCCGGGGACAAGTTGTCGAGAACGGCGATTCGGGGCATGGTTTTGCTCGCACGTTAGGCCGGGGGAATGACGCAGCCCTGCTTGCAACTTGGGAGCGAGAACAGTGGACCGCAAGTAGGCTGAAGCAATACTCGGCCGCGGCGTCGCTTTCAACGACCGCCGCTGCAACGCGATAGACTGAGTATTATATCACGCGTTCCGGCGTCGGGCGACCGGCAGGGGGAACGATGCGGCACTCCCGCCTTGCCGGGATCTCGCCAGAGGTGTAACATGGTAAACCAGGTATACGGTGGTGGGAAGTATGCGCTGTTTCTTTTCGTCTTGATGACCGGTCTTGGGGGGCGCTTCCATCGCCTCATCTTTTTTGAGGAAGTCACAGATGTCCGCGGCACCCATCGAATTCGCCCTCGACTATGAGTACCGAACCATCGGCGGTTCTCTGGTAATCTACGCCGATTGCCTGGAATGGCTGGCACAGATTCCGGAGAATTCAATCCATGCCATCGTCACCGACCCGCCGTATGGTCTCAAGGAATACGAACCGGTCCAGTTGGAGAAACGAACCAACGCCAAGGGCGGTATCTGGCGCATTCCGCCCTCGTTTGACGGCCACCAGCGCCAACCGTTGCCCCGCTTTACCGCTTTGACGATCAAGGAGCGGGACAGGCTTCGCCAGTTCTTCAGCGAGTGGGCACGACTGCTGGTACGTGCGCTCAGGCCCGGGGCCCATGTCTTTGTTGCCACGAACGCTTTTGTTGCGCAACTGTTATACGACGCGCTTGCCAACGGAGGGCTTGAGTTTCGAGGACAGGTCATTCGCCTGGTGCGCACGCTGCGAGGTGGAGATCGCCCAAAGAACGCCGAAGAGGAGTTCCCCGGCGTGTCGTCCCTGCCCAAGGGGTGTTACGAACCGTGGGGTATTCTTCGCAAAGCGATGCCTGCGGGCATGAAAGTCAGCGACTGCTTGCGGCAGTTCCAGACGGGAGGCTTGCGCCGCACGCCCAATGGCAAGCCGTTCGAGGACGTGATCCCCAGCGAGCGAACACCGAAGCGCGAAAGGCAAATCGCCGACCACCCGAGCTTGAAGCCGCAGTCGTTCCTTCGACGAATCGTTTACGCCGCACTGCCCTTGGGCGAGGGAGTGGTTGTCGATCCTTTCATGGGCAGCGGATCGACGGTGGCGGCTGCCGAAGCAGTCGGCCTGTCGGCGATCGGCGTGGAGCGATTTCGCCAGTATTACGATATTGCAATAGAAGCCATCCCACGGCTGAAAGCCATCGAATGTAACCGCCCAAGCGTGGACCTGCAAATGTCGCTATTCACGTGAAACTGGAGCATCGGGATCAAGCTGGGGATCTCGATAAACCCAATTCCCTTCCATCTTCGCGTGTCCGGACGGCAGAACGGTGGCGGTAATCGTACGCCGGCTGGTCTGAGAACGCCCGGCAAACTGCCAATCGGCTGCTTCCAGTTTGGCGCCGACCACCTTCACAAAAGAAAAGGGACGCGCAGCGACGCCCTTCGCCTTGTCGCTCGGGCGACTACTGTCAAAAACGAACACCAGCAGAAAGCATTCCTCGGGATTGTGCCCCTGCCAGCCTTTCAAGTACCGGGACGCTTTGACTTCGATGCCCTCGTTGGCGTGCAACATGGAATCTCCGGGAAACATGCCCTTAGGCAGCAGATCAGGGTGTCCGTTGTGGTAGGCATTCTTTGCCAGGGTGTGGCAATACTTCGGGATCGTGACAGTCATGAACTCGCCGACGACGCTGCTGAAACTGGCGGGCATCAAGAGCGATTCGAGCCGAGGCAGGGACTTTCCGTAAAGTGTTCCGTTGACAAGCCCCAGAAAATCAAGAAAGTCGTGCCTCGCCGCATGCACGTGCCGGATGGTCAATCCATAAGGCAGCTGCGAGCGCTGGTTAAAGCCGTCTGGATTGAGCGGTTTCGGAATTGAGGCGAGCCTCTCCAGATTACCGCTCATGGCTTTACCTCAGCAGCGCTCTCCGGGCCCCGGCCGAAAGCCATCGGCCATTCTTGGGAGAGTCGGTTTTCGCGGGAAACAGCAGGAGCATCTCTTCACGGTCTCTTGCCGGCAATCTGGAGCCGTCTTGCCTGCCGCGATCCGCAAAGTCAGCGCAGCGTGGTGGCCGACCGATCGACCAGGCGCGTGTCCGTGCGCTGGATGCCCAGCGGTCCCGCGGGGCCCAGTGTAGAGCGCAGCGCCGCTACGCGGGCCGCCACCTCGGGCCGGAACTGGTTGTGCCACAGCGAACGCTGATAGACCGCCAGCGCCTGATCCAGCTCGCCCGATTCCTCGCGGATTTTGCCCAAGGCGGCCAGGGCCCGATCGTTCGACGGCTCCAGGGTCAAGGCATCGACCAGATACTCCTTGGCAGCCTCCACGTCGCCGAGCTCCTGGCACAATCGGGCCAGCTCGATGCGGGCCTCGGATTCCTGCGGGTGGCGGTCCACCCAGCCTTCGAGCAAGCGAAAGGCCTCGTCGCGCCGCCCCTGTTCGGCCAGCAACACCGCCAGCCCGCGATAGCACTCGTAATGGTTGTCCTCGCGGTCGAGACACTGGTTGTAGTAGTTTTCGGCCTGATCGAGATAGTCTTGGCGCCCTTCGGCCTTGCCCAGACGATGATAGGTGGCGGCCAGGTTGTAGCAGGCGTCCGGGTCGTCCGGGTCGGCGTAGCTGGCCTCCTGGAACTGGCGCAGGGCCTCGTCGTAGCGGGCCTGCTGGAACTGGCGCACGCCCTGGGCATTGCGGGCCGAGGCAAGGAACGACGAGCAGCCCGACGCAGCCGCGAGCACGGCACCGCACCCAAACACCACGGCCGCCAAGGGCAATCCGTTTGTGCGCATCGGCAAATGACCGGCCAGACGGGATCGGGCACAATTCGGCACGGCGATCGTCCCTTCGTGTGTACACAGACGCACGCCTCAGCAGCCCGCCGGCTGCCGGCGCAGAGGAAAAGACCCGAGACGATGGAAAAGGCAGGGGAGAATAGCGGCCGCCGCGCTGCCACGCAAGAGAGAAATCAGCAAGACCCCCCATCGGTAGGCTGATCCGCCGTGCCCCCCGCTTCGGCGCCGGACCGGCCCGCCTGATTGAGGGCCAGGTCAAGCTCCGACTGGCCCGACTGCCTGCGTTGTCCGGGCGGTTGCTCGGCCTGGTCGGGTGGCAGCTTCACATAGCCCAAGCCGCGCAGCACTTCCAGCACCTCGCTACAGGTGGGGAACATGCGGCCGCTGGAGCGCTTGTAGTGCTCCAAGGCGTTCATGAACTCGATCTCGTCGTTCGAGTAGTCGCGCTCGCACGTGGTCGGGTCGATCTGACGCCGCCGGTTGACCTTGGCCCGCCGCTGGAGCTTGCGCCGGTCGGTGGCCACGGGCATCTGCTTCTTGCGGCGATCCTCGCCCGAGCGGCGGCCCTTGCCTGTGCGCCGGTCGATGGTGGCGGTCGAGGTCCTTGGCCGGCTCGTGGTCTTGCGCGTCTTGGTCTTTACCGATTTGCCGTTCGAGGCCGATGTCTTCCTGGCGGTTCTGCCGGAGTTCCTGGCAGCCTTGGTTGTTTTGGCGGTCTTGCGGGTGGACTTCCGGGTGGATGCCACAGTCAGATCTCCCACGTGGGTTGCTTCGGGGTGAGTCCGTCCCTGGAGCGATACTGCCTGTTGCAAAAATACATCGGAAAGGAGGGTTGGGTAAGTTTAGTGGTCCACAAAGACTTTGTGGCTGAAAAAAGCCTGACAGACAGCGCAAGACTGGCAAATCTTCCGGTTCTGCGGCGTCTGTCGCCAGCGGGCGTTTGGCGCGTTGCAGTCGGCCTGGCCACGCACTGGAGAGTCACGCGGCTTTGGGCCGGCAGAATGCCACCACTCAGGGGGGGCAGCCAGGTGCTGACCTCGCTGCCGGCGCAGAAGGCGATTACTGAGAGGAGGACTCGCCGAGCCTGTCGGCCACGTCCCGGCAGATGTCGCGCAGTTCGCCGACGGAGACGTCCTCGAGCCGTTTGCCACGCTGGCCAAGCGTTTCGTTGATCTTCACAGCCGTCTCCTGCAGGTGCGCATGGGTCTGTTCGCTGCCGCCGAGGAGCACGAAGTTTTCGCCGCGGGTCAGACGCACGTGTCCGTCGCGCCCGTCAAACCCCAGACCCAGCAGCGCGGCAGATCGTGGCGGCCGATTCGCTCTCACCTCTCGAATCCCTTGCTCCAGGAGAACCGGTCCAAGGCCCAGCCACCCCGCGGCTGAGCCCGTCTGGAAACAACACCATATTCTACTCGATTCGTACCTGCCGGTCACGTTCCGCAGGGTTTTTCCGCTGCCCGGCGCGTTCGGCAGTCGAGCAAGGCAAGGGTTCTGCGGATCGGCCGCGGCTTGGCGAACCGCACCCAGCAGCGCGGATCACGGGCATTGGCGATCCAGGACAGCGGGGGCCGAGGCAGTGGCGGCTCCCGGGCCCTCAGCGCTTGCCCCGCATGTAGCGGCGGAGCACGTCCGCGGCTGCGCTGGCGCTGTTCTCCGGCGGGGGAACTTCGAAACGCGGGCGCTGCTGGCCCTGCTTGCCGGCAGCGGGCCCGGTCCAGCGGGATTCCTTCTGATCGGTCTGCGCCGCGGCATCAGGGCCGGAGCCCTGTTCGCTGCCCGAAGGCGGAGGCGAAGGATTGTCCGGCTGGGCCCCGCTTGCACCCGGCACATCCGGACGTGCACCCGGGGCGGCCTCCTCTTCTCGCAGCCATTCGCTGGGATCGAACGGCTTTTCCGCGGCCGCCTGGGCGGCGCGCGCGGCCGCCTCGCTGACGCTCTGCACCTTGGGCCTTTTGCGCCCGCCGACGCGCACGAGAAGCTGGACCTCGAACTCCAGCGGGCCGACGCTCAGGCGGTCGCCGTTCTTGAGCACCCGCGTGCCCTCGACCCGCTGGCCGTTGACCAGCGTGCCTGTCTGGGTGCCCAAATCCTGCAAGCGCACGGCGCCCGGCTCGATGATGATCTGGCAGTGATGCTCGCCGATCAACGCGCTTTGGGGGCGCAAGTGGCAGCCTGCGGCCCGACCGATGCGAAAACACTCCTCCGGCAGACTGATTTCCTGGCCGGCGTTGCGCCCGCTGAGCACCAAGAGTCTAACGTCCATTCGTCGCCCCCGCGCCTGAGTGACCTTGCGAAAGAAAAAAGGTGACAGGCACCTTTCGCCTTCAACAGCCTACGACCAACCTTCGGTCGGTGCCCGGCTTCGCACAAATGGTGCCTGTCACCTTTTTTCGGCATAGGGAGGGTTGCCCACCTATTCTGATCGTAGCAGCCGCTTGCCGGCCGGTCAAACGCAATCGGGCAGCCGCGGGCACAAGGCGCGAACCGAGCAAGTCGGACCAGGCGCATGTGCGGCCCGGCGTATGTGCCCGGTACGACCGAAAGGATTCTGCCGGGACGGCGGAGACCTGACAGCCAGGCCGGGCAGTGCTCAGCGCTTCTGTGTCCATCGCTCCGCGGTGTAGCGCTCGCGGACCAACCACTCGGCCGCGCGCTGCTCGTTCTCGCTGGGGCGGTCTTCGCGCCAGGCCATGCCCAGGTGCGCTTGCAGGCGCACAAGCCAGGCCTCGGCCAGCTCCTGCGGGACGATCTTCTGCCCGGCCACGTCTTCGATCCCCGGCAATTCCGGGGCCGCGGGGCTGCCGGCCAGGAGCACACTGCCGTGTTGGAGCACGGCCCCGCTGCGCCGGCGCTGGGCACTGCCGGCCACCTTGGCAGGGCCAACGAGCACGTCGCCCGGCGCGCGGCGCAGGAAACACAGAAACGCCTGCCGCGGGCCCGACGTCCGCTCGCCCGACGGAACCAACGCCGCCCGAATGCGCCACTGCGCAAGGGCCTCGACCAGCGCCGTGTGAACGACCTGATAGAGCCGTTGGTGGTTCGCGGCCAGCACATGGGTGGCCGGCAGCGCAAGGCTGTAGGTCAACTCGCGATCGTGGACGATCGCCCCGCCGCCGGTGATGCGCCGCACCAGTGCACACGAGCGGCTCGGCGCGTGCGCCGCACGCTCCGCATACCTTTGGAAACAGCCCAGCGAGAGCGTGGGCTCCGACCAGCCATAGAACCTAAGTGCGCCGGGGCCGGCCGCAGCCGCGGACTCGAGCAACACCTCGTCGACGGCCATGTTCCACGGCCCGTTGCACAAGCGGGCGTCGGAGACGTGACTGAGCACGCGGCAGACGCTAAGGTTCCTGGGTGTCTTGATCACCGTGGCCGATTCCTCTCGGCAGTATCGCCGCCAACAGTGGAAGCAGCTTGTAGGGCGGGTCGAGCGACAAGTAGGTTGTAGGGTGGGTCGAGCGACAAGCGAGACCCACCAGCACCACAAATCGGTGGGTCTGCGCCTCCGGCTTGAC
>CAYXPN010000144.1:12176-13779 GCA_964467075.1 uncultured Planctomycetaceae bacterium
GACAAGCGAGACCCACCAGCACCACAAATCGGTGGGTCTGCGCCTCCGGCTTGACCCACCCTACGTCTCCGCGGCTTGACCCACCCTACGTTTCTCCATCAGCGGCGGAAGCAGTCCAGCGGAGCACCGGCCGGCGCGCCGCGCGCACCTCGTCCGGCCGGCTCACGGGCGTGGTGTGGGGCGCTGCGTGCAGCAGCTCGGCCGGCTCCTCGACGATCCTCTTGAGCGCCTCGGCAAAGGCGTCCAGTGTCTCCCGGCTTTCGGTCTCCGTGGGTTCGATCATCAGGGCTTCCTGCACGATCAGCGGGAAATAGACCGTCGGCGCGTGGAAGCCGTAGTCCAAGAGCCGTTTGGCGATGTCCATGGCCGAGATGCCCCGCCGGGCGCGCGTCTCCGCGGCCGAGGCCACGAATTCGTGCATGGCCGGCCCGGCATGGGGCACCGGCAGCACACGGCTGACCAGCGTGCGCAGGTAATTGGCATTGAGCACCGCATCCTCGGCCACGCGGCGCAGTCCGTCGGGCCCATGGGTGAGGATGTAGCAGAACATGCGCACCAGCACGCCCACGTTGCCCAGGAAGCTGCGCACCCGGCCGATGGACTTGGGCTGCTCGTAGTCCAGGTAGTAACCGTTCTCGCCCCTTGCGACTCTGGGAACGGGCAGGTAAGGGGCCAGCGCGGCACTGGCCGCGATCGGCCCGGCGCCGGGTCCGCCGCCGCCGTGGGGAGTGCCGAAGGTCTTGTGGGGATTGAAGTGCATTAGATCCGTGCCGAACCGCCCGGGGCGCACGATGCCCAGGATGGCGTTCAGGTTCGCCCCATCCAGGTACAACAGGGCCCCGTGCTGGTGGACCATCTCGGCGATGCGCCCGATCCGGCGCTCGAACAGCCCCAGCGTGTTGGGATTGGTGACCATCAACACGCCCACCTCCGGACTGAGCTTGCTCTGCAGGTCTTCGAGGTCGATCTGTCCCTCGGGCGTGCCGGCCACGGTCACGGCGCGGAAGCCGGCCATGGCCGCGCTGGCCGGGTTGGTGCCGTGGGCCCCGTCGGGCACCAGCACCACGCTGCGCGCCCGGCCCTGGTCGCGGAAATATGCCGAAGCGACCAACAGTGCGGTCAGTTCGCCGTGGGCCCCCGCGGCCGGCTGGAGCGAGACCGCGGGCATTCCGGCAATCTCTGCCAGCATCTCCTGGGCCCGGTAGAGCAACTCTAGCATGCCCTGCACGGTCGATTCGGGCTGATAGGGGTGCAAGCCGGCCAGCCCCGGCAACGAGGCCAGGCGCTCGTTGCGCTTGGGGTTGTATTTCATGGTACACGACCCGAGCGGGTAGAAATGGGTGTCGATCGACATGTTCATGGCCGACAGGCAGGTGAAATGCCGCACCAGCTCCGGCTCGCCCAGCTCCGGCAAGGGCGGCGGCCGGTCGGCCAGGGCCCCCGGCAGCAACAGCTCATCGAGTTCTCGGGCCGGCACGTCGCACTCGGGCAGGCGCACCGAGCGGCAACCTGGTTTGCTCAGTTCAAACAGCAGGCTTACGGCCTGACGGTTTCGCATGAGGGATCGTTCCTTCCTTTGTCCAGCAAGTTCGAAGGGGGCGTG
>CAYXPN010000145.1:0-13724 GCA_964467075.1 uncultured Planctomycetaceae bacterium
TGGCCTGGGACTACGTCGTCCGCACGCCGTTCTTCAGCCAATACAAGGACGACTCTACGAGCCCCCCTACGATCTGGAGTGAAGCCGACATCAGCGCCACTTCAACCTGGGACATCTACAGCTTCGCCACCCCCATTGCCATCGACTCTTCCACCGCCTACCAGCTAAGCCAGAATAGCCACCCGCGCGACGGCGACAAGACCTGGTCAGAAGTCGGCACCATCCGTCAGGATCATCCGTGGGCGCTGGATGCGAGCTATCTATCAGATAACGGAAGTGACACTGGGAATGATGCCACTTTCAGCGGCTGGGAATACTCCGGCTCGACGCCCTACTATTCCGAGTGGGACTTTGGTTCTCAGGGGCTTGACCTCGGAAGCTGGGACATTATGTTTATCGGGTTCACTGTGAACTGCACCAACGACGTACTCTACCAGAGCTTCGGTGAGGGCGAGACCGGCATCATCCCCGAGCCCGGTACGTTGGCCGTCTGGGGCCTGCTGGGCCTGCTGAGCGCGAGCGCCTGCTGGTGGCAGGGTCGGCGCAAGGGCTTGGCCCGACGCTGGCCTGAAGCGAATCGCGCTGCGATTATGGAGATGATCGAACGAGGGCGACTGCGCTGAAGCAACCGCTGAGAAGCCCAACCCTCGATTCTCGACCAGAGGCCGCCTTTCCCCCGAGGCGGCCTTTGGTGCTTTCTTGCCCGCGCCAAACAAACCGGCGGCTCACGCCGCCGGCTGGCCGCTGGCCGCCCGACGTGATGCCTCGTTGCTGGCCGCGGCTGCGGCTCGTTTAACGGCCAGCCGCAGGCGCCGCCGGCTAGCCGGTAAACGAGCGCCGGCGCCTTCGGCTAGCCGTTAAACTTGTCTACCGGCCACCGGAGAGAAACCCGCGCAGCTTGCGCCGGATGCGGCTGGTGAGCTTCCAGATGCTCGTCTCGCTGCGCTGGTCCACCGGCTCGTCTTTGGCGCAGCGCCCGTCGAGCTGCTCGTCCAGGAACTCCCGTTCGCCCGCGGTGAGCGTCTCCTGGAACTCGGCCAGGTCCAGCGCCGCCTCGTCCGGAGCGGTCACCCCGGAGCGGTGGTGCGCGCGGCAGGCCTCGTGTTCGCGCTGATGGCGCCGGGCCTCGCTGCGCTGGTAGCGGCAAACAACGTCCTTGGCCACCGCGCGGATAAAGGTGCTCAGACGCGCATTGCGCTTGGCGTCGAAGCGGGCGAGCAGCTTGCCATCGTCGGCCACCAGGACATACCACACGCGCGCGGCCAGCTCGTCGATCAGCTCGATGTCGTCTTGCTGCGGGCCGAGCATCAGCTCGATCGAGCGCAGAAGCGGCGCATGGCACTGGCGATAGAGTTCTTCCCAGGCGGCCACCTCGCCACCCAGACAACGTTTCACCAGCGAGGCATCCGCCTTCACATTGCGCCAGCTTGCGCGGCGCGCGGGGCGAGCAGCCTTCCCGGTGCGCGACTGCTTCTTCGCGGGCGCGGGCTCTGCGTCGGTGTCGGAGATCAACTGATCGCTGGCCACTGTGTGGCTCCGCAAGACCTGAGCAACCTCATGGGGTCAACTGCCCGCGCCTCAATCGCGGGCAACTTGCCCGCTTACGATCCATCGGCTGATCCGTCCGACGTTCGGCAAGCTCCGTGGTGCAACGTCCAATCGCTCACTGGCGACTCGCGAGCGACCAATCGCTGCACGCCTTCTTGCGGCGCGGAGACAACCGGCCTGCGCGTCCCCGCCGTGGGACAGAGAACACCGCGTCCAGGATCGGGCTCCTCGCCGCGGTGCATCATGCACTCTGCTCGTTCGTGAATCATATCTTCGCACGCGGCGTGGGCGTAGTCAAGGGCCTGCGGGGGCAAGGGCCGTTCTTTTTTCGGCGCTCAACGGGAACGCGTGCGGCCGCGTCTGTCGAGAAGCCCCCAGCAGCAGACGTGGCGACCGTGGACCGCGAACCAGGTGGGCCATGACCAGGTGGGACACGATTTGTCCCGCCTGGGGGCTGCACCCGCGGCGAGCTGTGCGGATCAAGGGACAAGACGCATCCCACTCTGCCGTCGAGCTGCCGGACGCCCAAGGGAAATCACCCGATCGATTACCACCCGATTGGGCCAAGTTTTTCGGCGTTTCCTCCCCCAGCAGAGTGTTCCCGGTTAAGGACGTTCCGATAGATGCACGGGTGTGTGTGCCGCGCGTATACATTGTCGAACCCACGGATTGGACACCCGATTGGGTTATTCAAGTTGCCATTTTTCTCCCCCGACAGAGTGGCCCTGCAAAGCGCGTCGGCCAGCCAGTCCGTTTCGCTGCGCGCAGTTGCTGCGCGGAAACAAGTTGGACAGTGCGCTGCTGCGCATCTCGCGTTGGCTCAAGCACTTGCGCATCGATGTGGCGTTTGCTGCGCGGATCAGTACCGGCAGAATGTTGGAGTTTGCCGGACAGGCGACGTTGGTAGAACAGCGAGTCGCGGCAGCCGGTTCTGTGGCCGACGCTCGGCCACCCAGTGCCAGAGCCGGCGCCGGCAAAAATGCGCATATCTCGGCCAAAACGGCTTTTTTCTTGGCGGGAATAATTCGTGCCTTGGCCAACGAAGCGCGTGTTCTGTCGGTGTCGAAGGCCACAGATCGCGCGGCCAGTGGGGGAACTGTGCCGTCAGACCCAGCGCGCGGTCAGCGCTGCCCGAGGGGGGCGGGCACCGATCGCACACCTCCGGGGCGCCCGGGGACCGCAAAACGTGCAGAAATCTTGGACACATTCTTGACAACGCGGCGGAGGCTTGCTTTAGTAGAAGCTACGCGCAATTCAGCTCGCCGAGGAGCCACCAATCCTAAGAGGTACTCGACGGGCAATTGCCGCAGCAGAAAGAGGGTTGTTCAGCGGAATTCTTCGGATCAATTGAAACGGAGTTCTACGGATCAATTGAGACGCACATTCGGCGTGCGCTAAACTGAGGAACCGTTTGGGGGAACGGTTTCGCGCAGAAAGAAAGAGAAGTTCAGGCAGAGGGGGCTGAACTTGGGGTGAGTGACCGATCAAGCACGCTGTTCTGAGTAGTCGGCCCCGCGTCGGCAGTCAAGAGGTGGAAGTGTCGGCACTTCCAGTCGGCCTGTACCACAGGCCTTGCCGGGGGGTGTCTCGGGTTTGCAACCCAATCGTAGCACGGGCGTCGAGCGGTCTGTGGCGCGCGAAGCGTGCCGCGGAGATCAGCAATACCGGATGGATCATGGTCGCGGGACGCCATCACACGGACGTCGGTAGTGGCGCGGGCCGGGGAAAAATCGCCGGACCGCAACCCACGAGAACGGAGTCTGCGCGGAACAGGGGGGGCAGCCCCTGGGGCCGGACGAGTGACCGAGTGACGAAGTGGAACGGAATGATATCGGAGAGACGGAGAACAAGGGCATCTGTGATGGAATTCGAACGAAGGATTGCGTGAGCATGAGCTACCGGATTCATGAACCAGCGGAACCGGGCGGTGCGGGGACGGACAACCGTGGTCGCGTCGAGTACGCAGTGGAGTGCCTCGCAAAGTTGGCCGCGGAGGCGGTTCGAGATGGCACGAGTGGAACGATTGGGGTGGAGATTCCTTTCAAGGACGGCAAGCTGGGCCGGGTGAAGGAAATCCGGATCGTCCATCAGTCCAGGTGATCCAATCGTGATGCGCTAACCCAGCAAACAATCCAAAATAAGCGGGCCAACTGAAGCACAGCGCCCGCGGTGGTCGCAGCGAAAGTCTGCGGTAACTGCGGGCGTTTCTTTTTTGGCGCAGGTTCCTGGCGGAGCAGGCGCAGAGCACAAGTGGGAGCAGCCCGGCCAGACGGTGCGCACGGGACAAATTCAGTGAGGCCGGCAGATCGCCGGCGGGACAGGGTGGCAGCAGGCAAGGCCATGGAAGTGACAACCAAGGGGCAGCGCGCAGCGCAGCGGGCGGCCGCGGCTTGCGCAGTCCGCGGCCCGGGGCAGACATCCGCGGCGTTGGGCGACGCGAAAGGGGCGGATATGCGACACGGCAGCGCGGCCGGGCGGCTGGTTCATGGCGGTTTGATTGGTCTGGTAGGGGGAGCGTTTCTGTGGTCCTGGTGGCCGGCCCTGGAACGGCTGCTGGGGGCGTGGCAGCGGGAGCCGGACTATTCACACGGTTTCCTCGTACCTCCGCTGGCCGCGTACTTCCTGTGGACCCGGCGGGACACCTTTCCGACCGGTTCGGTGCGTGTCGCATGGGCGGGCTTGGGGCTGGTGGGGCTGAGCGTGGCGGTGCGGCACGTGGGAGGGTTTTTTTCCGTGGAAGTAGTGGACGCCTGGGCCATGCTGCCGTGGCTGGCCGGGGCGGTCTGGCTGCTTTTCGGACGGCGTGTCTGCTGGTGGAGCCTGCCGGCGATCGCGTTTTTGTGGTTCATGATTCCGCTGCCGCACCGGGTGGAGCGGTGGCTCAGCCTGCCGTTGCAGCGCATCGCCACGCTGCTGAGCGGCTGGACGCTGCAAATGCTCGGGCAGCCCGCCCTGGCCGAAGGCAACACCATCCTGCTGGGCCCGCACCAGTTGGAGGTGGAGCAGGCCTGCTCAGGCTTGCGCATTTTTTTGGGCGTGATCGCTTTGGCGTTTGCCTACATCCTGCTGGCGCGGCGCTCGTGGTGGGAGAACTGCCTGATTGCCTTGGCGGTGATCCCGGTGGCCTTGATCTCGAATGCCACGCGGATCGTGGTCACGGGGCTGCTTTATCAGTATGCCTCTTCCGAAGCGGCGACGAAGTTTTCGCACGATGCATCCGGATGGGGCATGATCGTTCTGGCCGCAGCGCTGTTCGCCCTGGTGCTGTGGTACCTCCGATATCTCTTCCCGGAAGTCGAACCGCCGGACGTGGGGGAATTGCTGCGCCGCCAGCAAGGGCGCCGCAGTGTGGTGCAAGAGTAGTGCATGAACAGCGAAGGAGGGGATGATGACCGGCCCCCAAGAGAAACCTCAGTCAAACGTTCCCGCGCCGGCTGAGCCGCATTGGCCCACGGCTTCGGGAGGAACGTCCCTGCGCCGACTGGTGGCCCGGCGGCCCGCCGCCACACAGAGCGCCTCGCCAGAAGGGCTGACCGCGGGCTTTGTGCTCAACGCCCTGCGCCAATGGTGGAAGCTGGCCGTGCCGCTGGGACTTCTGCTGGGCGGCGCAGCAGCGGCAGTGGTCTGGTGGACCTTCGAGCCCCAGTACGAAGCCTCGGCGTGGATTCGTATCCGCGAAATCCGGCCTGCCCTGGTCTTCCCCCTGGAGAACAGCCAGTCGAAGCAGTTCGTGGCCACCCAGCAGGAAATGCTCCGCAGCCCGGAGGTGCTCCTGCCGGTTCTCAGCCGGCCGGAGATCGCACGTTTGCCGGAGGTCGTCGCGCTCCAGCGCGAGGGCCAGGACAAGGTGGCCGGCTTGGGCAAGTTGCTGCTTTTGAACCAGGTGGGGCAGTCGGAATTCCTGCGGGCCGCCTTTCGCGGGCCCAACGCGGAGCATGCCGCACAGATCGTCAATGCCGCGGTGGAGGAGTACTTCAAGCTGCTCGGCCAGGAAGACGCGCGCCAGGTGTCGCGCGTCGTGGAGCTCTTGGAACGGGAGCGGGACAATCGCAAGACCCAGGTGGAAGCCAAGCGCGAGGAAATCCGGCAGAAGGTCCTTGCCACGACCGGCAAGGACCCGTTTCTGACCCTACAAGAGCCGCAGACACCGCGTGCCCACCCGCTGGGCGAGCTGCAGGGCAAGCTGATCGCTGCTGAAGTCGAGTGCGAGGTGCTCGAGGCCCAGCTCCAGGCCCTGGAGGAGATGCTCCAGCAGCAGCCGATGCGCGTGCCCGAGGCCGTGGTGGAACAGGCTGTAGCCCAGGATGCAGAAGTCCAGGTTGCGGAGCTGCAACTTTCCGAGGGCCGCACCAAACTGGAGGAGTTGCGGCGCATCTCGCGTGATCCGCAGCGCGATCCTTACTGCCAGCAGCTTGCCGCCCAGGTGGAGCGCCAGGAAAAAGACTTGCAGGAACTGAAGACGAAAGTCACGGAGCGAATTCGCGGCGAGCTGGAGGCCAGGGTGGCCAAGGAGCGCCAGGACGAGCTGGCACGCATGCAGTATGAGCTCGAAGGCCGGCGCATGATGGAAACCGCGCTCAGGAAGCGGTACGAAGAGGAGCTGGACAAGCTCGGAGAAGGAAGTGTCGAGAGTGTCAATCTGGACTTCGAGCAGGCCGAGTTGGCCCAGGCCCAGCAGGTGCTCGACCAGATCAACGCCCGCGTCCTGCAATTGCGCACGGAATTGCAGGCGCCGGCGCGGGTCACGCTCTTTAGCGCGGCCCGGCCGCCCGAAGCGCCCCTGGTTTCTGTGCCGTGGAAATACATGGGCCTGGCGGGCGCGTTCGGCCTGTTTCTGCCGTTGCTGTTGGCCGTGGGGTGGGAGCGGATCGTGCGGCGGGTCACGGATGTGGACGTGCTCGAGATAGAGAGCAGTCTGCCGGTCGTAGGCGAGATTGCCCGGCTGCCCGAGCGCCTGGGCCGCTCGCAGCGTTCGGCCTCGCGGCGTTTGGCCTGGCAACTGCGCCTGTACGAGGAAAGCATCGACAGCATGCGCACCGCCCTGGTGCTGGCCGAGGAGCTGCGCGACATGAAGGTGCTCGTGGTGGCCAGCGCTGCGAAACAGGAGGGCAAAACCAGTGTGGCGGCCCAACTGGCGGTCAGTCTCGCCCGGGCCTCGGGCGAGCCCACGTTGTTGATCGACGGCGACCTGAGGTCTCCGGACCTGCACCGCATCTTCGAGGTGCCGCAGTCGCCGGGTCTGGCCGACGTGCTCTCGGGCGTGTGTTCGCTGGAGGAGGCGGTGGCCACCGGCTGGAGCCAGCACATCCACGTGTTGCCCGCCGGCCGGTTGCGGAGCAGTCCACACAAGCTCTTCGGCAACGGGGCTGCGCAGGCGGTGCTCACCGAGGCCCGGCAGCGATACCGTTTCATCATCGTCGATAGCCCGCCCGTCCTGGCCGCGGGCGAAGCGCTGATGTTGGGCAAGACGGCCGACGCACTGCTGTTTTGCGCGATGCGGGACGTGAGCCGGGCCGGCCAGGTGCGCAAGGCCTGCCAGCGCCTGCAGGCGGCAAACTGCCGGCTGGTGGCCGCGGTGCTCAACGGCATGCCCGCCCGCCGCTACCAGCGCGACTACGGCAGCTACGACTATGTGGTGGAAACCTCATCCGAATGACCGGCTTGTTCAGGTGACAGTTGTTTCCTGCGGCGACCGATCCGGAGCGGACGATGATCTCCGCGCGCACCGGCTGACCAATTCACTGAATCCTCGCAGGGTGAGACAAGCGTACAATGAGTTCTCGATCACGATCATCGGCCAGTCCGGGTAGCCCGCCCGCCGGCAAACACCGCGCGCGGCGCAGGGTGCTCAATACCCGCTTGTTGATCGCCACGCTGGTCGGGCTGGCCGTGGCTATCGGCGGGTCCTATTTCTGGCGGGCCTATCAGGTCTCGCGCACGGCCGAAGCCATGCTCGAGCGCGCCCGTTCGCTTGAAAAGGAAGGCGACACGCCCGCGGCCATCGGCTACTTGCAGCGATACCTCCAGTTCCATCCCGAGGATACGGACGCCTATCTGCACCTGACACAGGCCGTGGATCGGATTGCCCTTTCGCAGCGGCAGAAACGCCAAGCCATCGCCTTGTATCGGGACCTGCTGGGCCAGCTCGGCAAGGAAGAGGCACGGGAAGTGCGCCCGCGCCTGGCCGAACTGGAGTATGAGGTGGCGAATTTCGCCGCGGCCCGGGAACTGGCCGAGCAGGCGGCCGCGGACCAGCCGGAGAACCCCACGGCCCGGCGCGTACTGGCCCTCTCACTCTACAGACTCTATCGCATCGGGGCCTTGGAAGGCGAGCAAGAGGTACTGGCCGGCGTAGGCCAGGCATTCGAGCAGGCCCTGGCCGTCTTGCCGGGCAACCCCGAACTGGCCACCACCATGGCCCGCATCTGGCGGGAGTACCCCGAACTGCTTGGGCAGCAACCCCAAGCGCTGGGCCAAACCGAACGTGAGCAACAGGCCGACCAGGTGATTGCCCGGATGGTCGAAGCAGAACCCGGCGCGGAGACGTTGCTGGCCTCCTATCTCTACAAGTCCTACTACGATGTGGCGGGGGCGGAAGCCGACCTGCAGCAGGCCCTGGCCCTCAACCCGGAGGAGCCCGAGATCTGGCTCGTGGCCGCGGAGGCGCGGGCCGCGCAGGGGCTGGTCGACCAGGCGCGGCAATGCTACGAACGGGCGATCGAGCTGGGACACACCGATCCGCGGGGCTATTTCGGACTGGCCCGGTTGTGGCTTCGCCGCCGCCAGTTCGATCGCGTGGTGCAGACCGTGCGTCGCTGTCCCACGGAGATTCGCAACGCGAGCCTCGGGCTGCTGGGACTCGAGGCGGAAGCCCGCATCATGCGGCGCAACTGGAACACGCTTCCGTCCGACCAGCGCGAGACAGAACAGAAGGAGATCGCAGCCGTCCTGGCCCAGCAGGCCGCCGTCATCAAGCAGCAGACGCCGCTGATGGACGGGCCGGTGCGTTCGGGCGTGCAACGCGCGCGCAACCTGTTGGAAGCGAAATGGGCGTTTGCCCGCGGGCAGACTGATCGGGCCGTGGAATTGCTGGAAACGGTGGCCCTGAGCCACAGCGACGCGGCACATGAGATTACGCAAAGCGTGCAGGCCTTTGAGCTGTTGGCTGCAATTCACGCCAGCGGTGAGCAGTGGAAGGAGGCGGCCGCGGCCTATGAGCGGGCCGTCTCTTTGCGGCCTGAGACCACCCGGCTCTTGGTGGCCGCGGCGGCCGCATGGTTGCGCGCCGCGGAGCCGGACAAGGCGATGGTGTTCTACCGCCGTGCCCTGGCGCTGGACGAGAGCCCGACGACCACTCTGGGGCTGGTCGACGCGCTCGTCCGGCGCGAAGCCGCCCGGCCGGCAGAGCGGCGGAGTTGGTCGCGGTTGCAGCAATCGCTGGCCGAGCTGGGACCGCTGGCCGAGCTGTGTGAGCTGGCTGTGCGCAATGGGGCAGGCGCGCGACTGAAAAACTGGGCTGAAGCGCTCCAAAGTGTGGAAGGGGACGACGGCTGCTTCTGGAGATACTGCGAGGCGCGGGCGCTGTTGGCCGAGGCCCAGTCGATCGATGCGTCCGGCTTTGCCGCGGCGGTGCAGCGCGCCGGCGAGATTCGCACCCAGCAGCCCGACTGGCCGCCGGGTCTGGTGCTCGAAGGGCTGATCGCCGAGATGCGCGGGCAGTTCGACGAGGCGGTGGCCGCTTACCGGCAGGCCGAGGCCGGGGGCGAACAGGGGCTTTTCGTCTGTGAGCGGCTCGCCCGCTTGTTGCACCAACTGGATCGGCAGCAAGAACTGGACGAGTACCTGGCCGGCATCGAAGAGCGGCAACCTGCCTCGCGCACGTTGAGTTCTCTGGCGGCCTTGCGCGCGGTGGCCCGGGGCGACACGGCCCGGGCGGTCGAGCTGGCCCGACAGGCGGTCGCCTCGCGTGCCGACGATCCGGCGGCTTGTGCGCTTCTGGCCCAGGCCCTGGCAGCGGACGGCCGGCTGGACGAGGCAGAGGAGCAGTTCCGGGCGGCCGTGGCGATCGCCCGCACCGAGGCCGAACGCCTTGCAGCGCTGGACGGCTTGTTCCGGTTCTATTTGCGCACACAGCAGCGTGAGCAGGCCGAAGCACATCTGCGGGAGTTGGCCGAGAACCGCAACCTGACCGAGGCCGGACGCTCGCTGCTGCTGGCCCGGGGCTATGAGGTGCTGGGCGACCAGGAGCAAGCTGAGACGAGCTATCGGCGCGTGGCGGAGCTGGAGCCTGCCGAAGCGACTGCGCAGATGGCGCTGGTGGAGTTTCTGCTGCGCCGCGGCGATGCGCCCGCGTTGGCCGAGGCCCGGCAGGTCCTCGAGCAACTCCTCCGGCAGCAGCCGGGTTTTCGCCCTGCGCGCCGCGCCTTGGCGCTGCTCCTGGCCCGAACCGGAAACGACGCCGACTGGCAGGAGGCCCAAGGGCTTCTGAGCGAGCCGCTCGAGGGCGAGGGTCTGGCCCCTGCGGACCAGCGCCTGCAAGCCTTGTTGCTGGCACGGCGCGGCGGTCCGGAAAACCGTAAGCAGGCCAGGGGGATGCTCGAGAAACTGCTCGCCGACGGCGAGGAGCCCGCCGCGGGCGACCGGATCCTGCTGGCCCGGCTCTGCGAAGCAGACGGCCTGCTCGAGGAAGCACAGCAGCAGTATCAGGCACTTGTCGAGGTCGAGGAGCCGAATCCCGCGGATCTAGGGGCCTACGTGGAGTTTCTGCTCCGCCAGGGCGATCTGGAGGCGGCCGGCACCTGGCTGGAGCGGCTCGAGCAATCAGCCCCCGATGCGATCCAGACCGTCGGCCTGAAGGCCCGCTGGCTCTTTGCGCGGCAGGAGATCGACCAGATCGAGCCCTACGTCGAACAGGCGGCTGAACGGCTCTTGCAGCGCGGCAGCACGTCGGCGGCCCAGGCGGCACTGGCCCGCAGGCTGGCAGGCGTCTATCGGCAGGTGGGGCGACTGGAAGCGGCCTGCCGCTGGCAACAGCGCCTGCTGGCCACCCTGGAAGAACCCTCGCCGCGAGAGATCGGCGCCTGTGTGGACCTCCTGCTGCGCCTGGGCAGGCACCAAGAGGCCGGCGAGTGGATCGAGAAGCTGGCGGCCGCGGCGCCGGACCAGTTGGGCACGGTGGCCCTGAAGGCCCGCTGGCTCGAAGCCACCGGGCAGGCGGAGCAGATTGAAGAGACGATTGAGCCGGTCGCAGAGCAGCGCTGGACTGCCGCGGCCGATGATCCGCCCGCGCAGCGGGGCTTGGCGCTGGCCGTGGGCGATCTCTACTCGTCGCTCGATCTGCACGCGGCCGCCACGCGCTGGTACGAACATTATCGGGAGCTTTCCGGGGCGTACGAGCCGCTTTGCCTCTCGCTGGCCCGGCAGGGACGCTGCGGCGAGGCGATTCGGCTCTGTCGGGAGGCCGCCCAGACGGACGATTCAGCGCGGCCGGCCGTGGCACTGGTCGCGGCACTCACCGCCGGCGAGCCCACAGAAGACGAGCTGAGCGAAGCCGAGCCGTTGCTCGAACGGGCACTGGCCGAACACGCCGACGAGCCGGCTGTGCTCTGGGGGTTGGGCAACCTGCGGCTCGCCCAGGGCCGCCTGCCGGAGGCCATCGGCCTGTTTGAGCAGCTCGTCAAGCTGCGGCCCAACCATTCTCCGGCGCTCAACAATCTGGCGGCGTTGCTCTGCGAGGTTCCTGAGCGGCGCGACGAGGCCCTGAAGTACGTGGACCAGGCCCTGCGCATCGCCGGCCCGGACCCCAACCTGCTGGACACCAAGGGAACCTTGCTCCTCCGCCAGGGCAAGCCCGAGGAGGCCAGGCCGCTGTTGGAACAAGCCGTGGACGCCTCCTCTGAGCCCGACCCTCGCTACCAGCTTCACCTGGCCGAGGCCTGCTTCCGGCTGGGGGATACCGAGCGCGCACTGGCCCTGCTCAACGACGCACAAGAGACGGGACTGGACAGGGAGCTGCTCACGCCGGGCGATCAGCAGGCGCTGGCCGATTTGCGGGCGTCCTTGCCCAAATGACCTGACCGCATGACCGCACAGCACAGAATTGCCGGCGGGCCCGAGCCCGATCGCCCCGCGCAGCGCCAATAGCCCAGCACAGCAACACTCAACGGGCCGCCTGCCCGCACCATAACGCAGCAGACCCAAACTCCGCACCATGAGAATCAGATCGACGATCCTTGCCGCAAGCTGCCTGGTGGTGCTCACGGTGCTCTCGGGCGTGATCCACGGCCGGCTGACTAATCGGTTCGCTGCGCCTGCCGAAGCACAGGCCGCGGCCGGCCGGCTCAAGGAGGTGCCCGAGCAGTTCGGCCACTGGCGGTGTGATACGCACGTGGAGATGCCCGAAACCGTCATCCAGATGCTCCAAACCGAAGACTACCTGGCTCGGCAATATGTCAATCAGCGCACCGGTGAGGTGGTGGAGCTAAGTGTCATCCTTGGTCCCCCAGGCCCGGTTGCCGAACACACGGCCGAGATATGTATCTCCAGCCGGGCCTACCGGCTGTTAGGCCCGCGGCGCAAGGTGGCGCTCGCTGCCGGCGGCGCTGCCGGTCTTGCCGGCAATGGCCGGCAACATTCCCCGCCGGACGAGCTCTGGGTGGTCGATTTCCGCGGCAACAGCCCGCCGGCCCACGTGCTGCGGGTCTATTACGGCTGGTCCACCGGCCGGCAGTGGACCGCCCCGCCGCCGGGCTTTGTCTGGGACTGGAAGGCATTCCGGTTTCGCGGGGCCCGGGCGGTGTTCTCGGCCGAGCCGTACCTCTACAAGATCCAGGCGTCCGCCTCGATGTTGGAGGTTCCCGACACCGCCGCGGACCAGCCGGGCGATGACGTGGTCCGGCAGTTCCTGGAGGATTTCCTGCCGGTGTTGGACAACTACCTGGTGGAAGCTCACTGAATAGCCTTGCACGATCCCGGAATCCCGAAAGGTCGTTTATCCGAACGTCAACCGTATACTCAGGTTCCCGCGATTCCTGCTTTGAAGGTGCCCTATGTCGCTCGTGATCGGAACCACGGACCAAGCTGAAACGCAGCAGCCCGCCTTGCGCGGGGCCACCCCGGCCACGCGCACCGTGCACCTCAACGGCGCGGTCAATCCCTCGGCCTATTTCCGCTGGAAGCCCTGGGTGGACCGATCACTGGCCGCGTTGCTGTTGATTCCGGGCCTGCCGCTCATGGCCCTGGCCGCGCTGGCGGTGCGGCTGACCTCCCGCGGGCCGGTTATCTACCGCCACCGCCGCGTGGGCCGCGGCGGCCGGACCTTCTGGTTCTACAAGCTCCGCACCATGCGCTGCGACGCCGAGGACGGCGAGCCGCTTTGGGCCACGGCTGACGACCAGCGGGTGACCCGCGTGGGCCGCTTCCTGCGGCGCTTCCACTTCGACGAGCTGCCCCAGTTGTTCAATGTGCTCAAAGGAGAAATGGCACTGGTCGGCCCCCGGCCGGAACGGCCCGAGTTCGTTCAAGTCTTGCTCGGTTCAGTAGCCGGCTATCGCCACCGCATGGCCGTACTGCCGGGCGTGACTGGGCTGGCCCAGTTGAACCTGCCGCCGGATAGCGAGCTGTGCTGCGTGTGCCGCAAGGTGGTGCTCGATTTGGACTACGTGGAGCATGCCACGCTGCTGTTCGATCTGCGCATCCTGCTGTGTACCGTCATCAAGATGCTCAAGCTGCCCCGGATCGACTGGCCGCGCCTGCTGCGTGTCAGCCGGAGAGTGACCATCGTGGGCTGCCCGCCGCGGGACGAGAAGAACGACGGAAAGGCCGCTGCTTGCGGCCCTGTCTCGCCCGCCAGCCTGCGCTGCCCGGTCATGGAGCGTGCCACCGGCGGCAACGGCGACGACCGCCGACGTTCCGCGGCCGCGCGCTTCGCCGCCGATCCGGGCCGAAAACCCAAGCCGCGATAACAACGAGTTCTGACCTCCGAGACCAAGCTGAATCGCCCACGCATGGCACCTCGAAGCCAATTGGCCGACACCCGCGCACGACGCACAGCAGCCACGCTGCCCAACGCGAACACGCTGCGCCAGCATCCCGTGTCGGCCTTGACCTCCAATGCGGCGTCAACCAGGGCCGGCAACCACACGATGCTCAACGCACTGACCATCGACGTGGAGGAC
>CAYXPN010000146.1:0-5653 GCA_964467075.1 uncultured Planctomycetaceae bacterium
AGTGGCACCCAACTCGACACTTCAGGTGTGTCGGACTACTGGCGCAATTTCCGCTGCTCGGCGGTAGCGCCTCTGGGGCGCGCGGCTCCGCGGCAACCACCAGCCCGGCCTCGCAGTCGCCCCGGCACGCCTCCTTCAATCTATTAGTTCGGCCGGTCCCAGGCAAGCGCTCCAGGGCCGCTCACGGGCCAGGACCGCCGCGCAGTGCAGCCGCGGCTCTGCTTCATCGCGTCCGAGATGGCCAAACGGCCAAGACCTCCCGGCAGCAAGGCCCGCCCGGCAATTCGCCTGACCGCAGGCCAGTTGAGCCTTTGCTGTGTCGCTGCCGTGCCCGACGGTTTGTGTCGAGCGCGAGCCTGCCGCGCGGCCGACCGGCCTGCCCCCCCGTAAGTGGTAAACCAAGCCAGAATCAGGCTGCAAAAGTAGAACATGTGGGAGATCTGGACAACATGCGAGCCCCCAGCGCAGGACCGCCCCAGCACCCGGGTATCCAAGATGGGCAGAGCAGCGGATCGCCCCCGGCCGGATCGACCCGGCAACGCCTGATGATGGGGAGGCGGAGCAATGGAAATCGTCGTGTTTCTGGCAGGACTGCTGATCGCCGTGGCCTTTGCGGGCGACAGCCTGATGGGTTGCTTGTGCGTGTTTGCCGCGTTCCAGTTTGCGGCCTCGATCGTCTACGTGATGGCCCAGTCGGCACTGCACTGAGGGGTGCCGGGCAAACGCGGCTCGTGCGGGCCAATTTGGCGCGCCTGTCGCACGGATCAGCCTATTCCAGGGACGTCTCGGCCCACACGGTGGATTTCATCGAGCACGATTTCGGCAGCCAGCGCGACCAGGGCCGTTTCGGCCCACGCGGGAGATTCGCCGCGTAGGCCCCCACGGCGGGGCGATCTCAGGCCCGGCACGCCCGCGGTCCCCAGTCTCTTCACCGCCCGGGGGCTTCGTGGTATGATTCCCGAAGAAACGCGGCTGGCCGGCCGAAGAACCACGGCCGTTCGGGCTTGCTGCGGCTAGGGCATGCGCCCGTAGCTCAATTGGATAGAGCACGAGTCTACGGAACTCGGGGTTAGAGGTTCGAGTCCTCTCGGGCGTGCTCGGGCATTTTGGCACAGTCTGAAAAGTTTGCTCTGTTTGGCCGCAACCAGTGGCATGCAAGAGGTTGGGTCAAGGGGCCGTTCCGCTCGTTGCGACGCGATTCTCGGCTTCCGGCAACCTGCTGCGTACAGTTTTGCGCTTGCCGGCGTGCGCGTTCGAAGTGCTCGTCGAGTGTCTGCCGATCGTGGGCGTCGGCCACCTGTCCGCTGTGCCCCAGCCGGGGTCGCGGCCACGAAGGTCGGATACTCCGTCGCCGGTTCCGTGGCCCGGCTGCTTGCGCAAGTTCTGCCGGAGGCGGACGGAGGTGGTCGGCCGGGGCCACGCGCGCAAGAAGACACAGGAGGAGTTAGAAGATGAGACGCATTACCTTGGCAGCGATCCCGGTTACCTTGGAACTTGTAAAGGTATTACTTCCCGGGGCTTCGCTTCGCTCCAGCCCCGGCCACCCGGGCTTGTACACGGAATTGGGGAGGCAATTCGTTTACAAGTTCTTGATTACCTTGACGGCGATCGTGACCCCCCTGACATGGGCCGCGGGCACGGCCGGCGCGGCGGAATTGGTGCTGGTCGAACGGGGCGCAAGCCGGGTGCCGATCGTCGTGGCCGCGGACGCGCCGCCGAGCGCGCGGCATGCCGCGCACGAACTGGCCGAGTATATCGAAAAGACCAGCGGCGCGCGTTTGCAGATCATCGAGGGCCTGCCCGACCCCGTGCCCCCGCATGCGATCTGGGTTGGGATTCAGCCGGTGGTGAAGGAATTGTTTCCACGGGTGGACTTCGATTTCCGGCACCCGGAAGAAACCCTTGTCGCGGCCGACTCAAACCACCTGGTCATCGCCGGCCGGGACCGGCGGGCGGGGGAAGTCTGGGTCGAGCACGGCACGGCCAACGCGATTTACACCTTCATCCAGGACTACCTCGGGGTGCGCTGGTTGTGGCCCGGCCCGCTGGGCGAGGACGTGCTGCGCCGGGAGACGATTGCCCTGGCGCCTTTCACGCACCGATTCCATCCGACTTTCCTTTCGCGCGACGTATTCATCCATGCCGAGCGCTGGGGTGTGGCGGGCGATTGGACGCGATTGCAGCGGCTTGCGCTCGACTCGCGCCAGGGCCCGGCAGGGGGCCATGCGTTTACCGACTGGTGGGAGCGGTTTCACGAAAGCCACCCGGAGTATTTCGCCCTGCAACCCGACGGCACTCGCAGCGGCTGGCCCGACCCGCGCACGGTAAAGCTCTGCCAG
The DNA here is from genome assembly GCA_964467075.1 of uncultured Planctomycetaceae bacterium. Classification (GTDB taxonomy): domain Bacteria; phylum Planctomycetota; class Planctomycetia; order Pirellulales; family Thermoguttaceae; genus CAYXPN01. The sequence continues at coordinate 2,340 of CAYXPN010000146.1, forward strand.
TCGAACCCGGCCGTCTGGGCACAGTGGCTTGCCGACGCCGAGGAGAGCCTGCGCGGGAACCCCGCGCTGAATTACCTTCGCGCCTCTCCCAACGACGGCTTCTCCAGCGGCATCTGTGTTTGCGAGAACTGCCGCGCGTGGGATCGTGCCGACGGCCCGCCGTTTCGCTATCACTATGAGGGCACGAGCGAGGACTACGTGGCGATGAGCGACCGCTACGTCACCTTCTGGAACCACCTTGCGCGCCGGCTCAAGGAGCGGTTTCCCGGCCGCGATGACCTGTATGTGCGGGTGAGTGCCTACGGGCCGTCGATGACGGCTCCGTTGGGGCCGGGTCTGGCGGAAAACACCGTACTGGGGTTCGTGGGCCATTTTCCTTTTACCACGGAGGAGGCGCGCCGGACCCAAAAGGAGCAGTGGTTGGCCTGGAGGAAGAAGGCGCCGCACATGCTCTATCGGCCCAATCTCTGGTATTGGGCCGGCGGCGTCTGGGGCCTGCCCGAGGTGGCCATGACCAAGACCATCGAGGACTTCCGCTTCCTGGCCGAGAATCACTGCATCGGGCTGGTGGTCGATAGCGCCTGGGAACACTGGGCCACGCAGGGACCGCAGTATTACCTCATGGCCCAGTTGGCTTGGGACCCTTTCCAGGACGGGCAGGCGGTGCTGGAGGACTATTACCGCCGGGGTTTCGGGCCGGCGGCCGGGGAAATCCGCGCATATTGGACCTTGATGGAGGAGGCGCGCGACACCTTCGTTGCCCAGCCGGACCTGCAACTGGGCAGCCGGGGACGCTTCGTCAAGGTGGGGATCGTGCGCCGGGTCTACAGCCCCGAACTGCTCGACAGGGCCGCGGCGTTGCTCGACCGGGCCGCGGCGCGCACGGCCGACGCGCCCGAGGTTTACGGCAAGCGGGTGGCCTTCGTGCGCGCCGGGCTGGATGTCACCCGGCTGATGGTCCAGACCATCCCGGTGATGGACCGGGTTCGGGAAAGCGGCGGGCGCGACGTGGAGGCAGTCCGGCAGGCTGCGGCCAACTGGGCGCGCATGGAAGAGATTGCCCGGCAAGCCGGGCCGGTGGCGTTCCGGTTCAGCAACATCCTTTCCCGGGTGCGCGGCGGCTACATGGGTGGCGTGGCCGACTACCTGGGCCCGCCGTCCGAAGAATTCAAGCGTGCGGCCGCAGAAGCAGCGCAGGAATCGCGCCCGGGGCCCGGCGCGGGAAACTGATCGGAGCCCGAGCACCCTGCACAGGGGCGGGTCTTGCCGCGGTCAGAGGCCGTGTGGTATCCTGCGCGCGCAGGCTACGGTGGCCGGGCTGCGTTCTCTGGGCGTTGTGCAACCATCGTACGGGTTGGAAGCTGAGCAATCAGACCCCTTTTCTGGAGGCGTCGCAATGAGATCTTTCGCATGGCTTGTGTTGGCCGGCGGGTTGCTGGCGTGCGCCCTGGCCGGCGGGTGCGATGACTCGACCGTGCCGCTTTCCAAGCCCGACCAGGCGAAAGCCGACAAGGCACTCATCGGCGTCTGGCGGCAGAAGGACGACGGACGGACGAATTACTATCACGTGGGCCTGCTGGGCGGCGAGGCGCCGAAGGGACTGCTGCGCGTGGTCGTGGTCAACCAACAGCCCCACGGCGAGCTGGATGAACCCGGCCAAGCGCTGGTCTTTCCCGTTGAGCTTGAGGGCAGCACTTATCTGAGCATGGCCGGCGACGAGGACGACCAGATCAAGGCGGTCCGGCAAGAAGGCTGGAAGCCCGACTCGTTCGACGCCTACTTCATCGTCAAGTATCGGGTGGAGGGCGACGTGTTGCTCGTGTGGCCCATGGACCCAGACGCCAAGAAACGGGCGATCAAGGCGGGCAGGATCAAGGGCGAGATCAAAGAGGGCTTTGTGCCGCGCGTGAGGTTTACGGATTCGAGCGAGAACCTCCGCCGGCTGATTGCCTCGGAAGGCGACAAGCTGTTTGCCAAGGAGCCGCTGCGCCTGGAACGGGTGCGCTGAAGCTCGCGCGAAGCAGCACCGAGCCTGTAGGGTGCGTGCTTGCACGCACGCGGTCTTGCTGATAGAGCCGGTGGCACACAGTGAAACGGGAACACTGGCAGAGCCAGTGGCACACAGGCGCTGAAGCTCGCGCGAAGCAGCACCGAGAGTGAGAGCAGTCGAAAGCACAGGCCCCCACCCACTCGGGCCAGAGACAGCCGCTAGCGGCACTCATTGCGCGCGGGCCAGTGCCGCCACGACCTGCCACAACTGCGCTTCCAGCGCGCGGGCCGTGTCGAGCGTGTAGGTGGGCTGGGCGAGCAGAGCAGCCAACTCGGGCGTGGCCCGCAGGACCTTCTGGCCGGGCGGGAGTTGCGACATGGCAAAGGCCATGCGGTTGGGCATGCCGAGAAAGAACTGGTCCGGGTCCACGTGCAACTGGCAGTCCTCGACGAGGGCCGGCGGAAGCCATTGGAGCGTCGAGCCGATCAGCTCCAGGCGTCCGTCTTCACGCGGGCGCAGGCCCCAGCAGAGCGCGTGCAGCGCGCCGGTGCGCGGGTCGACCAGCAGGGCGTAGCGCACCAGCACGGTGTAATGCTTGCCATCGAGCCACAACACGCCTTCGCCCTGGACCACGGCCACGCTCGGCGATCGCAGCAGAGAGCGCATCTTGTCCAACTGCTCCTGGGCGGCTGCGAGCACCGAGGCTTCCAGAAAACCGAAGTTGGCACCCACCCGCTCGTAGCTTTCGTTCGACACGACCGTGGCTCGGCCTTCGATGTCCGTGGCCAATCCCACCGCCACCCTCGCCAGACGGAACCTCGCGTCCGGTGGTGCCTGAGGCTCGGCCCGCACCTCGGCCACGATGATCGACGAGACCAGGGTCGCCAGCCGGGCGATCAGCTCGCTCACGTCTTTGCGCGAGGCATCGGCGATCCGGGGGTTGCTCTTGATGACCAGGTGCGTCCAGCCCGAGGGTGCGCGGTCGGCCACTACCGTGCCGGGCGGAATCCTGGCGATTTCCCTTGGCACAACATCAACCGACACTGCCGCGGGGGCGGAGCCGGTTGCGGGCGCAGGAACGGTCGCGGGCGCGGCGCGATTCCACGGCGCGGGCGTGGGCTCGGCTGCCAGGGCCCAATAGGCCCAATACGTGACTGCGGCGCAGGCCAACCCGGCCGCGATCACCAGCCCGAAAGCCAACCCGAGCACGCGGGCGCGCCGCCAGGAGTCCTTTGGTCGATTCATCGTCGGCGTTTCCGTGGTGCAAAAGCCTGGAAGACTATCCGAAAACGTGTACCGGGCAACTTGGCTGACATCAGCGCAC
>CAYXPN010000146.1:5753-13723 GCA_964467075.1 uncultured Planctomycetaceae bacterium
CACCGGGGCTTCGCTGCGCTCTAGCCCCGGCCACCCACCGGGGCTTCGCTGCGCTCCAGCCCCGGCCACCCACCGGGGCTTCGCTGCGCTCCAGCCCCGGCCACCCAGGTTCCATGCGACTCTTTGGATAGTCTCCAGGTCCATACTACGCTATCCTGGCGTTTTTTTGGGCCGGAGGCAACACTTCTCGCGGCAGAATCGCCAAAAAAGAAGCGTACACGGGGCCTGCCGGTCGAGCCAGGATGCCCGGCCCATTGATAGTTGAACACGTGCGGCGGGCCGGTTATGCTTTCCATCGACCAGGGGCATTTCCTCAGCCGGAGGGGTGACCATGCGCTGTGATATTGGTAGCTGCTCGGGCCGCGCCTCGGCCGGGGGCGCGCACGGATCGGACCGGACCCGGCGCTGGTGGTGCTGCGGGCCGAAGCGGAGAACCGTGCTGATGAGCCTGCGGGTCATCGGCGGCTTGGTCCTGCTTCTCGCGGCCCCGCAAGTCGGCACGCATGATGCGGCCGGTGCTGCAAGCGCGGCTGTGGCAGAGCACCCGTTGCGGGTCCTGCCGGCCGACAAGCTGCCCGAGGACCGTCGTCTGGGTGAGCTCAAGACGCTCAACGACTACTTTCCCTTCGAGCCCTGCGCTTCGCCCGAGCAGTGGCTGCGACGCGCCGAGCGCGTGCGGCGCCAAATCCTGGTGGCGGCCGGGTTGTGGCCCATGCCGACGCGCACCCCGCTCCGCGCGGTGATCCACGGCCGGGTCGAGCGCCCCGAGTACACCGTGGAGAAAGTCTATTTCGAGAGCGTGCCGGGGCATTATGTGACCGGCAATCTCTATCGCCCCAAAGGAGCCCAAGGCCGGCACCCCGCGGTGCTCTGTCCCCACGGTCATTGGGCAGGCGGCCGGTTCCACGACGCAGGCGAACAGGGGGTCAAGAAGCAAATCGACCAGGGAGCCGAGAAATACGCCGTGGGCGGGCGCCACCCGATCCAGGCCCGTTGTGTGCAGCTTGCGCGCATGGGATGCGTGGTCTTCAACTACGACATGCTCGGCTATGCCGACAGCGTGCAACTGATCCACCGCCCGGGTGTGCGCGAGGAAATGAATACGCCGAGCGATTGGGGCTTCTTCAGCCCCCAGGCCGAGTTGCGGCTGCAGAACATGTTGGGCCTGCAGACCTACAACTCGATCCGGGCGTTGGACTTCGTGTGCAGCCTGGACGGCGTGGACCCCAAGCGGATCGGAGTGACCGGCGGCAGCGGCGGCGGCACACAGACGTTTCTGCTTTGCGCAGTCGACCCGCGCCCGGCCGTGGCCTTTCCCGCGGTGATGGTCTCCACGGCCATGCAAGGCGGCTGCACCTGCGAGAATGCCTGTTATCTGCGGATCGGCACGGGCAATGTGGAGATCGCGGCCCTCTTTGCCCCAAAGCCCCTGGGGCTGACCGCGGCAAATGACTGGACGCGCGAGATGCCCGAGAAGGGCTTCCCCCAGATCCAGGATCACTACCGCATGTTGGGCGCCGAACAGGACGTGAGCCTGACCGCGCTGTTGCAGTTCGGCCACAACTACAACTACCGCAGCCGCGCGGCCATGTACGGCTGGATGAACGAGCACCTGCGCCTGGAGTGCCCGGAACCGATCGTCGAGCAGGACTACCAGCCGCTGGCGCGCGAGGAGATGAGCGTCTGGGATGCCGACCATCCTGCACCGGCGGGCGGGCCCGAGCACGAACGGGCCTTGCTCTGCTGGCTCACCGAGGACGCCCGGCGCCAACTGCGCGCACTCGGGCCGCGCGACGAGCAGTCGCTGGCCGAATATCGCAAGATGGTCGGTGGGGCAGTGGAGGTGATCATCGGCCGGGAGATGCCCGCACCCGGCGCAATACGCTTCCAGCGGGCCGATGAGGGGGCGGAAACGATCGACGGCTGTCGGCTGTTGCGCGGGCTGGTCGACTACCCGGCTGCTAACGAGCAGCTACCAGTGGCCATCCTCTTGCCTGCGGAGCCTGAGGCTTGGAACCGCAACGCCGTGGTGTGGATCGACCCGGAGGGCAAGCGCTCGCTGTTGGGCGCGGAGGGCAAACTGCGCCCGGCCGTGCGCCGGCTACTGGCAGCGGGCATGGCCGTGGTGGGGGTGGACCTGTTCGGCCAGGGCGAGTTTACTGCCGACGGAAAGCCGATTTCACATACCCGACTCAACAACCGGAAACCCGACGGGCCGATGCCGTATGCGGGTTACACGTTCGGCTATAACCATCCGGTCTTCGCTCAGCGCGTACACGACATTCTCTCGGTTGTGGCACTGCTTCGCGGCGGGGTGGACGGGCTGGGCCGTGCAAGGGGTGTTTCCGTGGTAGGGCTTCGCGGCGCAGGCCATTGGGTGGCCGCGGCCCGGGCCGTGGCAGGCCGGGCAATCGATCGGGCCGCGGTGGATACGGGTGGCTTTCGCTTCGCCGAGGTTGCTGAGTTCGACGACCCCGAGTTCCTGCCCGGCGGCGCGAAATACGGCGATCTGCCGGGCATGCTCGCGCTGAGTGCGCCCGAGGAGCTGTGGCTGGCCGGCGAGAGCGCAAAGGCCCTGGAGCTGGTCAAAGCAGCCTATCAAGCGGCGGGGGCTGCCGCGAAGCTTAGCGTGTTTGCCGCAGAAGACGCTGCGGAAAAAGCGGCCGTCGATTGGCTGCTCGGGCGAAGCTCCGCAAAGCAAGGGGCCGGCGACGAGTGATCCGCGCCTAGCGCGGCCGGCGCACAAAGAAGCGGGACACCGGCATTTGGGGCCCGCGCGGTGCCCATCGCGCTTCCAACTCGCGAAGCTGGCCTTCCAAGCGGTTGATGAAAGCCAGATAGGCACGTAGCGGGACGCGCACGGGGGTCCCGACGTACTCCAGCCGTGGCAGCGCAAAGAGCGTCACTTCGAATTCCGGGCCTTCCACCGGCTGCGTCCTCCGCCCCCGCGAGTTGTCCGACACTCGGTTGTGTCCCCTCCTCTACCCGATTCTACGCACGGAGCCTGCAAGTGGTTTGAAAATCCCGCAGCGAAACGGGACAAGAGCACATGGAGGAACCGGCGGCTCGCGCCGCTTTCCTCGCCAGACAACGAATGCTCTGCGCGATTCCTGCCGGCGAGCCGGGCAAGTGATCCCGGTTGGGGGGCGGCGACAAGCCGGTTCCACGCAAACGGTCACTATCGCTCGCGTGAAGTGCTGACGGCAAGGAAGAATCCGAGATCCCAGATCGCAGACAACGAGAGGACGGCTCAGTCAAGCAAGACAAAGGAAAGAGGCCGAAAAAACAAACAGGCCCGACGGGGTGGTCTCTTCCCCGACGGGCCCTGAATGCCTCGATTCGACAAGGCGACAACCTGCTCCAGGCCGACCCAGGCGGCCTCAGGCGGCGCTAGTCGTCGTCTTTCTCGTCGTCATCGTCGTCCTTGTCACCTCTCTTGTGATCAGGCTTCTTCGGTCCGGGCTTGCCCACATCGGGCGGCCCGGGCTTGTGACCGCGAGGCGGTCCGGCCTTGGGAGGTCCGTGGGGAGGACGGCCCGGGGGGCCTGCCTTGGGCGGTCCGAACGGCGGACGGCCGTGAGGACCGGCCTTGGGAGGACCGTGGTGCGGACGACCGTGTGGACCGGCCTTGGGAGGACCATGGTGCGGACCGCCGGGCCGGCGGTACTGCGGCGGCCCTGGTTTGCGCCCGTGGGGCGGTCTTGCTTGCGGCCCTTTGCCAAACGGGCAGGGCGGGCCCGGGCGATGGTACGAAGCTGGGCGCGCTCGTGCGGCCAATCGCACCATGATCGCCTGGGCGGCCTTCACGCCCACGGTGAACTCTTCGAGGCTCAGCTTGCCGTCGCCGTCTTTGTCCAGGCGCTTGAAGATGGCCTCGGCACTGGGCGGCTTTGGCAGACCGCGCGGCGGACCGGCCTTGGGCGGGCCTTCACGACCAGGACCGCGCGGCGGACCGGCCTTGGGCGGGCCTTCACGAGCCGGACCGCGCGGCGGGCCGCTCGGACGAAGGGCCGCCAACTCTTCTTTGGTCACCTTGCCGTCGCCGTCCTTGTCGGCCCGTTTGAGCATGGCCTTAAGGAACGCGGGGGCTTGCTCGGGCACTTCGTCCTTGCTGATCACCCCGTCCTGGTTGGTGTCCAGGCGTTTCATGAGCATGTCCATGCCCGGCCGTTCCGGCCGTTTCGCCTGGTCATCGTCTGCCGTGGCCGGTCGGGGCAGCCAGAGCACCGCCACAGCAGGAAGCAAGAGAAACACTTTGCGCATCGGCCTCACTCCTTGAAACTGAGGGGAACGAGAAAACACCTGCCGCTCTGCCCTACTAAACCGCGGCCGCGGGCGGAAGTTCCGAAAAAAAGGCGTTTTTTGCGCCTGTTGCCGGCGTTCGCGGGGCTGTGTATGAACGTGGAGCCGCACGTCACGAAGGCCGGGAGACGGGCAAATCGACCGGCCCGGCGACTGGGGCAAACAGCCGCCTTGCCCGGCGGATGGCTGCAAGAGCCGGTACACCCGGGCAGACTTCGGCCCGTCCGGCACTCCAGCCGCATGAAGTGATTCGGCGCCTTACGGCCGCTTCTCGCCGCACCGTGGCACCGCGACGACCATGCTCCCACTGGTCCGCCTGTGGTCGCGTCTTGCCCAGGCCGCGGAGAGATAGCGCCACTCAAGGCCCTGGGAGACCACGTGTCCCTGCGCGCTCGGCTCCCCGCGTGTTTCGGCCTTGCGGCCCCTCTCGGCGATCGAGCAGACTTTGCCCTTGCCAGGCGCCGGCCGGGAACCTTACAATCGCACAGACGGTTTTCGCCGCGCAAGTCCCTTTGAGCATTGAAGATACTGCGAGCGACGCATGGCCAGGAAGGTGATTCTGGACGTGGACCCGGGCATCGACGATGCCCTGGCCATCTGCACGGCCCTCTTCGACCCCCGCCTGGAGGTGGTGGCAATTACCGCCGTCGGCGGAAACGTGGCGCCCGAACGCGCCACGCGCAATGTGCAGATGATCCTCGAGCAGCTCGATCCACCCCGGCTGCCCCGGATCGGCATGGCCTCGGCCCCCGACGACGGCCTGCCGGTTGACGGGCGCCATTTGTTCGGGCTCGACGGCCTGGGGGGCAGCGAGTTTGCCGTGGCCGAGCGTCAGCACCTGCACCCCTCGGAAAAGGTGATCTGCGACGAGGTGCGCGCCGCGCCGAATGCCGTGACCCTGGTGGCCCTCGGGCCGCTGACCAACGTGGCGCGGGCCTTTGTGCGCGATCCCGAATTGTCGGCCCTGGTGGGGCGCGTGGTGATGATGGGCGGGACGATCGGCGGGCCGGGCAACATCACGCCGGCCGCGGAGTTCAACATCTACTGCGATCCCCGCTCGGCCCGCGCCGTGTTCCGCTCCCCTTCGACCAAGACCCTGGTTCCGCTGGATGTGACCAACCGCGTGGTGCTCACCTACGATCTGTTCAATCAGTTGCCCGACGAGAGCACGTGCGTGGGGCGTTTTCTGCGAGCCATCCTGCCGCCGGCGTTTCGCAACTACCGCCAGCAGTTCGGCCTCGAGGGCATCCACGTCCACGACTCCGTCGCCCTCTGCTCCGTGGTCCACCCCGAGTTGTTCACCACCAGGGAAATGGCCGGCGACGTGGAGATCGCCGGCGAGCTGAGCACCGGCATGACCATCTTCGACCGGCGCCGGGTACCGAGTTGGCGCCATAATATGGAGGTGGCCGTCGACATGCAGACCGAAGCGGTCGTCGAGGCCATCATCGCCGGCCTGGGACGCAGCGCCGGGCAGGCAGGCTAGGGCGTGTCTGATACCAGTAGCCACGCTCGCCAGAGCGTGGACCGGCATGTGCCAACATCCTGTGACAGACGGGTCGCCCCACCGTCTGGCGACCGCGGCTGCAACGGGAGGCCCCGCGTCCTACCGTCTGGCGACGGTGGCTACGGCCGGAAATCGCTTTGTCCGAGAAGCCCCAGCCCCGGCTTTTCCAGACCTGCCGCGACCGGAGCGGCCGGGCGGCTGAGCTGAAGCCGGCTCAGTCAACCTGGAACCGGACGCGATCGGCCACTTCAACCTCTACCCGCAAGCTCTTGCCGTCGCGCAGCACCGTCACCGGCACCTTGGTTCCCACCTCGGTCAGACTCACCAGGTTCACGAGGTGCGAATCGTCTTCCACCGCCACCTCGCCGAACTGCAAGATGATATCCCCGGCGCGCAGACCCGCTTCCTCCGCAGGCGAATCCTTGGTCACCGCGGTCACCTGGGTGCCCATCAGTCCCGGCAGCCCCGCGGCGACCGCGGAATTGGCGTCGAATCGCGAATTCAGGCTCACGCCCAGAAACGCGCGCGAGACCTTCCCTCGCTCGATCAACTGCTGGCCCACGATCATGAACATGTTGATCGGAATGGCGAAGCCGATGCCCTCGTTGCCCCCCGAGTTGCTGGCAATCGCCGTGTTGATCCCGATCACCTCGCCGCGCAGGTTGACCAGCGGCCCGCCGCTGTTGCCCGGGTTGATGGCCGCGTCGGTTTGCAGGAAGTCCTGGAAGCGGACCTGGTTGCCGTCCAGTCGCAGGTCGCGCCGGCCCTTGGCGCTGATGATGCCGAAAGTGACCGAATGGCTCAGGCCGAAGGGACTGCCCACGGCCAGCACGAAATCGCCGATCTCCACGCGCTGGCTGTCGCCCAGCTCCGCGGCCACCAGACCCGAGGCGGAGACGGACATCACGCCGATGTCCGTGTCCGGGTCGCTCCAGACCTGCACCGGATGGATCACGCGCCCGTCGGCCAGGTGGATTTTGATGTCGCCCGGCGCGGCGCCGCGCACCACGTGGCGGTTGGTCAGCACGTAGTGGCGTCCCCGGCGCTGGATGACCACGCCGGAACCGGCTTCCTCGACCCGGGGTCCCTGGCGGAATTGCAGCCCGGCCGAGGCGCTCACGTCGGCCTCGATGTGGACCACGGCCGGGCCGACCAGCTTGGCCACGGCTTTGAGCACCGCGGACTGGGCCTCGAGGAGCTTCAGGTGCTCTCTGAGTTGGCGCATCAGCTCGGCGCGCTGTTCGGGCGAGGTGGGCCCGGCCCGCTCGATCATCGGCGGCAGTTCGGTTTGGGCTGTAGCCGGTGCTGCGCTTAGAGCGGCTCCCGCCAGCAGAACGGCCGTGAGCCAAACCAAACACAGCCGAGTCAATCTCCGCGAGCAGATCGCCCTCGACCAGCGCCGGCAACATCCGAGCAACTGCACCATGGACCTGTCTCCTTGACGGACGCGACGGGCCACGCCCGGTGTGGCGGGCCCTGGGACCGGGGGCGCGCCAAAAACGCGCGTAACGGTTCGCAGGTCGGGGCGCGAGGGGGATAGTCGCGGTTTTCGCCAGCTTTGCCGCGAAAACCGGGACAGTCCCCGCGAGCGCTTACAAAGCCGCCGGCGCGCGTCTGGACTGCAGGGGCTTGCGCACCGGACAATCAGTCTCCCTCGGTGCCCGGCGGGACAATCAAAGACCCAAATGTCGTGCTTTGCGTCTTTGTGTTTGAGCCAAAGGAAACACAAAGACACGAAGACGCCGGGCGGCGGCCGTGCCACACAATTGACCCTTTGCACACCACCCGAGGGGAGAGTGCTGAACACTTGTACACTGCACTTACCATATAGTACAGTAGATATGCAAAGGGTAAGGGTCTTACACCAGCTTCGGCCCAGATACCTCAAGTCTACGGCGCCCGACGGCCGGATCAAGCCTCAAGAGCCCGGCTGGTTGGACCCTGCATCGCCAATAAGCGAGGCGGATGGGCGGGAGGCCCGTTTTCAGGATTTGGGGCTTGATCCCCGAATCCTCGACCACGCAAACAGCAAGAACAGCCCGTTTCGCGGTTTCTCGGAGGCGCGAGTGGGCTTGGGGGCGGGGAGCGCGTAGGGTGGGTCTAGCGCGTAGGGTGGGTCAAGCCGTAGGCGCAGACCCACCAAGAGAGCTTTGTCGGTGGG
>CAYXPN010000147.1:0-13715 GCA_964467075.1 uncultured Planctomycetaceae bacterium
CGGGGCTTCGCTTCGCTGAGAGCCCCGGCCACCCGGGATTGGCCCTTTAATTGGGGAGACACGTAGGGTGGGTCAAGCCGTAGGCGCAGACCCACCGAGAAGACCACCTCTCAGTCCGGCGCCGCAAAGCCGCACAGCGCCGCGGCATGGGTCGCCGCGGCCGAGGCCAGGTCGCGCAGCACATAGCCCCCTTCGAGCACCGAGACCACCCGCCCCCGGGCGTGGCGGCGCGCGATCGAGAGCACCAGCCCGGTCAGCACTGCGAAGTCCTCGTCGCTCAGGTCGAAACCGCCCAGCGGGTCGCCCCGCCGCGAATCGAAACCCGCGGAGATGACCACCAGCTCGGGTCGGAACTCCTCGGCCGCGGGCAAGAGTCTCTCGCGAAAGGCGGCGAGGATCTGGTCTCCGCGCGTGCCCCTGGGAAAAGGGTAGTTGAGCGTGGTGCCGCGGCCGGCGCCGGTGCCGATCTCGCCGGCCAATCCGCTGCCCGGGTAGTGCGGCCACAGGTGCGTGCTGAAATAGAGGACCGAGGGGTCGTCGTAGAAGATGTCCTGTGTGCCGTTGCCGTGGTGGACGTCCCAGTCGACGATCAGCACCTTGCCCACCCCGTGCTTCTGTTGGGCATATCGCGCGGCGATGGCCGCGTTGTTGAAGATGCAAAAGCCCATCCCGAAGTTCGCCCCCGCATGATGTCCCGGCGGGCGCACCACGCAAAACGCCGTTTCTGCGCGTCCGTCAAACACCGCGTCCACCGCCACCGCCGCGGCGCCGGCCGCATATCGTGCGGCCTCGAGCGAGCGCGGGCAGATGTCCGTATCTCCGGTGCGCAGCATCGAACGGCCGGAGCCCACGTCTTCCTCGACCAGCCGGATATAGTCGGACCCGTGGCACAGGCGGAGCAACTGCTCATCCGCGGCGATCGGGCGGAGCCATCCGATCTGCGGCCCCAGGCCGGCACCCATCAGCCCGGCCAGTACGGCGTCGCAGCGCTCAGGAGCCTCCGGGTGGCCGATGCCCGTCAGGTGCGCCTTGTAGATTTCGTCGTAAACGACGGCCAGCTTGGGCGGCTGTGGATTCACGGCATTCCCGGACGATGGATCAGGGGGCGGCATGCTACGCCGTTAACCGCCGGGGCGGGGAAATTGCTATCACCATGGGCTGGACAAGAGGTTATCGTTTCTTGTGCGTGAACAAGAAGCGGGCAACCTCTCACCGGAAAGGCGTCCGGCATGTCCAGCCCGTGTGGCCCGAACAACGGCGTTGTGGTTCCCAATCACGAGTCGTTACGGCGGGTGTTGAGTTGGCTGTTGCCGCGGGCCATTTTCGCAGCTTGTCGGGGCGGGGACAAGTGGAAGCCACGCGCCCTGGCGTTTGCCGCCGTGCTCTGGGCGTGGGGGGAGGAGCCCGGGCTGAAAAAAACGGTTTGCCTCGGCCCGGAAGGAGCCGAATATGACAGCCCAGCGGCGTAGCGCAGCGGAGCCCCGGGCAAAGGGCCGATCTGTGTCCCCAAGCCCTGAAAGTGCGCGATGCCACACCAAGAGCGCACTCGAGCAGTGAGCCTCAAGGCGGCCGAAGCGTTGCAGCAACGGTGTTGAAGCGGAAGACCGGCGCCGGACTCAAAACGGCAAAAGCCCCAGGTCCGTGTCGAAGCGCACGCCCACGACCCGCCACGCCGCTTCCGCGGGCGGGGGCTCCGCAGCCGGCGGACGATAGAAGACGAAGCTCCAGAGCACGGGGAAGTTGTCGCACTTCAACACGTACCGCATCAACACCACGTCCGTGCCGAGGCGCTTGGCCGCCACGGCCTCATGGCCCCGGCACGTGCCCACCTGAGCTTCGAGTCCGTTGGTCTTTTCCACCAGTTGTTGTGCCGCCTCGGCCTGTCCCAGCAAGGGACTGCCGGCGAGCAGTTGCTCGTAAGCAGTCTGCACGTTGCCCGCGGCCACGTCCTCCAGAAATCTGGCGGCGCGGGCCTGCAAGGCCTCGACGACCGGGTCCGCGGGGGGCGGCTCCTGGGCCGACCACGCGGGGATCGCTCCGCAGACCAACATCGCCACGCCGCAGGCGACCAGCCGAACCGCCGACATGAGCAGACCTCCTGGAAAACAGACCTTGTGATACCTGCGACTATTCACCCGTCCAAACACGGGGGCTTGCTGCGCCTTGGACTATCATATCGCGCCCGCTCGGGGATGAGTACTTCCGGCCGATCTGCGCCCGCTTCGGCGGGCGGCGCGCTGGTTGTGGTGCGGTCGTCTCGGCTGCACATCGCGGCGCCGCCCGGAGTGGTTCGTGCAGGCGAGAAGCCCACACCACAATGGTCGGCCGACTGGAGGCCGCCGGCGCCGGGTCACTCCATGCCGCTGAAATGTCGCGAGTGTTGATCAGTCGCGCACGGGCATTGCCTGCTTGAGCGTCTCTCAGCGTAGCCGACGCCTTCGGCTAGCCGTTAAACGAGCGTCTCTCAGCGCTGCGACGGCGCCCCTTTGCCCACCAGCGAGGCCGGAATCCCATGCGCAGCTTCCGGCCGGGAGAGGTCCGCGTCAGCCACCGCAGGGCCGACGGGTTTTGTTCCCTGCTCCCCGGCCAGCACCGCCCGGGCAACGTGCCCGCGACCGAAGATGCCCGTGGCGTACCAGATTCCGTTCGAGCCGCGATGGATGTCGTAGCCGTAGCGCGGATGGTAGCTGCTTACCGCGCTCCAGTGGCCCGACGAGTGGCGCCAGCTTCGCACACACTCGATGGCCGCCTCGACCAGCCCCTCGCCCGGCCAGCTTTCCGCGCATACCTCGGAGGCGGTCAGTCCCGCGGGCAGCCGGGAGTTGATGCGATGGAAGCGGCGTTCCCAACGATGGTGGCCCTGCACGCGAATCCGTGCCTGGTGCCGCGAGTGCTCGCACGCCTCTTCGAGCAGATACGGGTCGGGTGTGCCTGCGGTACTCGCGGGTCGCTCCGGATGGATGCGCACCGCATAGATCAACGTGCGTTGTGTCAGTTTCGCGGGCGGCAGATCGAGGATCACCAGCATGTGGCTCGGCGAGTACCAGAGGCGCTCGGTCAAGGGGAATGCGCTGACGACGTGGCCGTAGTATGGCGCATCAGCATGGGCGAAATCCAGGATCGCCACGCCCGGACGCCCCGACATGTGTTGAAACGCACCGTGCTCCAGCAACGCCAAGGGCTTGCCGTCGCTCTCGATCTCGGCATCGACGGGCAAGCGCGCACAGACATAGTCTTGCAGCTTGCGCACCACAGCCTTGTCGCCGAGCGTCTCGGTCTCGAAGCGCCGGCAGCGCTTCGTGTCGGCCGGATCGTAGAAAAAGATAAACAGCATGCGTCCCGCGGCCTTGGCCTGGGCACACGCCGCAGCGTAGTCGTCGAGCCACGTCACCTCGGGCGCTTCTTCCGGCTCTGCCGCCTCCGTCTGCTCGCCCTCGCGCGTGCCTTTGGGTGTCTCAGCTTGCACGGCCTCCGGACGGTTTTCGCCCGGCTGCACCGCGGCGACGTCTCCCGGGGAGTCCGCGGGCCGGCGCACACGCCGCCAGTACTCGCGCCAGCGCTGCGCGGTGCCCCCCGGCGGAAGACCCAGAACCACTGCAAGCTGGGACGCGGAATAGCAGCGGTCCTCTGCGAACGCCAGGGCGCTGACCACGCGCCCGTAGTAGGATGCGTCCGGGTGTGCCAGATCGAGGATCGCCACGCCCGGCTTTTGCTTCATATCGCGAAAGGCGGCGTGGGCCAACAGGCGCAGCGGGCGCTCTTTGACGGTAATCTCCGCGTCGGCGTCGAGCTGCAAACACACATACTCGGCCAGTGCGCGCCGCACGGCGGGATCAGTCAGCACCTGGGATTCGAAGAACTCGGCCACGGACCCGCCGGATGGTCGAAAATACACGAGCAACATCGCCTGCTGCGAAGCCGCGGCATCCATGGCCTCTCGGTAGTCGTGATACCAATAGTCCGGGCCCGTTTGCCCGTCGGCGGCCGCCCCCGCCTTGCCATGCACCAGCAACGTACAGGCCGCCAGCGCCACACAACTGAGCAGACGTTTCACGTTGACCTCCCGGTTTCTCCGCTCGTGGTTTCGGGGGGTGCCGGCAATCCCGCTCCGGCATCCCCGGCCTTAGAACACGCGTCCGCCGCTCCGTTCGGCGGAATTCCTTTGGCAACACCACTCGGCCGACACGAGCCCAAGGCAGGAGGCGCACCCGGGCACGGCCGACGGAAAAGGTCCCGCCCGGACCGCAGGGCGCCCGTTTCGTGGGGCCGCCCGGCATCGAGCTTCGGCCGTGGGCCGGCACGGGGCCGGGATGGCAGCCGTGGTCGCTCGCGCGGGCGGCGCGAAGGGCTTCTTCAAGTTGTCAGCTTGAGACTTGCCGTTATAGTTGGTAGTCTAGGAAAGATCAAGCGACTGCACTGAATCTAGTGACTGGGGTGGGTGGGACAATTAGTCCCCTCACCGGGGGGGCAGCAGGGATCGACCGATCGAAGTCTCCTGTCTCGCGCAGCAGAGCGTTCCCCGCCAGCGGATCCGGCCTGTTGTACTTGGTGACCTTGATGCGTGCATGCGCACCTGGAGAGTGAGCAGGCGTGAGGGGCGGCAACCAGAGGTAGCTTCCGTGCCGATCAGTGCGAAATTGCAGTGGAAGCGGACCGGGTGGGTGGCGCTCGGATGCCTGTGCGCCGTGTGGCTTGGGATGGCCGCCGGTCCAGCCCCGGGGGCAGAAGGCGCGGAGCCGCACGCAAGCGTGCCCCAGCGCATCGAGGCCCTTTGTCGCGAGTCCAAGGGACGCTTCCAGCCCATCACGCCCCAGCTCCTCGCCCAGACCAAGGCCCAGCTCGCCGAGCGCTTCGAGCGCCTCGACCGCCGGCTCGATCTCGACGGCCAGAACGGCCGGGCATGGCGCGAGTATCTGCTCTGGGACTTGCTGGCCGAGCAGCTCGCCGCTGCGAAACTCGATCCGGCCGTGCTGCTGCGAGTGCTTGAGCGATATGAGGCCGAACACCAGGGACTCGCGCTGGTGTGGTTTGTCGAGGTGCGGGACGCACTGCGACGTTACCACCGCGTACTCCAGGCGAGCGACGACCCGCAGATTTCCGCAGTCTGCGACCAGGTGCTCGATGCCCTGGCCCAGCGACTCCAGACAGCTTGGCCGCGACTGGAGCCGGCAGACGCCCGCTTCGTGGGTCAGGCCACCGGCTGGCTGGCCGACTTGGGCCAAGCCCCAGGCGTGACCGCGGCTGTGCGGGCCGAGCTGGCCCAACCCAACTTGTGGATCAACTGCTCGGCCGAGTTGGTGGCAGCGGGAATCGCCCGGCCGGTGGATCGGACCGGGCCGGTCTCCGACGTAATCCTGGGCACCGACATCCGCGGCTCGGGAAACACGAAGGGCCGGACCCGCGTGGAATTCGTACCCAGCGACCGTTTCGCCGTGATCGACGTGATTCTCCAGGGCGCCACCCAGACGAAGACGACCGGCTATCACGGGCCGGCACGGATTCATAGCGATGGCGTGACCCGACTAGGGGTACGCAAACGGCTTTGGCTCGATGCCCAGGGCCTGCACACCCACCGGGCCGCGGCCCGGGCCCACACGGAGACCGAAACCACCGGAATCTCCGTGGGACGCCGGGGTCGGCTGGCTTGCCGTGTGGCTTGGCGACGCACTATGGCGCAGAAGGAGCTGGCCGAGCAGATTGCCGCCCAACACGCGTCCGAGCAGGCCCAACGCGAGATGGACCGCGAGGCCGAACAGGCCCTGGAACCGGCACGCGAACACCTGGAAGAGCGCCTGCGCAAGCCGTTGGCCCGCCGCGGATGGCTGCCCGACCAACTGCGTTTCCAGACGACCAGCGATGCACTTCGGGTGGTGGCCTGCTTTGCCGACGTCCGTCAGTTGGCCGCTCCCACCCCGCCGCCCGAGCCACGCGTGTCCGGCGACCTCACGGCGCGCGTCCACGAATCGCTGGTCAACAACCTGGCCGAAACGCTGGCCGGCAGACGGGTCGATCGGGAGGAGTTCGAGTCCATCCTGGTCGAGCTGCTCGGCAAGGTGCCCGAGCCGTGGCGTGCCGATCACGATGAAGCGCCCTGGGCCGTGCTCTTTGCACCCAGCCGGCCGGCGGAGGTTTGCTTCGACGACGAGCAATTGAAGATCGTCATCCGCGCCGACGGCTACGAGGAGGCGGGCGAGACGCACCCGGGCATGGACGTGCGGGCCGTGTATCGCGTGGTCGAGGGTTCCGACGGCTTTGAGCTGGTGCGCCAGGGCAAGCTCCAGATCACCCCGCCCGAGTTCGACCCGGGCGCGGGCGACACGCTCACGCCGCGCCAGATCGCCACGCGCACCATCCTGGAGCGACGTTTCGAGAAGCTGCTCAAACCGCGGTTCGTGTTCGAGCCGATCTCCTTGCCCGGTGCCTGGGAACAGGCCGGCGAGCTGTTGCCGGTGGATGTCCGCACCCAACAGGGGTGGCTCAGCCTGGTTTTGCGCAGGCAGGACAGCCCGGCAAGTCGCATCGAGCCGGAGTAGCGCCGCCCTGGGGCGGGGCTGCCTGCAGCCACGCGCTCAGTGTAGCCGCCGTCGCCAGACGGCGGACAAATGCTCCAGGCTCCTTCGCGTGCGTGCAAAGCACGCACCCTACGGGCTCCAAGCTCCTTCGCGTGCGTGCAAAGCACGCACCCTACGGGCTTCGCGTGCGTGCAAAGCACGCACCCTACGGGCTCGGCTCCTTCGCGTGCGTGCAAAGCACGCACCCTACGGGCAGTGCCACCCAGCGCGTCAGACGTTCATCAGCGACTGCGCTTGAGCTGCCATAGGAATCAGCGCACCCGCCTGTGGGGTGGGCGCAGAGGGTTGCGCAGCGACCTGCCCCTCGGCCGAGGGCGCGACCAGCAGGTGACTCAGCTTGATCATGTCCAGTTGGCCGTGGATCGTGCGCGCCACTTCGCCCAGCGTGCGCTGCAAGGCGGCCGCGGAACCCTCGGGCAGGCTGCTGTTGCCGGGCAATCCGCTGCTGAGCGGCCCTTCGACCGCTTCGATCACCTCCAGCAGCGAGATTTCGTTGGGGTCGCGCACCAGACGGAATCCACCACCCCCTCCCCGCGTGGCCTGAAGCAGCCCATGTTTGGCCATGTCCCGCAGGATTTGGAGCAGGAAACGCTCGGGCATCTTGCCTTCCCGGGCCAAGCGCCCGCAAGGCACGGGCGAGTGGGACTCCGCGCGTGCCAGGCGCAGTGCGGCATGCACTGCATACGTGGCTGTTTGAGACAGTTTCATGGAAAGTTTCTCCGCACTGGAACCCTGGCTGCGGCAAGAAGCGGCAAAAAAGAGAGCCCCTGCCGGGTCCCTTAAGACCGAGCAGGGGCTGCCGTAGCCGCTTTTGCCCCATCCGCCATGAACAGGGCCATTTCACATAAGCATCATCGGTCACGACCGTCAAGCTGATGAATAATCCTCCGGCAATAGGGCAAACGCCCCACTTGCCCCTTGGACGAGTCTGGCGGGTTCGATAGCCCCTTACTGGATGGGTTTTCAAAAACCGTAATGCCGCTGCAAGCAGCGGCGTATCTGTGTTCTGCAAAGTGGCGAACCTCTGTATTAACAAGGCGACGCGCCCTCGGCACCGCGAACCACGGACACGAAGCGCAAGCAGAGGAGCCGACGAACGACTTGTTGCACAGATTCCACATGTTCTTTGTTTACTAATGCCGGTCTGCTCTTCCCTTTCCCCGAAATGTGTCTACAATCAATGGGTCGAAACTCGCCCGGCCCCGCTCAGAGAAAGGCCGCAGGTTTATGCTTCACCGGTGGGGCGGCATGCGGGCAGAAATGGGGATGACGGGCCGGCCTGATCGCTCTGTACACTGAGTGCCGACAGGCCTCACGAGCCCAAGAATCGTGACCGGTGGGCGGGCATCCGTCCGTTGGTCGGGTGCCTTGTCGTCAAGGAAACCCGATCCAGCAGCACGGCCCGCCTTTTTTGTTTCGTAACCGTTCACGGGCCGTCATTGTTGCCTTTCGCTCCGCGAAAGTGGCGCTGCTTTCGCGGAGCGAAAGGCGACTATCCACGCGAAATGGCCCGAAAACGGGCAGCGGCCCGTGAACGGTTACTTTGTTTCCACTTGTGTTTGTGTGTTGTGTGCGTTCGGGCTGTCCCGTCGGCACCGGAGAAGACGCTTTCTTCCCGCTGCGGACCGACGCCTGGGGGCTTTGACCGGCCATGGGGCGCGCGGACCTGGACGGCCGGGGAACTGACGGGGGGACTGCCTCCACCGGAGTCTGACTCAACTGTTGAAGGATCAGCCAACCGCATCGACACCTTGGTGCTGACCTGCCTTGCCGCGTCTTCTGACTGTCGATTCGGTTAGGTGCCCGCAGCCGTGGGTTCGCTTCGCCGGGTGTGTTCCAGGGGGCAGTTGAACCGGACGCCTTGGGGAACCGGAAGGAACCGAAGCGATGGCACCTTCCAAGATGCACCCGCTGCGCATCGCCGCGGCCGACGACGATCCGGAAATGCGGGATTTCTATGCGCGTGTGCTGCCGCGGCTCGGCCATGAGGTGGTCGCACTGGCGCGCACCGGCCGCGAGCTGGTCGAGCAGTGTGCGGCCTGCCGGCCCGGGCTGTTGATTGTGGACATCAAGATGCCCGAGATGGACGGCCTGGCCGCGGCCGCGGAAATCTGCCGCCACCAGCCCTTGCCGATCATTCTGGTCTCGGCCCTTCACAGCCCCGAGCTGCTCCGGCAGATCGAGGACAAGCCGGTGCTGGGCTACCTGGTCAAGCCCGTCAAGCCGGCTGATCTGGAAACGGCCATTACCATTGCTGTGAAGCGGTTCGCGGAGCTCCAGTCGCTGCGACAGCAGCAAGCAGAGCTGCGCCGCACCCTGGAAGACCGCAAGCTGATCGAACGGGCCAAGGGACTCTTGATGCAGCGCACCGGGCTCAGCGAGGCTGAGGCCTACCGGTCGATGCAGCGCACTGCCAGCCGCACGAACCAGAAGCTGGTCGCAGTGGCCCGCTCGATCCTCACGGCCGAAGAGGCCGCGTCCGCGACCGGGTCCCGGCGTTCAGCGGGCCACACTCGCGACGATCATATGCCGGATGATCCGGCTGATGACGACCCGCCGGAGGGGCGCTCGCGCTAGACGCCCCGTTCTCCCATCGGGCAGGCGAGCGGTCCGCACCCCCCTCTCGGTCGGGGCTCGCTGAAGCCCAATTTCGGCCGATCCGGTCTGGAGCCCGGCGCGGGGAACTGGATATAATCCGCCCCCTTCCTGTCGAGGAAGATTCGCCTTTTCTGTCTCTGCGCCAGATGTTTGGGCTGAAGATGGCCGGACACGGAAGTCCGCGAGCATCGCGGTCGCGCCTCAGATCACACCAACCACGGTCTTCCGGGGCGTGGATCGGCTTTGGAACCTGTAAACGCATTGTATCGCCGATCCTGCGGCCGGGTCCGGGTGGCCGGGGCTGGAGCGAAGCGAAGCCCCGGGGAGTAACACGTCTACAAGTTCTTTGCGCAGGCCTGATCGTCGCTCTCTGGTGGTCGGCCGCCCTCTGTGCGGCCGATACGAGCCTGAATCTGCGCATTGCCTTTGGCGGCGGGGCGCCACGCCAGTGGCACGCCACGCTCACGCTCGACCAGGGCACCCTGGCCGATCCGCGGCCGCTGGGCATGGAGGCCGATGAGCCCGGCTCGATGTGGATCGATTCTCCCCCGGGCAACCAGGCCGGCACGCGCCTGGTGATCCGGCAGCGCAGCCCCCGGACCTATGATGGCGTGGATTTGCGCGCGCAGTGTGCGCTCGAAGCCCGACTGAGCGTCGAACTCGTCTCCCAGGACGATCCCGAGCACCCGATCACGCTGGACGTGCCGATCAACGAGGTGCTGGAGGGGCGCTACGACGGGCCGCTGGACGATTCGGGCAATCGGATTCTGATCCATCGGGCGCCGGGCGACAGTCTGCGTGTGCGCTTCGAGCGCGATCATCTGGTGTTCGCGCCGCAGGAGCGGTTTCGTTTCCAGGTCGATCCCTACTTGCTGCCGCTCTCACCGGGCAGCAAAGTGCAGGTCCGCCTGGCATTGCGCCGCGCGCGTGGCGGAGCGGAGCTTTGGGCCACCGAACACCACATCCAGGCGGCCCAGGGGGCGAGCGTGGCGGGCGAGATCGTGCTGCCCGCGGTCGAGGGCGTTTATGATCTGGTTCTCACGGCCACGCCCGACGAAGGCTGGGCCAATGCCGTGCGCCGGCCGCTCGCCTGGCGCAAGCCCGTGGCCGAGCGCATCGTCCAACTGGTGGTGATTGCGCCCGAGCGGTCTGCGCCCGCGGCCGGCGGGCAAGCGGAATGGACGGAGTTGTTCTCCATCGATCCGGCCAATCCCCGGTGGTGGGAGCGCCTGGGCCGCCTGCCCCACCTGGCTCGTGCGTCTCGGCCGGGCAAGCCGTCGTTGGGCAACGGGACGATGGACATCTGGCATCATGCGCTGGGCGAGGTGGCGCGGCTGGCCCCCAGCAGCCAGTCGCCCGACCTGAGCTGGCAATCGTACGCGCTGCCGATCGACCAGCCGGGGCGTCCCCATTTGCTGGAGGTGGCCTATCCGAGCGACGTGGCGCAAACGCTGGGCATCAGCATCCTCGAGTCCAATGCCGCGGGGGCCCTGATGCCGCTGGGATTGGACTCGGGCGTGGTGGTGGAGCCGGATGAGCTGGCCGGTCGGCCCACCGAGTGGCTGCACCACCGGCTGGTCTTCTGGCCGCGCACCGCCAACCCCATCCTGCTGATGGTCAACCATCGCCGGTCCCAGCCGGCCGTCTACGGCCGGATTCGCGTGCTCACCGGGCCCAGGCACCTTCCGGCCGCGGTGCCCCCGGGCACGCCCGCGGGCGGACGTGTGGTGGCGGCCTATTACCACCGGCCCTTGTTTCCCGAGAACTTCGGCGCACGCGAGGCTTTCGACAGCTTCAGCGGCCACAGCCTGGACGACTGGACGACCTTCTACGAGGGTGGCTCGCGCCTGGTGGAGTATCTGAACTACGTGGGCTACAACGCCGTGGTGCTCTCCGCCCTGGCCGACGGCAGCACGATCTTCCCGGCCGACGATTTGCAGCCCACGCCGCGCTACGACAAAGGCGCCTTGTTCGGCACGGGCCAGGACCCGGTGCGCAAAGACGTGCTGGAAATGCTCTTCCGCATGTTCGACCGGGAG
Organism: uncultured Planctomycetaceae bacterium; assembly: GCA_964467075.1. Taxonomy (GTDB): domain Bacteria; phylum Planctomycetota; class Planctomycetia; order Pirellulales; family Thermoguttaceae; genus CAYXPN01. Next base: position 11,210 of record CAYXPN010000147.1, read on the forward strand.
CGTCTGCAACTGATTCCTGCGCTCGACTTCAGCGCCCCGCTGCCCGAGCTGGAGGCCGAGCTGCGCGCCGGCGGCACCGCACGACAAGGCATGCAGTGGATCGGGCCGCAAGGCGCCGCGCACGCCGAGCTGGTGGCGCGGGTGCCCGGTGAAGGCCCGTACTACAACCCCTTGCACCCCCGCGTGCAGGAAGCTGTCTTGAGCGTCATCGGCCGGGTGGCGGACCGCTACGGGGCCCATCCCTCGTTCGGCGGCGTGGCGTTGCAGCTTTCGGCGGAGAGCTACACCCGGTTGCTCAGTCCCGAATGGGGAATGGACGACGCCACGATCACCCGATTCGAACAAGACACCGGCCTGAAGGTGCCGGGAGAAGGGCCCGATCGGTTTGCCCGGCGCGCGGCCTTTCTGGCCGGGCCCCAGCGCGAGCTTTGGGTGCGGTGGCGGGCCCGCCAGATGACCGACTTCTACCGTCGAGCCCACGAACAGATCGCCGCGGTGCGCCCGGACGCGCGCCTGTATTTGACCGCGGCCGGCCTGCTGGGCGGGCGCGAGACCGAATACCGCCTGCGCCCCACGCTGGTGCAGCGGACCACGCTGGCCGAGGTCATCTTGGAGACAGGGCTCGAAGCCGAGGCCTGGCGAGACCAGCCGGGCGTGGTGTTGTTGCGCCCGGAGTGGGTCATCTGCGGAGAAACGCCCGCGCTTCGGGCCGCGGCCCGCCACCTCGAACGCCTGCCCGACGTGGATCGCTGTTTCCAGCAGTTGTCCGTCCCCGGAAGCCTGTTCTTCCATCGCCCGCAGCAGGTACACCTGGCCTCGTTCGACCAGCAGAGCCCGATCCAGCCGAGCTACACCTGGCTGACGGCGCAGCCGGCGCTTTCGGAGGCCCAGAACCGCCGGCGCCTGATCCACGCGCTGGCTGCGCTCGACGCCCAGGTGCTGGCCAACGGGGGGTGGATGCTGCCGATGGGACAGGAAGAGGCGATCGGCGACGTGGTGGCCGTCTGCCGCCAGTTGCCGGCGGTGCCCTTTGCCAAGGTGGACACCGACTCGGCGCAGAGCGATTCGCAGCCGGTCACCTTCCGGTTTGCCTCGACGGGCGGCATGACCTACTTGTATGCGCTCAACGACGCCCCGTTTGCCACTTCCGCGCAGGTTCGCGTCCGGGCGCCGCCGGGATGCCGGCTCGAGGAACTCACCGGTCGGCGGCGCGTGGCCCCGTTGCGCAACGACAGCGAGGGCACGTATTGGAGCGTGGACTTGGGACCCTACGAGGTCGTGGCGGTGCGGCTCTCCGCGCCGGACGTGGCGTATTCACAGCCGCGGGCGAGGTGGCCCCAGGTGGTCGAAGCAGAGCTCGGCCAGCGAATCCGACTCTTGGGCGCCAAGGCCGCGGCCCTGCGCCAGCCGCCGCCGCTCAATGTCCTGAACAACCCCGGGTTCGAGCGCCGGCCCACCAGCGGCGAGGAAGTGCCCGGCTGGGCCATCACCCGGCAGCCCGACAGCCAGGTCCAGACCGACACCCAACAGCACCACGACGGCACGCAGTCTGCGCACATGGCCAGCACCGGTCCGGTCACCTGCCTGGTGAGCCGGCCGTTTCCCGCTCCGGACACGGGCCGGCTGGCCATGTCGGTGTGGCTGCGCGTGGCCGACGCGGGCCGGCAGCCGCGGCTGCGTCTGGCAGTCGAAGGCAAGCTGGACGGGCAGGACTACTATCGCTTTGCCCCGGTGGGCCTGGCACGGCCGGGGACCCCGCCCGCCCCGGCCATTGCAACCGAGTGGCGCCAGTTCATCTTCCAGGTGGACGATCTGCCGCTGGAGGGCCTTACGCAGATGCGCGTGCGATTCGATCTGATGGGAGCGGGTGAGGTTTGGGTGGACGACGTGCGCCTGTTCGACCTGGCCTTCAACGAGAAGGAGCTGCGCGAGTTGGCCAAGCTGATCACCATCGCCGAATTCCAGCTCCAAAGCGGCCGGCTGAGCGACTGCCTGCGAATCCTCGACGGCTATTGGGCCCGGTTTCTGGAGACCCACGTGCCGGTCGATCCCGACGCGGTGGCCGCACGCCCCGCTGCACCCGCCGCGGAAACCCCAGGCCGCACCGAGCAGACGGCCGAACCACCGCAACCGCGCACGGGCTGGCTGGATCGCATGCGCGGAGTGTTGCCACGGCCGCTGCGTTTCTGAACACCGGGACGCCGCTGGTCGTGACCCGATTCATCGGGTCAATTAAAGCTTGTAGGGTGGGTCGAGCGACATGCGAGACCCACCGGCTTCGGGCTTGCGTTTTTCGGGTTCATTTCCGGTGGGTCTGCGCCTACGGCTTGACCCACCCTACCTGTCTGGAGGGCCGCCCTACCTGTCTGGAGGGCCACGCTCCGTCGTGGCCGCAGAATCTCCCGGGCAATTTGGCGAAATCACGGACGCGAGAGACCGCGTCCCTCCAGACGCGCCGTGACACGCAGCCTGGGCTTAAGGCGGATTCTTGCCCCCAAATGCGGCC
>CAYXPN010000148.1:0-13652 GCA_964467075.1 uncultured Planctomycetaceae bacterium
CGTGGGCGCCGCCGCCGCTTTTTGCGGTGCGTCTGCCGGGGGGCAGGCAGGGCGGGAAGCGGTTTTGCCCCCACTCGCCGCACCCCAGTACCGCGAAGCTGCCCCGCCCGGGCCCGGTCCAGCGCTACCCACCTGTCGGTGGCCGGTTGTGGGGCGCATGGCCTGCGCATCTGCGCAGCCAGGCGCAGCCACATCACCGCGCCCACCACCACGGCCCCGCAGGCGATCATCCCCAGCCGGCCCAGCCAGCGGCGCTGGGCCGCCAACAGTTCCGCCTGCTGCTGCTCAAGCGCAGCCTGCTGGGCCTGGACCTGCCGGCTCAGCTCGACGAGCTCCTGGCGGCTCTGCTCCTGGCTGGCGATCAACTGCTCGGTGGCCTTGAGCGCCTGGCGGCTGGTCTCGGCCATGGCCTGGTTCTGCTCGGCCTGCTGCTGGGCCGTCTTCTCGGCCAGTTGGGCCAGGCGCTCCGACTCGTCGCGGCAGCCGGTGCCCAGCAAGAGCAGCAACGCCGCCAGCCCCGCCAAACCGCGTCTGGCCGCGCCCGGCCAACGGCATCTTCCCCGCCCCGGCCTTTGCAAAGCGGCGGGCACGCCGGACAGCGGCCGAATGGCCTGCCAGACAAAAACAGCGCGACGGCCGGACTGCCGGCCAGAGGGAAAAGAGCGACGGCCGAATGGTCTGCCAGACAAAGACAGCGCGACGGCCGGCCGGCGAGCGAAAGCGGGCAGCAGCCAAACGGCCGGCCTGATGGCCATCATTTATTTATGCCGCATTTTTGCAAGCTGTCCCACTGTACAAGTCGCCGGGACCGCACTGGCCGGCGTTTGCCAAGAAGTTGCGGCGGCCGGCCGGGGTCAGAAATACTCGATGACATCTTGGGGTTTGCGGCGCCGGCGCTTGGGCGCAGGGGGCGCGGACTCGCGGTGGCGAAGGAATTGGTCGAGTGACTCGGTGGAAACTCTCCAGCGTGGCCGACCGTTCTTCCGGACGGCCAGATTCACCGCCCGCAGTTCCCCGAAATGGATCCACGCGCGCACCTTGCACGGCACGGCGCGCAGCAGGTCTGCGACCTGCCCGACGGTCAGATGCGTACGCACGACGAAACCAAACTGCCAACAGATTGCGGGCGGCAGGCGCACCAGCGCCTAGGCCGCGCGTAGTACGGCAGTATTTGTATAGAGGCGGCGGGTGGCTGGGGTCGAAGCGCAGCGGAGCCCCCAGCCGCAGAGGTGTAGGGTGCCTTGGGCGCACCACGACTATTCTGGTGCTCGCAGAGCACCCTACGGCACTGGGTGGCCGGGGCTGGAGCGAAGCGAAGCCCCGGTATGTTATCCCGTCACAAGTCCTTACGGCCTGGCTGTGCGCCGTTGTTCTGATGATACTCGGGTCGCAGGCTCTGGCCGCGGGAACGCACTGGGTCAATCCCGGTGCAGGCGACTGGTTTGAACAGGGCAATTGGGACGCGGGCGTGCCCACGAGTTCCGAAGCCGCCTACATCGCCAACGGTGGCATCGCACTGATTTCGACCGGGGGGGCACGGGCGTCGAGCGTGTATGTCGGCCTGGACCCATCCCATCCGCTCGGCTCCCTGGGAATCATGTGGGGCGGCAGTATGGACAGTCAAGCGGGCTCCCATCACGACGGCTATCTGGGCTACGAGTCCGGCTCAGAGGGCTGGGCCGGGGTCATTGGCGGCGGGTCCATGTGGACCAACTTGGGGTCCCTCTTCGTGGGCCACGGTGGCACCGGCACGCTCACCATTGTATCCGGCGGCCAGGTCTCGAGTGAAGATGCCTCCCTCGGCCGGGAATCCGGCTCGCAGGGGACGGCCACGGTGACCGGCAGCGGGTCGAGGTGGACGAACTTCGATGACCTCTAGGTGGGCTACGAGGGGACCGGCACGCTCAGCATCGAAAATGGAGGCCAGATTTCAAGCGAGGACGGCTACCTGGGCTACATGTCCGGTTCGCAGGGCACCGCCACCGTAAACGGCACCGGCTCCACGTGGACCAACCCGGGAAACCTCGCTGTGGGTGAGTTCTTTGCGTCTGCCGTGCTCCACGTCCTCGACGGCGCCGAGGTCGCCACGGGAAGCATTGGTATCAACCCTGTATCGCTCATGACGATCGATGTGGGCAGTGGAAGCGAACTTGTTGTTGGTGGCGGCAGCGGCACCATCACCAACGCCGGCACCGTGCGCCTGCTGGCTGGGGCGGCGCCGGAGGAGGGCTTCGAGGAGGCGCCCATCACGGCCGGCACGTGGAGTGGATCGGGCAAGTATCAGCCCCTGGGCGGCACCTGGGATGTCGGCAGCCACGTCTTCACCGTCTCCGCGCAAGTGCCCGGCATCGGCGGCTCGCCCGTGGCGCTGGACCTCAGTCAGGCGCAGCGCGTGCTGGTCGAAGACACGGCCAGCGCCTGGACCCTCGGAGCCAGTTTCCCGGCCAGTGCTGACCCAATGCCGATCACCTTCACGGCCCAGCCCCTGAGCGGCGATACGCTCTACGATCTCCAGTACCAGTTGCCCGAAGGCCAGCAGGTCTTCGGCGCCTGGGAACTCGCTGCAAGCGGGTTTACGCCCTCCGAGGATGAGCCCGTATATCTGTCCTTCTACGTGGGGCAAGACGAGCTGGCCACGGACGAGATTTCCCTGTGGCACTATGACGGCACTCAGTGGACGCCGTTCGAGACCGACGTGTTCACCTACGACAGACAGTATGCCAATTTCCTGGCCGAGAGCTTCAGCGCCTATGCCGTCAGCGCGGTGCCCGAGCCGGGCACGCTGCTGCTCCTGTTGGGCTGCTTGTGTGCGGCATTGATCTGCCGGCGCCGGCGGTAGGCCCACGCCCGCGGGCGCCGGGCAGAGGCTCAACTTCCTCGTGGTGCACCCAACCCGACGGCCCCTGCAACACGGCGCACACCTGGCGCTGCAGGCGAGCAGACTGTTTTTTCTCGCCGGCCGGGCCCTGCGGCCGTGTTCAGCCGTTCAGCCCGGCCGGGCCAAGCCGCCCTATGGCGGATCGCGGGAATCTGCTACGATTCGCCCCACGCTCCCGCGCCTGTCGCAGGCGCGCACAGATTCCGGAACTTGGTGACTTTTTGGCCGCCTGAAGCGACACGGCGCGCGCGTGCGAGCACGCACCCTACGGGCTGCCCCGCACCGATGGCATCTCAAACCGCGAAACGTGATCTTGTTCCAAGGGCGCCCGCGGCCGGTCCCGCGGTCTGGTGGGCGGGCTTTACTCCAAAGCGAATCCATGCATGTAGCCACCGTGCCCAGCCGGTGGGAGAACCCCCTATCGCAAGGCGTTTGCACGCGGCGTCCCACGCTCTGGCGAGCGTGGCTACCGTCTTGAAACAAAGCTTGGTTGCGCTGCTGCTTGTCGCAGGGCTGGGCGGCTGCCGCAGCGGGGTGCCGCTGGGCCGGCCGAGCACACGCCTGCCCGAGCGATTTGCCGTGGTGCGCGGGCAGTTGGTCTTCCACAGTGATTTTGTGCTGGCGGCCCACCATCGGCTGCTCGATCAGCTTACGGCCCTGCGCGCGGAGTTGAGCCGACAGCTTGCGCTGGGCGGCTCGGACGAACCGATCCACGTGTATCTGTTCGAGTCGCCCGAGCGGTTCGAGCGCTTTGTGGCCGAACGCTTGCCCGAGCTGCCTGGCCGCCGGGCCTACTTCGTGGAGAGCGACACGCGCTTGGCCGTGTATGCCCAGTGGGGCGATCGGGTGGCCGAGGATTTGCGTCATGAGGTGACCCACGGCTATCTGCATTCGTCCGTGCCGCATCTGCCGCTGTGGCTCGACGAGGGCCTGGCCGAGTATTACGAGGTGGCGCCGGGCGGCGGGGGCCTCAATGTGGCGCACCTGGAGCGGCTGGCGCGCTGGGGCGGCCGGGGCTTGTGGGCTGCGGACCTGGAGCGACTCGAACAGATCGTCCCCACCGGCGAGCTGAGCCAGATCGACTATGCAGAGGCCTGGGCGTGGGTCCACCTGATGCTCCACAGCAGCCCCCAGGCCGCGGAGCAACTGCGCTGCTACCTTGCCGATTTGCGGCGTGCGGCGCCTCCCGAGGGTCTCAAGCCGCGCTTGCAGCAACTCTGGGGCGATCCGGAGGCCGTGCTGGTAGATCACCTCAGCCGGCTGAACACAGGGCTGGACTTTGTCTCAAAACGGTAGCCACGCTCGCCAGAGCGTGGGGCGCCGCGTGCAAACGCCCTGCAGCAGGCAGGTTCTGCCACCGTCTGGCTTTCGGTGGCTACGAGGATGGATGCGTTTTAAGACAGAGCCTGGAGTCTGGCTGAGCGAGCGCCGCTTGTGGGGCCGACGGGTGGCAGGATTCGCGCCCGGCGCCTATAATCGGCGGTTCCGTGGTCGCGCTTCCTGGGTGGCACATTGCCGGTGATGCTTCGATATCGCACGTTTCGCAACACCGATCCGCCGGTGCTGACGGCCCTCTGGCAGAGTCGGGCCGGACAGCGCGGCCTGCGCCAGCCGGTCTGGCCCGATCTGCTCGAACAGCTCGTCTTTGCCAAGCTCTATTTCGACTACCAGGGCCTGGTGCTGGCCTGGGAAGACGACCGGCCGGCGGGATTCGCCCATGCCGGGTTCGGCCCCAATGAGTCGGAGACCGCGCTGTCGACCGAGCAGGGGGTGACCTGCATCGTGCTGGTGCGCGAGGACTGTGCCGCGCAGGAGGAAGCGGCCTCGGGCCTGCTGGAGCGATGCGAGGAGTATTTGCGCGGCCGGGGGGCCAGGGTGCTCTACGGCGGGGCGGTCCACCCGCTGGCGCCGTTCTATCTGGGACTCTACAGCGGCAGCGGGCTGCCCGGCGTGCTGGACTCCGACACGCTGGCCCGCCAGGTGTTCGAGACCCACGCCTACGAGCAGATCGATCGCACCATGATCCTCGAGCGCGAGCTGGGCGATTTCGAGGCGCCGATCGATCGGCGGCAGATGCAGATTCGCCGCCAGATGGTCGTCCAGTTGACCACCGATCCGCTGCCGCGCACCTGGTGGGAGGCGTGTTTGCTGGCGCCGTTCGACCTGATGTGGTTCGAGCTGGTGCCGCGCGGCTCCAACACGCCCGTGGCTCGGGCCACGTTTCGCAACCTCGATCCGATCGGCGCCGCGGGCGTAAGCCGGCAGACGGGCCTGATCGACCTGGTCGTGGAGGAGCACTTGCGGCGGCGCGGGCTGGCGGTGTTTCTGCTCAGCGAGGCCTGCCGCCAGTTCCAGCGGGAGGGGGTGGGCCGGTTGGAAGCGCAAGTGATGCAGGACAATCGGGCGGCGTTGGGGCTGTTCTACAAGCTGGGTTTTCGGCAGGTGGGCCAGGGCACGGTGTATCGGAAGCAGTAACGCTTCAGCGGTCTGAAGCAGTTTCTCGGCCACGACGGAGCGTGGCCCTCCATCGATGTTGACTGGCCGTCTGCAGAGCCGCCCGATCACGCGGCTTGGCGCCGGCGGGCGCGCCGCGGGGGGCGCGTGTCCTTCCAGCGGCGGTGCAGCCACCAGTATTGGTCGGGCGATTGCCGGATCGCCTCTTCCAGGCGGCTGGTGTACCACTGGGTCATTTCGCGGATGCTGCCGACCTGCTGCCGGGCCTGGCGGGGATCGAGGATATCGACGGCGTGCATCTCGATGCTCAGCGGGCGCTCGAGGCGTCGGGCCACGCAGACGGCCATGGGCGCATCGTGCTCGAGCGACAATAGCGCGATGGCCTTGTGCGCAGAGGCGGGCCGGCCGAAGAACTCCACCCAGCAGCCCTTCGGTCCGGCATATTGATCGGCCAAAAACGAGAGGGCCCCACCGCGGGAGAGCACGTCGAGTATCTGGTCGTAGCCGCCGTTCTTGGGGATCAGGTGCTGTCCGGTGCTGCTGCGCCAGCGCGCGACGAACCGGTCCAGATAGGGATTATCCAGGTTTCGCGCCACAGTGTAGGTGGGGAAGCCCAGGATGCCGAGCATCGTGCCGCCCATCTCGAAATTGCCCAGGTGCCCGGTAATCAGGATCACCGGCCGGTCGCCCAGCAGCAGGCGCACCAGCGGGGCCACGTCGCGCAGCCGGGTATAGTCGCGCCAGTTGGTCTCGTGGATTTTGCGCGCGGCGTGGGCCACCTCGAGGACCAGCAGAAACAGGTGTTCCCACATCTGGCGCGCCAGGCGCCGGCGCCGGCCGGGCGAAAGCTGGGGGAACGCATGGGCCAGGTTTTCGTCCACCACCTTGGCGCGCACCTTCAGCGCGTCGCCAAACAACCAGGCCAGCCATCGGGCCAGGCCCTGGCCGGCGCGGATGTCGAGCATTTGCACAAAGGCGATCAGCACGCGCACCGCCACGTAGACCAGATAGTCGACGACCTGCTTGTGCCGCATGGCCGGTTCCTCCGTGAACAGCTTCGCCGTCGAACGGGTCGAGATTTCGCCGCGGGATTCCGTGGAAAAGTCCGCCTTCGCCCTCGGTGCGTTGTGCGCGGCACAGCCCGAGGCGCACGCTCACGGTAAGCGCCTCGCCGCCCGGTGTGCGCCAGGGCCCGAACTGCAGGCAGGTGCCGCAAACGCGCCGCGGCGACCGTCCGCGCCCGCCAAGCTTGCCACACAACGCGTGCCGCGTGCCCGCCCAGTAGTCCGACACAGCTAAACTGTGGGGTGCCACGGTTGGCTTGTCCAACCGTGCACCCGGCACTGCTGGACAAGCCAGCAGTGGCACCCAACTCCACGCTTCACGTGCGTCGGACTACTACGGAAATCCGTAGTTGGGATTCTTCGGATCGAAGTCCAGGTCCGTAAAGCCGTTGTTCAGCTTGAGATCCAGATAAGTGTATTCTTCGAGCACAATGGGCGGGCCGCCGGGCTGGGTGGGCCAGCCGTGGGCCTCGTAGCGGATGGGGATGTTCAGCTCATCGTCCACAAAAATCCGCGCAATGTGGAACAGGAAATTGCGCCGCGGCACGGGATGCACCACTTGCAGGCAGGTGCAGGTGCGGTCGTTGATCTTGGCCCCGCGGAAGAACCGCACTTCGCACTCGCCGTACTTCATGTCCTGCTGGCCCACCTCGATCAGCCGTCGGGTGAGATTCTTAATACCGATCTCCGTCATCGGATAACGCTGGTCCTTCATGGCGATCATGCCGGTCGGCGAAAGCGATACCGTGCCGATCAGGCTGCCGCGGATGCCCACCGTATGAGCCCACATGTTCCCGTTGTTCTGGCCCTCCACGTAGATCACCTCTTGCCCGCGAAGATTGGCCGGGCTGAGGAAATAGAGATACACGCTGAAGGGCTTGTGACGGACCTTGATGAAGTAGTATTCGTAGTCCCTCAGCTTGCCGCTGATCCGTTCCCGCTTGGCCACCGTGGCCGAGTAGTCCTCGATCAACTCGATCCGCCGCAGCCCGACCTTGGCCCATTCCACGGCCTGCACCAGCGGATGATCGCCGGGCCGGGTCGGAGGAATGTACTCGTAGGCCGGGCGGTCCGTCAGATTCGTCTGCTGGGCCACGCGCAAGACTTGCCCCTCCGGCCCCGGCGCGGCGCCGAAGCCGCCCTGCACGGCCTGCGCCTGGCCGCTCGGATTGCCCGCCGCGGCTCCGTAGGCAGATGGGCCATATGGGCCGGCCGGACTGCCTTGCGCAGCGCCATAGACGGACGCACCACCAGGAGGAGTCCGCTGGCCCGCGCCCGGCGGCGACTGGGCAGGGGGGGTTGTCTCGCGCTGGCCGGGGCGCGCGGCCGGACCAAACACGGGCTGCCGGGACCCGGACGCGCTGTCGGGTGGTGCAGCCGGCTGTGCTGAACCGCGCCATGGACTGCTCGGGGATTCCTGGGCCCAAACCAGCGGCAAGGCCGCAAGCGCCAGCGACCCGGCGAGCAGAGCTTTCACCAAACGGACTGTCCGCGGGGGACGAATCATGGATACCCTCCCTGGTGGTGAACTTGCGGGATTGCCGGCCGGCGCGGGCGGTCCAGCGGCGGCCGGGGACTCTCGGCCGGTGGTTGGGACACCACGGTGCTCGGGCCCGCGCTTGCCCGGGCCAACAGCCACGAAGACCGGGTCCTGCAGGCGCAAGGCTGCGTCGTACGGGGGCGACGAAGATCGCGCAACGGCCGTCGGTTCGCCCGACCGAAGCCCGACGGCGCCCGGCCCGAGGGCCCTGCACACCCAATCAGCCTCTCTCGGCCTTATCGCAAATCAGGGTTGACGGAATTACAATGTTCGATTCCACAGGACCGGCTTGCCCGAGCGTCGCAACACGCCGAACCTGGAGACTCACCGCCAATTGCTACAGCTTACCCAAATTCCGCGCCATAAGGGAGAGCAGTTTTGGCCCCACCCGAGATCAGGCTGGAAACAGTAGTCTCCACGCTGTTCGAGGAGAATTGCTACTTGCTCGCGCATAATGGACGGTCCGAGTGCTTGGTGATCGACCCCGGCCTGGAGCCCGACCGAATCCTCGCCCGGCTCGAAGCCCGCGAGTGGGAGCCGGCCGCAGTCCTTCTGACCCATGGCCATACCGACCATATTGGGGGCAACGCTGCCATCAAACAGCGCTGGCCCCAGTGCCCGATCGTCATCGGTGTGGATGATGCCCCCAAGCTGACCGACCCGCGACAGAACCTCTCGGCCGACTTCGGGCTGCCGCTGGTCAGTCCGCCGGCCGATCGCACGGTCTCGGACGGCGAGCGCATCGAGCTGGCCGGTTTCGAGCTTGAGGTGCGCGCGATCGGGGGCCACTCTCGCGGGCAGGTGGTCTATGTGCTCGACGAGCACCAGCCCCCGCTGGTGTTTTGCGGCGATGTGATCTTCGCGGGGAGCATCGGCCGGACCGATTTTCCGGACGGCGACTTCGACGAGCTGGCCTCGGGGATTCGCACGAAGCTGTTCACCCTGCCGGACGAGACCGTGCTCATGCCGGGCCACGGGCCGCCGACGACCGTGGGTCGGGAACGGCGGACCAATCCGTTCGTCGGACAAGCGGGAAACGAGTGAACGGACAGGTGGCGCGGAAGCGGCTTCGGTTCTTCGCAGTCGGCAAACGCTACTCTACGCGGAAGCCGATGGCCACGGTCACCTGATACTGCTCGATCTTGCCGTCGGAGACGGCGCCCCGCTGCTCGACGACTTCGAACCAGCTCATGTTGCGGACCGTCTGCGCGGCCTTGGCCACTGCGTTGGCTATTGCCTCGCTGAGGGAATTCGGGGAGGTGCCCACCAATTGGATCTTCTTGAACACGGGTTCATTTGACATTGCAGGTCCTTTCAAGCTGCTGGGAAGTTCACTTGTCCAATCCACTCCCGCCAAGGCACGTGTTTAGCGTCCCCGGGGATAATGCCTCGTCGGATGTGCTGATCGGCGAGCCGCCGGTGTGAGCCGGCGGTTTGTTCGGTACTCCACTATACGCGATTGGTGATTCCGCCCGAACCGGGCACTCACGTGCCCGGCTCGCCGCGCCCTGGCACGACCATGCTAAACACGCAGTTCCCGTTTGCGGAAGAGGGCGGCCGCGCTCAGTCTGCCTCCGTTTCCCCGCGGCGCAGCAGGCGCACGCCGCAGCCGGGCCGGTTGGGAAAGACCACCCGGCCGCGCTGGAGCCGCACGCCCGAGGCCGCGTCTTCGGCCAAGAGCACGGCCCCGTCCACATCGGCGTAGTCGACCAGCGGCAGCAACTGGGCGGCCGCGGAAATGCCGACCGCCGACTGGACAAAACAGCCGACCATCACCTTCAGGCCGAACTCTTTGGCCCGGAACACCATGCGCCGGGCCGGCGTGAGCCCGCCGCACTTGACCAGCTTGATGTTGATCCCGTGGAAGCAGCCGGCGCAACGTTCCACGTCCGCCTCGGTCTGGCAGCTTTCGTCGGCCAGAAGCGGCAAGGCGCATTGCCGCCGCAGCCGGCGCATCTCGTTCCAACGGTCGGGCGCGAGCGGCTGCTCGACGAGCTCCACTCCCAGGCCGCTGAGCACCTCGGCCTTCAGCAGCGTCTCCTCCACCTCCCACGCACAGTTGGCGTCCACGCGCAACACGGCCGACGTGTGCTCGCGCAGCCGGCGCACCAGGCCCACATCGTCCGGGGTGCCCAGCTTGATCTTGTAAATGGGCCAGCCGGGGAACTCCTCCAGCTTGCGCACCATCTTGTCGGGCGTGTCGATGCCGATGGTGTAGCTGCTCCTCGGGCATTCGTCCAGCGTCAGGCCCCAGAGCTGCCAGAGCGGCGCCCCCTCGAGTTTCCCCCAGAGGTCCCAGGCCGCGGTGTCCAACGCGCAATGGGCAAACGGCGAATCGGCCAGCTCGCCGCGCAGGGCCTCCCACAACCCGGTCGGCTCCCCCAGGCGCCACCTTTCGACCCGCGGGCGCACCTGTTCGATGTCGGCTGCCACGCGGTCCAATGTTGCGCTGTAGAAGCCGACCTCCGGCGCCTCTCCGAACCCGCTCCGGCCGTCCTGCTCGAGCTCGACCACCAGCGTGTCCTGCACGGTAGTCGTGCCCCGCGAGATGGTAAAGGGATGGCGCAGCGCCAGGCTGAAGCGGTGCAGGCGGAGTTTCATGGCTCGGCTTCCCGGATCGGCTGCCTGCGCCGCGCGGGCCTGGGGCGCGCAGGTGCTGCTCGCCTCGGGTGTGTGATCCCCAGGCACGGGTCCGGCAGGCGGTTGCTCTATGTTTCACTCGCGGGCGGCCAGCTCCTCGGCCACGGGCTGCGGGCCGGCGACGCTTTGTTCCTCGTGATCGGGCTGGGGCGATGGTTCGACCCTGCGCCGCGAGCTGAGCGCTGCGTAGAGCACTCCCAGCAGGGCCAAGAGCGCGGCGATGCTCACAAAGGTCGTGGGATACGGCGGCAGGCCCGCCCGGGCGCTTGTGGTCAGCAGGCCACCGACCAGCGGGGCCCCGACCAGTTGCCCGGCGTCCCAGGTGCCCAGCATGAGCGTGGTGCCCAGCCCTCGGTGCTCGACCGGAAAGCGGCGCGCGCCCAGTGCGACGACCGAGGGAAACAGCATCGCATGGGACACGCCGAAAACCAACCCGGGGAAGACCAAATGCCACTGGCTGCCCACGACCAGCAACAGCAGCAGCCCGCCCACCACGCCCGTCAGGCCCAAGAGGATCATCGGCTCGGGCCCGTAGCGTTCGGGCAGGCGGCGGGTGAGCACTCGGGTGACAAAGGCCGTGGGCGCATAGACTCCGAAAAACAGGCCGATCCGCGGCACGTTGAGTTGCGCGGCATAGGGCCTGAGAAAATTGCCCGGCAGGGTCAGCCCGATCCCCATGCCCAGGCCCACGAGCAGCACCGGGCCCGGATTGTACTGGCCGATCAGCCTCCAAAGGGGCGGACGACCAGCGCGGCGCGGCACGGGAAGCTCGCGCGTGGCCAGCAGGGCGAAACCGGCCGAGCCGCCGGCCAGCACCGCGGCGGCGACAAACATTGCGTCGATCTGCCAGCGGTGGATCACCGCGGTGCCCAGCAACAGGTCGCCCAACTGGGTGCCGATCACCATGCCCAGGAAGCCCGCCGTGCCCAACATGCCGATCATCTCCGCGGTCCGGGTGGGCGGGACGCGCGCGGAGATGAAGGTCATCGAGGCGCCGAACACGCCGGCAATGGCACAGCAATAGGCAATGCGCAGCAGATAGATGGCTGGTCCGTGGCAGGTTCCCACGGCCAGATGGGCCAGGCAGCTCGCCCCCAAGAGGCCCAGGGCCGCCAGCCACACGCGGCGCGGGCCGTATTGGTCGATCCACGTGCCCAGCGTCAGTCGCACGGCCAGGCTGCCCACCATGCCCGTGCCCACGATCCAGCCCAGCTCCCATTCGCTGCCACCCAGGGCAGCCACAAAGTCGGCATAGCGGAACAACAGCGAGACCGCCACCATCACCAGGATATTGGCTGCGTAGGCCAGCCAGAACGGCCGGCCATAGGCCGGGCCGCCGGCAGGTGCGGGGCCCGCCGGCTGGAGGGTGGCCGGTCTGGGGGACACCGAGGGCGAATGGGAAGCGCGAATCACGAGAGGTCTGTCTCCGAACCGCCCCCAAGAGCCGAAGCCCCGATTCTACTCATCCGCCCCGGTCCTGTCAGCGGCTCTTATTGGACCTTACCCGGCCGCCCGGCCGACGAGCGCGGCCGACCAACCGGAGGCCGGTTCTCAGGATACTCGGGCTTGACCTGCCGATCGTCGGCACTGTACGCATCAAGCAGCCAGCGCCGGATGACCGCCAGCACGTAATCGATTTCCTGGGCCGTCAGTTCCCGGCCCTGCGGGATGAAGTGCCACTTCTCCAAACACCCGCGGCAACACGTGGCCGTGGCGTGCTTACGCCACGAAGACCGGGTGGCCGCGCATGGGCGTCTGTCGCCCGTCGTTGGGCGGCTCGGCCGCAGCCAGGCGCTTAAGCACAAACTGCCGGCCGTGTTCGAGCACGACCGGCAGCGTCCTCTGCCTCAGATAGGCCGCATCCTTCGGTCCCAGACGAAAACGGCGCCGAAAGCTGCTTCGCGAGAGGGCGGCCAGCAGCTCCTCCAAATCGCGCATCGCCCGAAGCCGGATGAGAAACGTGCCCAGGGTTGTTGCGGCTGTGCAAACGCGGCAGGCGGCAGGTCTTGGCCCAGCCTTCCGAGCTGTTCGAGCCTGCATGGGGCCCGATGGCTTCGTGCCCGCTCTGCGGCCGGGCCCCGGCATGGTCGCACCAAGTGGTTGCCCGTGCCCGACTCACTCAGAACTTGTAAAGGTTAGCTTCCCGGGGCTTCGCTTTGCTGTAAGCCCCGGCCACCCAAACCTGGGCGCACAATTGGGGAAACAACTCGTTTACGAGTTCTTAACAGTCCCCCGGGCGCGGAGCAGTCCCCGGCCGTCTCAGTACTGCAGGTCGAACTCGATTCCCTCCTGAATCCCCGGGGCGTCCAGAGCAACCTCCTGGCCGAGGATCGTGTCCTCATTGTACTTGGCCGGAATCTCGTTGTCCTTGGTGATCTCCACGCGATAGAATCCCGGCGCCACCCCTTCCGCCCCCTCGACCGCAGCGCCCACGGTTGACAGCGTCGCGCCCCCGCCTTCGTCCGTGGTGCCCGTGGCCTGAGGAACGTCACCTCCCAGGAATTCTTCGGGCACGAACGTCACTTTGGCTCCGGGCAGCGGCTTGCCTCGGCGCGTAACCACCACCACCAGGTTCATGCGTCCAAGCTGGGACTCCTGCCACGATTGGATGCGGGCCTTGATCTCGTCCTCGCTAATGGCTTTGTCGCCGTTGGTGTCCAGCGCGGCCAGGGCCGACTTCAGGGACGCCGCCTTGTCGAGCTCGGGTCCGGCGATTTTGCCGTCGCTGTTGGCGTCGTATTTCTTCATGGCTCCGCTGGCCGCAGACCCGGCACTGATCGACGGGGCCTCAACCCTAGGGGGCTTCCTGCTCCAGCATCCCCAGTTTGCCGCGATTGCCACGAGCAATGCCCATACGCCCAGTCGCGCGAACGCTTTCATGGCTGGTCCACCCTTCTGCTGGCCAAGACTTACCTGGAACCGAACTGCCCGCTGCGCATCGGCCGGCGCCCGGCTGCTCGATGTCGAATCGGGCCGCGGCGGCCTGCACAGCCCCCAAACGCTCTATAGCAGCCTACCAGGAGCGCGCCGGGCCGTCAAAGGGGCCAATGCGGGGACGGGGGGACGGGGGGACGGG
>CAYXPN010000149.1:0-13640 GCA_964467075.1 uncultured Planctomycetaceae bacterium
CAACTTCCTCGAATCAAGCAATATCAATGTTGCATGTTTTATGGGACGGGCCATAGGATGGACGGTACGTCTATCGTCCACGCTCTGGCGAGCGTGTCCATTCCGGCGAGCGCGAAGACAGGCCTTGATGTGAAAAATCCTACCGTGCAGCCTGGACGTGAGGATAACCGGATATCTTCCGGTCCACCGAAACGACGGCACACCGGTGAATCCGTGCCGTTGCGACAATGATCTGGTCCGCCGGATCGTCGTGGAAGGGGGCGGGCAAACGGGTGGACTCGATGGCCACGGCCGGTTCGAGGGGCAGCAAGGTAAGCCCGGGATAGCCCAGCGCCAGCCGCATCCATTCATCGATTGGCCGCGGCAGTCTCAGTCGCCCTTTTTCCACCAGCTTGGCCACCTCCCAACAGGAGATCGCACTGACTCCCAAGCCGGTCGGCTCATGCTCTTCGAGAAGCCGCTTGTGAGCTTCCGGCAATCGCGGGTCGCCGTGGACCCACCATACCCAGATGTGGGTATCCAAGACGATCACTTGAGCGTCTCCCAGTCCGTTTCCGCGACGGGCTCCGTGGGCTCTTCGTAAGAGACAGGCGTGCCCCGCAGCGGATAACGTGCCGCGTCCTTCAATTCCGGGGCAAGCGCGCAGACCGAGGCAGGACGGGGTGGCAGCTTAATGCACAATGCGTCCTCTCGGTTACGTATGGGTCGCAAGTCTTGGGCTTTCATTCAACTGACCCTCCTGCCTTGGCAGGTCGCGGCAACGCGGCCGGGTCCAGTGCCATGGCGGCTGCCCAACGCACGTTGGCATGAAACAAGCTGAGCCCGAGCTTCTCGACGACGCGTTCAACCAGAGGGATGTTCTCTGGAGTCCAGTCGGCAAAGGGGACCCACAGGCGCAGAGGCCGTTTCAAGTCGGCCGCCAGCGCAAGCAGCATTTCGAGAAGCTGACTACCGTGTCCGTGTCCTCGATACTGGGGGCGCACAAAGAGTTCCTCGACGTCCAGGAAACCATCGCGGTGTACGGCGAAGGTCCAGCCGATTCGCTCATCGTTGCTTCCGTCGTACACCTCCCGTCCGTGGATCAAATCCCCACCGTGTAGCGAATTCCCAAGAAAGTCTAGACCGCCCCAAGATATGGTTTGAACACTCTCGCAGGGATAGAAATCCGGCAGGGAGCCTACGCCCCGTAAGGTCCAGGCGGAAACGAGGTACTTGTCGAAGAACTCAAACGGCAGTAGTCCGAGCCCGCGATTTCCCCATGTCTCTCCCCAACTGTTCGCGAAAACAAAACAAGAACGTAGATGATCAAATCCAATCAGGCTCACGCAATGGCTGCCGACTATTTCCTCTCCAGGGCCCGGCATCCGGATGACGCCGTCCTCGGCATTGAACCACTGCTCAGTGATCTCGAAAGCCGCAGTCACCGGCAGCAGATGCCCCAGGGTGATGCAGCATTGATACGCTGAACGTATCCTTTGATAGTGATAGAGTCGCTTCGACTTGGCCTTCGCATCCAGACCCGGCGGCTCAGGCGGCGGCCACGTCTCGCGCGATATCGTACGGGGCCAGTCGGCATCGGTCACCGTACCCCAGCCGAAGAGCACACGAAGGGGAGAGATCGGCCAAACCCCCGTCTCAGGCTCGCCGGGATACGTGCCCTCCAATTGCCGGCTCCGCACGAAGTTGTACTGCGAACTGACACGCTTTGTCGCGTCCGCCGCGGGAGCCGCTACGCCGGTGTCGTGGAGTATCTGTTCGTCCACCATGCAGGCCACTCGATGACGGATAATGACCGATCGCGGTCTTAGTCCCCATCGTTCCCAAATTCTATGCTCGACCGCAATCGGTGTCTACCAGTTGGAGCCGACCCGCCCCCTGGATGCCGCGGGCAAACCGCTCTAAACTGGATGGTAACACTCCGGCGGGACTGTCAGGCACAGGAGTGCCCGACCTACCAGGCTAAAGCTCCGGGTGTGCCACCCGTACGCACTGCCGGACAAGCCGGCAGTGGCACCCGGCGGAGGTTGCACGGGGTCGGGTCATGCAGCAGGAAGGGATCGAACGCCGCGAGGTCCTCTACTCCGGCGACGTGCAGGGAGTGGGGTTTCGCTACACGACCCGCTCGCTGGCCGGGCGGTTCGACGTGTCGGGCTTTGTGCGCAACATGCCCGACGGGCGCGTGGAACTGGTGGTCGAGGGCCGCCTGAGCGAGATTCAACGGTTTGTCGACGCGGTCCAGAAGGCCATGCGCGCCTACATCCGCCGCGTGGAAAAAGACAGGCGACGGGCCACGGGCGAGTTTGAGGGGTTTGAAATCCGATTTTGAGAGACTATCCGAGAACCGGCGTGCAACTGGGTGGCCGGGGTTGGAGCGTAGCGAAACCCCGGAAAACCGGTCCGTGGCTTTTCTTTGGTCGAGCTACGGCCACCCAAACTGTGTTTTCGGATAGTCTCTGAGCGCTCCGCAGGCCACGGCGGGGCCTTGTGGCAAGGGTTCGTAAATGCATTACTTCCCCGGGGCTTCACTTCGTTCCAGCCCCGGCCACCCGGGGTCGGGCTTGTGATTGGGGAAACAGTTCGTTTAGGAGTTCCAAGCGGCCTCGCGCGGCGCAGGAGTGATGGCGGGCGAAGCGGGCAACGGCAGCCGATAGAGCAGCCCGACCGCGGGCGATTGGGGAGACTTGTCGTGGAGCTACTGGCCTCCTGGTTCACGTGGGTCAGACCCTGGATGTGGCCGCTGGTCTGGGTAGCCGTGGTGATGGCCGGCGCCGTGGCAGTGTTGCTCGGCGCCGGCCTGGTGCTTCGGCTGATTGCACCCAAGATGGCGGCCATCGCCCGGACCGCATCCAAGGAGACTTTCTCCCAGCCGTTGTTCTACGTGTTGCTGGGGATCGGGGCGTTCCTGCTGTTTGCGTCTCCTTTCATCCCCTACAACACGTTCGGCGAAGACATCAAGATGCTCAAGGACGCGGGGTTGACGGTGATCATGGTGCTGTCGATCGGGCTGGGGGTGTGGACGGCCAGTATGTCGATCGCCGACGAGATCGAGGGGCGCACGGCGCTGACGCTCTTGTGCAAGCCGGTCGGCCGGTGGCAGTTCATCATCGGCAAGTTCCTGGGGGTGCTCGTACCGGTGGCCGTGGTGTTCATTGTGCTGGGCACGCTGTTTCTGGCCACGGTTTCGTACAAGGTGGTTTATGATGCGTGGGAAAACATGATGCCGGACCCGAGCTGGCGGCAATGTGCGGAAGAAGTGTGGCTGATCATGCCCGGTCTGCTGCTGGCCTTCTTCGAAGCGGTGGTGATGGTTTCGATCGCCGTGGCCGTATCCACGCGCTTGCCCATGATCCCCAATCTGGTGATCTGTGCGGCGATCTACGCCTTGGGCCATCTCTTGCCCACCTTGGCCCATTCCGCGGCCGGCAAGCTGGCCGTGGTGCCCTTTGTGGCCATGTTTCTTTCCACCGTGCTGCCCGTGCTGGACCACTTCAACATTTACGCCGCCATCGCCACGGGTAAGCAGGTGCCGATGAGCTACGTGGCCTGGGCAGGCGTGTATTGCCTGCTCTACAGCACGGTGGCGCTGCTGGTGGCCTTGTTGCTCTTCGAAGACCGCGAGCTGGCCTGAACGAGTAGCGGGCGTGCTACGCCCTGGAGCCGCCGAAAGCCAGACGGCGGACAAATGGCCCAGCGAGTCGCGGGCGTGCGCGCACGCATCCTATGGTTGGAGGGTGACGGCCACAGTCGCCCCGATGATCGTTTAACGGCAAGCCGAAGGCGCCGGCGTGACTCAGGGCACCCGTATGACTCAGGGCACGGGCGAGATGGACACAGTCGCCTGCGGCTCGCCGTTAAACGAAATGGCGGCTCCGGCGGAAGAACTCCCGCGGATTGCCGAAAACCACCTGCCCGATCACTGAGTCGGGATGTCCGCGGCGGCGCATCTCCAGGATGAATCGCACCACGGCCAGCGGATCGGAAGGCCCCCAGTCGGCCGAGCTGTTGACCAGAACCCGCTCTGCTCCGTAGACCTCCACCATGTCGGCCGCGCGCGCGGGCGTGGCCTTGGTGGTCGGGTAGAGGGTAATCCCCGCCCAGTAGCCCTCTTCCAGTGCCAGCCGGATCGTGTGCTCCTCGCAATGGTCGATGCACACCCGGTCGGGCTCCACGCGCCGGTCGGCCCGCAGCAGATCGAGGATCATGCGCGTGCCCTTGTATTTGTCTTCCAGGTGCGGGGTGTGGAAGAGCATCAGCTCGCGGCGTCCCAGGGCCAGCTCGATCAGCTCCAGCAGGGTGGTCACCTCGTTGGCCGTACACTTGTGCAGGCCGACCTCGCCGATCCCCAACACATTCGGCCGTTCGAGGAACTCGGGCACTAGCGCGATCACCTCGCGCGCAAAACCCACGTCTTCGGCTTCCTTGGCATTGATGCCCATCCAGGCGTAGTGCTGGATGCCGTACCTGGCCGTGCGCGTGGGCTCCCATTCGGTCAACTGGCGGAAGTAGTCGTAGAAGCTGTTCGCGCCGCTGCGATTGTAGCCCATCCAGAAGGCGGGCTCGCCGACCACCTTGCAGCCCGCCCGGGCCATGGCATCGAGGTCGTCGGTCGTGCGCGAGGCAATATGGATGTGGGGATCGAAGAAGTCCATGGGCGGGTTCCGTGACTCCGAGGAAGTGTTCTTCAGCTTTGGGCGCCGGGCCCATCTCCTGCCGGCCGGCCCTCAGGGCTGGCGCCAGTCGGCGTCGTAGGGCAAGGAAAACAGCAATTGGAGCTGCTCGGCCCGATCATCGGGCTGTTGGGCGAGGATTTCGAGGGCCCGGTGAATCTGGGCCATGCGCGGGTCGTCGTCGGCCGAGCCTTTGGCCCGGCAAATGCGGTCCAGCGCAGCGGCCAGGTCGATCAATCGAGCGCGCATGTCGAGAAAATGGCGATCCAGTGCCTGGCCGGCGGTCAGCGGGGCGGACATGCTGGGAATCCTCGCAAGGCTCAAAAAGGGAAGGGCCGAGGCCGCGCAATCGGCTGTTTCACAAGTGGATTCGGCCTGGGCGGCCGGTGGTTACTGCCGCGTTCCGACCGCGCACCAATCTCCAGAAGTAGCTTCCAGGGGCCCAATCTGCAAGCGGCGTGCCGCACGGTTTGACGGCCACGACGGAGCGTGGCCCTCCAGACGCCACCTCTTGACGGCCGCGACGGAGCGTGGCCCTCCAGACGCCACCTCTCGACGGCCACGACGGAGCGTGGCCCTCCAGACGCCACCTCTTGACGGCCACGACGGAGCGTGGCCCTCCAGACGCCATCTCTCGACGGCCACGACGGAGCGTGACCCTCCAGACGCCACCTCTCGACGGCCACGGCGGAGCGATACCCTCTAGCGGGCTACCCTCTTGACCCACACATAGCGGGACGACCGATGGGGGCAAAGAGGGCCATCGGGTGCGCCCGAAGTGGTTTGTGGACAGACCTGGCCCGGCGATCAGCGGCAGGTCGTCGGACGATGAGAAACCAGATATTAAACTGCCAATCGGGCCGAGCTGGTAATCTAGAGAATGCTGGTAAGGATTGTGCTTTGGCATGAAGTTTCAGATTGGCCGAGCCGATGGCAGATAGGGGAACACTGTCTCTGGAGAGAGTGCGCGCCGTGGGCGGACTGTCGACCACATTTCAACTGCTTGCCCAGACGGCCAACGAGGCAGCCGTGCGGGTGCTCGTGCCCGCGTTGGATTCGGCGGACGGTCGGATTCGAGCGGAAGCGGTGCGCGCGTTGCTGCTCCGCCGCAGCAACGCCGGCGGCACCGAGATTCTCCGTCGGCTGGACGAGCTGGACGACGCCTGCCGGGAAGTGGCACGCGCCAGGCCCGGGCGCCTGGGGGGGGCCCTGCGCGATGCGCTGTTGGGCAGCGATCCCGAGATGTGTCAGAAGGCCGCTCAAGCGGTCGTCTGGTTTCGGGAGTACGACCTGGTTCCCGCGCTGCTCAGTCTGGTCGAGGGCGGCGAGCCGGCCCGGGTGGAGCTGGCCTGCCGCACCATTCTTCAGTTGTGCAGGGCGCTCTGCCAGGCGCTGGCCGACCAGGGTGATCCGGCCGACCGCCGTGATCCGCACTTGATCCGCAACCACATCCTCACGTCGCTGGAAAACTCGGTCCGGCACTTCAGCCGCCACAAGCGGCGGGAGGTGATCGAGGCCTTTCTGCTGCTGGCCGACCGCGACAATGCGACGTTAATGTCCATCCTCAACGATACCCACTCGGCGATCTTCCTGGCGCTGGTCGACGTGCTCAGCCACAGCGAGCGCTCGGGGGTGATGCGCCTGTTGCTCGGCTACTTGGACGACCAAAACGCCCCCTCCATGGCCTTGTCGGTGGCGGCCAATCGCAAGGACCTCAAGTTCCTGCGCCTGATCTTGCGCAAAATGCGGCGCGAGCCGTCGGCTGCGGCGCGACACAACCTGAAGCGGATCAAGTCTCTTTCGTGGGTCTCGGGCGACCTGGACCTGTTGGCGGAACTGGACGAACCGGCCCAGTACGGTGCCGTGCGCCTGGTGATGCACGCGGGCATTCCCCGCGTCCAGGCCTTTGCCGCGGTTGCATACCTGCTCCAATACGGCCGGCCGGCTGCCCGGCGCGAGGCCGCCCGCGCGCTGGGCGCCTTTCACGGCAACGAAGCCAATAACCTGGCGCTTCGGGCCCTGGACGACCTTGACCCGCAGGTGCAGGCCAACGTGATCCCTCATCTCCGGCAGCGGGGCATTCCCGGGATTCTGGGCCGCCTGGTCGCATGTCTCGACAGTCGCCATGCGGTGGTACGCCGGGCGGCGCGGGCCAGCCTGTCCGAGTTCCGCTTCGAGCGCTTCCTGGGCACGTTCGACACGTTGGACGACGACGTGCGACGCACCACCGGTGCGCTGGTCCGCAAAGTGGACACCCACTCGGTGCGCTTGCTCGAAGAGCAAATGCGCAGCGCCATCCGTGCCCGCCGCGCCCGCGCCCTGGAGATGGCTCGGGCCATGGGTTTGGTGGAGCGTCTGGCGGAGAGCATCATCGCGCTATTGCGTGACGAAGACCACCTGGTACGGGTGGAAGCGGCCTACGCCCTGGGCGAATGCCCTACGCCGCAAAGCCGGCGGGCCCTGGAAGCAGCCCTCGGCGATCGCAGCCCCGCGGTCCAAGAGGCCGCGGCCAAGGCCCTCGATCAACACGCCGAGTACCGCGGTCGGCACCACGATCTGGCCGATTCGAGAGATTGAAACACATGCTGGCAACCTTTGCCGACCATGCCCTGCCGGCCCAAGAGAGCCGCTGGGAAAGCCTCGCCCGAGGCTTCCGCGCCCAGCCGGCCGACCCGCAACAATTGTTGTGGTTCCTGGCCACGATGGGGGTGTTGGTCGCGCTGTTGGCGCTCTTGGCCCACTGGGTCAACAACCAGTCGGGGCGCACCTATTACAGGCCACGGCGGCTGTTCTTGACGTTGTGTCGGGCGCATCGGCTGTCGATTTCCGACTGCTGGTGGATGTGGCTGCTGGCGCGCGCGCGCCGGCTGCGCGATCCGGCCCGACTGTTTCTCGAACCTGAGTTGCTCGATCCGGCCGACTTGCCGCCGAAGATCCGTGTGCAGGCTCAACGATTCGAGGCCTTGAAAAAACGCCTCTTCGTCTGGGAAAAGCAGCCGGCTGGCCTGCCGCACGCGGACCGCACCCGCGCTGAGGCCGATCGGCCGCCCGGCAGCGGGCCGTTGGCGCCGGCGGTGCCCCCGCCGCGCTTGGAGCTTCCGGACGAGTGGCCATCAAGCGGGCCCGGGATTCCCGCGGATTGAGGGGCGCTGAGAAGTCCGGCGCCGACCGAGCGCAAGAGGGTGGAGAAGCGCCACGGGCTTGCGGTCTCGGCTGCCACGGAGCGGCAGCCGGTCCTTTCTACGGCGCGGCGTTTCGACGCAGACTCAGCGCAGCCTCGCTGGCTGCGCCGGGTGGTTCTCAGATGGGTCGCGGCCGGGACCGAGACTCAATAGGCCCCGCCGCGGCCGGGCGCGGGTGGAGTGCGCGGGCGGAACAGGTCCGAGACGTTTCCGGTCGAGACGCGCTGGCCGCCTTCGGGAAGTTGGGGCCGAAAGTCCTCCGGGTTCATGCCCGGCCCGTAGTTGACCGCGCGGGCCCGGGGTCTCCATCCCATGCGCTGGAGCAATTCGGCCACGCTGATCTGGCGGACTCCCAGGCGCTGGGCGTCGCCGTGCATCTTGCTCCAACTGTCGATGAACTGCGGATTCTCCTTGGGCGCCTCGCCCACCACGAGATAGCGGGTGTTGACGGTGATCTGGCCGATGCGTTCGCCCGTCTTGGGGTCCATCTCACAATCGATCACGCCGCCGTGCATGCTGATCAGTGCGCGGACCTCGTCCAGGTCGCTGCGCCCGTCGTTGTCGATGTCGATGAAGCCGGCCAGGGCAAATCTCAACTGCTCGCCCGCGTTCCACAACGGCGTGTGGATCTTGTCGCCCGGCATGATCGGGTTGGAGATCTGGTCTTCCACGACGCGGGCCTCGGCCACCTGGTCGCCGAGGATGCGGGTGACCTCGATGCTGCCTTTCTTGACGGCCTCGGAGAGATTGGTCAAGTCGGCGGGATAGACGCTGAAGGTAACCTGGCGCCGCAGGCCGTCTGCCCGGCCGAGGTTGATCCAAACCGTTCCTTCGCGCTGATTGACCCAGCGGATTTCGCCGTCCGGCACGTCCACGCTTTCAGTGGTAACGGCTTCGAGCTCTTCCGTCCTTCTGGTGAGCAGTCCGGTGAGTTTCACCACCTCCTGGCCGGCCGTCTGGAGCTTGGCCTCCACCTCGGCCACCGCCGCGGTAGACTGCTTGCGCGCTTCCTGGAGCTGCTGGGCCAGCGCGACCTTGTCCGCGGCGATGCGCTCGTAGTCCTCTTTGTGCTTGGCACGTTCCGCAGCCATCTCCTGGGCGATCTGGTCGGCCCGCTGTACGTGCTGCTGAATCTGGGGGGCGATGCTCTGCTGATGGGCTGCGAAGCGATCGTTCTGTTGCTGCAGTTCGCGCCGCGCCGCGACCAGGTCGGTCTCGGTGGCCTGGAGGGTCTCGAACAGCCGGGCGAGCACCTGGCGATACGTGTGGATGTCCTCGGGAAAGGTAGCCGCGTAGGTTTGCATGTCCTGGGTGAACTGCGATTCGATGGCCGGCATGTCCTCGGTCAGCGCGAAGCCCATCATCTGCCTCATCTTTTGATTCTCTTCGGCTTTGTTCTGCGCCTTGGTCTCCTGCTCGGCAGCCCGTTGGAGGTTGGTCTTGGCTCGAGCCTCGGCGTCTTCAGCCTGCTTGAAGAACAGGAAACTGGTCACCCCGAGGATCAGCGTGAGCATCACGAAGATGATCAGCGCGATTTGCAGGCCTTGGTTTTCGCGTGCCATGACAAGATCGCTCCCTGAGCAGGTACCCTGAACGAGAAGCCGCGGCGCGTTCCCGCGGGCCGACGCTCCGACGGCATGCCTCTTCCCCTTCCACCGATTGAGGCGGGGAAGCTTCGACCGAAAAACCGGTTAGCGCCCAAGCGCAAAGGCTTTACGTCGATTGTAAACACCCCGCCCCCGCGTGTCAATCAAACGCCATGCTGCCGGGCGCCCCCCGCCGCGTGCGGACCCACACCACCCAAGCAGACCGGTGTTGCACGCCGCTTGAACCGGCCGGTCGCTCGGGCTACAACAAATCGTGCGCCGCCGGACCGCGCGTTCCCACATTAGAACTTGTAAGAGTATTACTTCCCGGGGCTGCGCTTCGCTCCAGCCCCGGCCACCCGGGGCTGCGCATCGAATTCGGCAAACAATTCCTTTACAAGTCCTTAGTAACGGTTCACGGGGACGGAACTGATTTTCGCGGCCGGATTCTGTCCCGATTGTCGCGGCGCGGGAGGGATCGGCGCCGGATAGAAAAGGCCCCTGCCGATGCACGCGCGGGACAAACGCAGTAGGACGGACCTCCGGTCCGTCAATTCCCCCTCCCCCTGGCCCATGGAAGCGCGGGACAAACAGCCGTCGCTTCCCGGGTTCGGGCCGGCCGGTGCATCCCCCAGGCCGGAGGGTTCGCCCCCATCGGCAGGCCCTGGAGACTGGAGCACGCCGGATGCTGGTGCTCTGCCGCTGTGCCGGACCAGCACCCCGCCCCCGGAGAGCTTCGGGGACCGATCGGTCTGGGTGGTGGACGCCCACAGCCTGATCCACCAGCTCTTCCACGCCATGCCCAACATGACCGGACCCCGCGGCGAGCCGATCGGCGCGGTCTTCGGTCTGGCCCGCGACCTGCTCGACCTGCTTGCCACCCAGCGCCCGGACTACTTCTTCTGTGCGTTCGACCTGCCGGGCAAGACCTTCCGCCACGAGCTTTACGACCAGTACAAGATCGACCGGCCGGAGATGCACGAGGACCTCTTGCCCCAGATGCCGCTGATCTATCGGCTGGTCGCAGCGCTGGGCATTCCGGCCTTGGGCTGCGAGTCCTATGAGGCCGACGACATCCTGGCCACGGTGGCCCGCCTGGTCCACCAGCGCGGCGGCCGCTGTTTCCTTGTGACCAGCGACAAGGACTGCCGCCAACTCCTGAGCGACCGCGTATCCCTCTATAACCTGCGCAAACAAGAGCTGTTCGATCCGGAGACCCTGCACCGCGAATGGGGCATCGCGCCCGAGCAAGTGGTGGATTTCCAGGCCCTGGTGGGCGATTCGGTGGACAACGTGCCCGGCGTGCCGCTCGTTGGGCCCAAACTGGCCTCCCAACTGCTGCAGAAATACGGCACCTTGGAAAACGTGCTGGACCACGCCGACGAGGTTTCGGGCACGAAGCGGCGCGAGAACCTCAAGCGCTTCCGCGACCAGGCCCTCTTGAGCCGGCGCCTGGTCGAGCTCGACCGTCACGTGCCCGTGCCCATCGACTGGCAGGCCGGGCGCCCCGGACGGATCGACCGCCAGGCCGCGGTCGAGCTGTTCACCGAATTGGGCTTCCGCAGCCTGCTGGCCAAATTGGACCAGCTTTCGGCCGAATACCCGACCGCCGCCGCGCCCACCACCGAGCGCGCTGCCCTCGACTGGCACGTGGTGGACACGCCCGAGAAGCTCGCCGAGTTCCTCGCCCGGCTCCGCGAGCAGCCATCGGTTTCAGTGGACACCGAGACCACCGACATCCGGCCGCGCTGGGCCGAGCTGGTCGGCTGTTCATTCGCCTGGAACGAACACGAAGCCTGGTATCTGCCGGTGCGCGCGCCCGAGGGTGAGCCCCGCCTGGACGCCCAGCAGGCGCTCGAAGCCCTCCGGCCCGTGCTCGAAGACCCGCAGGTGGAGAAGGTAGGCCAGAACCTGAAGTACGACATGGTGGTGTTGCGCGCCGCGGGCGTGCGCCTCTCCGGGGTGGGCTTCGACACGATGGTGGCCAGCTACCTGCTCGAGGCCGGCCAGCGCAACCACAATCTCGACGAGCTGGCCCGCCGCTACCTGGGTCACACGACCATCAAGATCAAGGACCTGATCGGCAGCGGCAAAAAGCAGCGGCGCATGGACCAGGTGCCTGTCCAGCGCGTGGCCGAATATGCCTGTGAAGACGCGGTGCTGCCGCTGCGCCTGCGCCCGCTTCTGGCCGAGAAGCTGCGCGCCGCGGGGCTCGACGGGCTGTTTGCCGACCTGGAGACGCCCCTGGTCGAGGTGCTGGCCGACCTGGAATACCAGGGCATTCGCCTGGACGTGGAGTGCCTGGAGCGCCTGAGCCAGCGGTACGGCCGGCGCATGGCCGAACTGGAAGCGGAGATCTACGAACTGGCCGGGCGCCCGCTCAACATCGCCTCGCCCCGCCAGCTTCAGGAGGTGCTGTTCGGCCAACTCAAGCTGCCCGTGGTCAAGCGCACGACCCAGAGCGGCCCCAGCACCGACGCCGAGGTGCTCGAACAGCTCGCCCCCTTGCACCCCCTGCCGGCCAGAATCCTGGAATACCGGCAATATGCCAAGCTGAAGAGCACCTACGTGGATGCCCTGCCGGCCATGGTCCACCCCCAGACCGGGCGCGTCCACGCCTCGTTCCACCAGACCGTGGCGGCCACGGGCCGGCTATCGAGCAGCGATCCGAACCTCCAGAACATTCCCGTGCGCACGCGCGAAGGACGCGAAATCCGCGCGGCCTTTGTGCCCGGCGAGCCCGGCTGGCGCCTGCTCTCGGCCGACTACTCGCAGATCGAGCTGCGCATCCTGGCCCACTACTCGGGCGACGCGCAGCTCTGCGAGGCCTTTGCCCGCGACGAAGACATCCACGCGCGCGTGGCCGCTCAGGTGGCCGGCGTGCCGCTCGACCAGGTCAACTCCGAGATGCGTCGGGCGGCGAAGGCCGTCAACTTCGGGGTGATCTATGGCCAGAGCCCCTTCGGCCTGGCCCGGGCCCTGGGCATCGAAAAGGACGAGGCCGCGCAGTTCATCGACAGCTATTTCGCGCGCTATCCGGGCATCGAAGAGTGCCTCACGCGCATCCTGGACGAGTGCCGGCGCCAGGGCTATGTGACCACGGTTCTGGGCCGGCGCCGGGCCATCCGCGGGGTGCGCCCCCATGCCGGGCGCCAGCGCAACCTGGCCGAACGCACGGCCGTGAACACGGTAATCCAGGGCTCGGCCGCGGATCTCATCAAGCTGGCCATGGTGGCGGTGTATCGGCGCCTTGCCGAGGAGTGCCCCGAAGCGCGGATGTTGCTCCAGATTCACGACGAGCTGATCTTCGAGGCGCCGGAGGACCAGATCCCGCGCCTGGCCCGGCTGGTGGCCGAGGAGATGACCGGCGTCTGGAAGCTCAGCGTGCCGTTGAAGGTGGACCTCCAGGCCGGAGTGAACTGGGCCGAGCTGGAGCCGCTTGAGATGTGAGCGCGCCGCGCAGGTCCGGCCTTCACAAGGCCCAGACCGGCCGAAGGGGACCGGTAAGGTAGCGGGGGCGAGCCGGCGGGCTCATCCCGCCGGGCAGCGGAAAGGGGACAGTCGCCGGCTCGCCGGGCCCTGAGTGCCCTGTTTCCAGGGGCTTGACACAGGCGCAGGCCGTGCCTATGGTCAAACCCGTCAAAGCGGTCGCTTGCGGCCGCATCCGCAGAGCACGCCCCTGGTGCACACGTGCTGCATTGGGCGCGTGACGAGGGTCTCCTTGGAATCCTCCTGTGGGCAGAAGCCCGGGGGCAGCGCCAAAGCGCTTCGACAATCCGCTGAATCGAGCGGTGCCGTCTCGGTCGAGGTGCACTCTATCACCGGCTGGTCTTGATCCCTTTGCCCGCGGGTAGTCCCTGTGTGCGCTGCGCGCAGGGTGCCACTGCTGGCTTGCCCAGCAGTGCTTCATCCGGAGGCAATCACGCACGGGTGGACAAGCGGCCCGTGACACCCGGCGAATGTTTATTGGTGAATGGTTTTCCACTGTTGTTTGTTTTCCTCTGTTATGGGAGGGCCTTACCATGTTTTGGAGAAGCAAGTTGGTTTGGTGGTTGGCGGCCGCGGCTGTGTGGCTTGGCATGGGCAGAGCCTGGGCTGAGACGGCCTACACGCTGGGTGCCACTGCTGGCTTGTCCAGCAGTGTAATCGCCCGCCGCATGCACGCGAAAAAGCAGGGTGGCTGCTTGCAGCCAAGCGCCCGGCCG
>CAYXPN010000150.1:0-3540 GCA_964467075.1 uncultured Planctomycetaceae bacterium
TAGCAGCGGCTGCCAGCCGCCGCCGTAGGGGCGACGCATGCGTCGCCCCTACCCCCAAAGATGCGCGCACCACGCGCGCATCTTACGGCGCAAGACTCTACCCCGACCTGCATTTGACCATCGAGCAGCGGAGCGAAGCGCGGTATGATGGATCAAGCTGGCGCGGGCCGGCGCGCGTCAGTGTTTCCCGTAGTTCATCTCCACCCCTTTGCGCTGTGCCATGATGTAGGCCTCCAGGGCCCGCATCTTGGCGCCGTCCGGATCGAGCGGCGCGGCGCGAACCGGATGCTCGACACACCACTGGATCATGTCGCGGAGCAAGGCCACGCGGCCCAACTGCGTCTGGAACTTGGGATACGTTTCCGGGTGGGTGTTGGCCGCGTGGGGATGACACATGTCACAGGACACGGCCACCGTGCTGCCCAGCTCGTCCGCACTGTGAAAGATGCGAGAGCCTTCGGCCACGAGCTTCTCGGCCTCCCGGGCCCAAGTCAGAATGTCGCGCTCGGTGAAGTTGCCGTAGGCGTGTCCTTCGCCCTGCCCGCCCTGGAGCAAATCCGAATTGTCCGCGGGCGGAAGGAAGGCGTGTGCCCGCTTCTCTTCGGCCACCCAGTCGCGGCCCGGGTGGTCGCGTTTCCACTGGGCCATCAGGGCGTCGGCCAGGGGCCGGCCGGCCAGGTCCTGCGCGACCGTGACGGTGTTTTCGCCGTCGCACGACGTCAGCTCCACGCCCTGGCCCGCGGGGATCGGCTGCAATGGGCCCGACGTGGACTTCACGTCCGCCTGATCCTTCCCGGCAGCGGCCGGAGAGGGCTCCTCCGCGTTCTCCGCCAGATCGCCGGGGGCCGGCTTGGGCCCGGCCGTGGTGTCCCGGCCGCAACCGGCCCAAATCGCGGCCGAGCACAGAACAAAAAGGCACACGGCGGCGCGGTTGATATGGTGACGCACAGTTCGGCACATGGTTCGTCTCCTTGATCGCTGTCAATAGCTCGGCCGGTTGGGCTTCGGCGGCACGTCCTGTTTGCCCATACTGACCATGTAAGTCTTGCTGACCGTAATCGGGTTGCGGTTCCAGAGATTGTAGATTTTGTCCACCAGTCCGTCCGGGTGCACCTGCACCTCGCCGTCGCCGCAGCCGTCGTTGGGGTTGAACGGATCGGGCCTGCTCATCTCGATGGTCAACTCCGGCATGCCTTCGGGCGCATAGGGCCAGGGCCAGGCCGTGGACAGCACGCCGTGGAAGTGGATGTTGCCGATGCGGTTGGTCAGCAGTTGGTGTGTATGGCCGTGGATCACCACCACCTGCTGGAACCGGCGCAGCATCGCCTGGATCTCCTCGGCGTCGTCGGTCCAGAAGTTCCACGGCTTGTACAGCTTGTACAGCGGCGAGTGAGAGAAGACGATCACGCGCCCGTCGTCAGGCACCTGGGCCAAATCCGCTTCGAGCCACTTGCGCTGGGGCTCGCCCACGGTAAAGGGGTTTTGCAGCCCGTTGTCCAGGCCGGCCACCGTCTTCATCCGCTCCATGGGCGTCAGCCCCAGCGCGGTCCAGAAGTCCTTTTCCACCACGCTGTTGAGCACCACAAAGTGTACTCCCTTGTGGTCGAAGGAGTAGGTCGGCTCGCCGAACAGCTCCTGCCATTTTTCGCCCATATCCAAATACCAGTCGTGCTCGCCGACCATGATCCTCAGCGGGGCCTTGAGGTTCTTGAGAATCTGCGCGCCCAGCTCAAGCTCCTTGGGCTGGCCGAGCTGCGCCAGGTCGCCCCCGTAGAACACGAAGTCGGGCTGCGGGTCGAGGTTGTTCACGTCGTCGACCGCGCGGAGCAGCCCCCGCACAAAGCGGTCGTTGACCTCTTTCTCGTACAGGTGCGAATCCGAAATATAGGCGAAGCGGAAGGACGGATTCGCCCCCGAGCCGGGGGCGTCCTGCGCCACGCTGACCGGCTGGAACGAGTGCGGTGCGGCCAGCCCGGCGCTTGCGCCCAAGGCCGCCATCGACAATTTGAGGAAGGAGCGGCGGTCGAGATTCCGCATGCCGCGGAACAGCTCGCGACGCTCCTCCAGATACCTGGTTTCGACGCTCCGATAAACAGCCATCGCGGATCGCTCCTTGTTACTGGTCGGTGTCGTTCGTGCCCATCACCCGGCGCTCGAAGGGCAGAATTTGACGGTTGGCCATGGCCTCGTCTCGAATCGGGCGATGCTCCCTGGCCGCGGCCTGCTGCTCGTCGAACTGCCGCTGGTTCTCCTCTGCAAAGCACACGTCGGTCAGCGTGAACAGGAAGGCCACCACCTGGTCGATTTCCTCCTCGGTCAAGGCCAGGGGTTCGATGCCGCCGTCGAGAAACGGGTTGGCCTCGCCGCCCTTGTTGTAGTGGTCCATCACGTCCCACAGCGTGGCCAGCGAGCCGTCGTGCATATAGGGCGGCGTGATGCCCACGTTGAGGACCAGCGGCGTACGGAAAGCGCCCATGTCCACCCGATTCCGCGTCACCATGAACCGCCCCAGCTCGCTCAGGTCGGTGCCCACGGCCAGCTCGTCGAGTCTCTGTTCCGACGGGTCCTCCTCAAGCAGCCTGATCGCCTGCCGCCCCAGGCCCTCGAAGTCTTGGTGCCGGGCCGAGACGCCGACATTGTGGAACCGGTTGTCCGTGCCCAGCGGGTTGGACGGGCTCATGGGATGGCAGGCCGCGCACCGGGCCTTGCCGTTATACAATTCGAAGCCGGCGCGGGCCTCGGCCGAAATGGCCTCGTCGTCGCCGGCCAGGAAGCGCCGGAAGGGCGAGTCCACAAAGACCAGCGTGCGCTCGAAGGCCCCGATCGCCCGACCGAGGTCTTCGTAGTTCATCTCCCGTCCGTAGGCTTCTCGGAACATCTGCTGGTACTCGTGATCGTCGCTGATCGCCCGCATGGCGGCCTCCCCGTCGGCCATGCCCATCTCCACCGGATTGAGGATCGGCTGCCGGGCCTGGTGGTCCAGCGTGGGCGAGCGCCCGTCCCAGAAGAGCACTTGCAGCAGGGCCACGTTCAACGTGGTCGGCGCGTTGCGCTTGCCCAACTGCCCGCGGATTCCCTTGGAAACCGCGAGCAGATCGGTGAACCCCCGGGTCACGTCGTGGCAGGTCGCACAAGACACGGTGCCGTCGTCCGAGAGGCGCTTGTCGAAGTACAGCTTGCGACCCAAGGCCACGCGCTGGGGCGTAAGAGCATTGTCCTCCGGCACAAACGCGCTCCAAATCACCGGGTCGAAACCCTCAGGCGCCGTGCCCACGTCCTGGTCGGGCAACAGCTTGGCGAGCGCCGTCTGCTGATACTCGACGCTCGCTGCCCCGAACTGGTCGCGGGGCACGTCTTGCCCCGGCCCTTGGTCCGGGCCCGCTTGGGACAAGACGGCCCCCAACAGCGCGACGCCGGCCACTGCCAGCCAGGGGCCGCTCCGCACAAGCCGTGTGTGATTCATCGTATCACCTCCAGTCAAAGGATACTTGCGCAAAGGGCGTACCGGGATCATACCGGGCCATTTGGTCACAGCCGTCT
>CAYXPN010000150.1:3640-13619 GCA_964467075.1 uncultured Planctomycetaceae bacterium
TACTTGCGCAAAGGGCGTACCGGGATCATACCGGGCCATTTGGTCACAGCCGTCTCCGCAGACAGAGCATCTGTCACGCGCACCTCGGGTTTGCATGACGGCCGACGGCCCGTAGGGTGCGTGCTCGCACGCAGCCTGGAGGGACGTGCTCCGTCACGTCCGTTGCTGGAGGGACATGCTCCGTCACGTCCGTTGCATATTGCTTCGCGGCCACGACGGAGCGTGGCCCTCCCTGGCAGGCCGACGGGTCAATCACAACCCGTAGGGTGCGTGCTCGCACGCACGCGATCGGCTGAAATGCGGCCGGCAGCCGATCACCGGCGAGGGGTCGCTCCATTTGGCCGAAATGTTATACGCTCAGTAAAGTTTACCGGAAGTCCCATGGAATTGTCCACTGCCTTGACCATCGCTTTTTCGGAGGATGCCGACGCGGGAAATTCGCAGGGAACCGTGCGAACACCGCGGATTTGCGCCCAAAACGGCGCGATCCCGCGCGACCGGGACGCCCTCCATACACCGAATCGGCCCGGAGCAGCTCCCCATCTGTTGACCCTCACGGGCCGTCCGGCCATGGGCACCATAGCAAGCGGTGTGCCGATTCCTTACAATGGGCCATTCAAGGAGTTTGCCCAGCCGTGCCGGTCGAAGCCAAGCCCCTGTTTCGCCCCGACGTTCTCCGCGCCCATCTGGCGGGCTTCGCGTTGCCGGTACGCGTGAGGATTGCGAACCACGGTGTCGCGGCTTAGCATGGTGCCGACAAGTCTCCGGCGACGCTTGTGCTTTCAAAAGGGGAAGAGATGACCATTACCGACGCCGATTTCGACAGGGAAGCAGAATTGCAGGACTGGACGTTTGCCAACATCAGTACTTTCTTCGGAGACTGCATCTTGCTCCCAGGGTTCAGAATCTCAACCACATCGGGAAAGCAGGGGGTGCCGGACGGTTTCGCTTTCCATCTTGTGCAGCAGTCTTGGTGGGTTGTTGAGTGCGAACTCCTGCGCCACGGGGTGTGGCCCCACATCGCGGAGCAGATCACCAGATTCGTTGTCGCACTACGAAACTCTTCAACCCTTCGTGTAATCCGGGACAAGCTGTTTGAACGAATCATTGCGGACCACAAACAAGACAAACTGGCCGCTGCCCTCGGGACCGACGCGTGCAGGCTGCTTCAGCAACTGGAGTTGTTCATCGAAACCGTTTCGCCGTCGGTTGCCGTCTTCATAGATGACACCGACCAGGACCTGTTGGACTTCTGCAACGCCCTAGACATTTCGACGGCAGTTTACCGGGTCAAGAAGTACCTCGTGAACGGACATGCTGAATACTATTCCCCTGACACCCAGACGCCAGCAATCGTTACGGCGCCCCAGGAAGCCACCGGGGAAGGGGTGTCATTCTTCGATGTGATCCAGCAGCTTGGCAATGGTGAAGTTGTGGACGGACGTCTGAAGTGTTTCAAGTTGAACGACGGTCGAATCGTGAAGTTGCAATACTCGAAGTTTCACGAAAGGCATCAGGCTTACTGGTATGGGATTACTCCGACGCCGTTCCAACAAGCAAAAGAGCTGGGTTGCACTCACTGCGTGTTCATCATGGAGAGCGCCGGGTTTGTCGTTGCGCCCATAGAAACCGTCGAGCAGTACCTCGCTACGACGTATACTACGAACAATGCCGACGGATCGGTCAGACACTACCATCTACATTTGTCGCCGCCACCGGAGGTCGTGCTAAAAGGCTACGGTAACGCTGACGACATTGACGTTACGAGTCAATTCCACAGCTTTGAGTAGGCATCCCCGGCCTCGCAGATCTCGCGGGTGGCTTGTCCGGCCGTGCGTGTTTGCGTCCGCATGACGCACTGCTGGGCAAGGCAGCAGTGGCACCCGAGGCTGCACCGCCGGCGCCGGCCGAGAATGCACGCAGCGCTGCCGGCAGGTGATTGAGAGTGTGCGGGAATTGCCCCCCGGGATGTCGGCGCAAGACGACCGTGTGCCGCTGCTTGCCTGGCGTACGTGTATAGCGTGCGCTGCGAACCCCAACGGGGTTCCATGCCAAAGCCCAGGGTCAGCGTAGCGGCCTTTAGGCCGCGAAGCGCCACCCTGGGTCAACAGGCCCCAATTCTCCTGCCAACCCCAACGGGGTTGCATTCCCGAAGTCTTCAGCGACGCCATGGAACCCGGTTGGGGTCAGATCGGAAAGAGGCGGCCTTGCTACCCGGGGTGGCGCGACTACGTCGCTTACCCCGGGCTTTGCTATCCAACGTCTTCGGCGTTGAGCCGGTCGGCAGCACGCCATCGACCCTCAGGAAGCCAATGACGCGAGGCCGGGCAACGGACGCCACAAAGCGCGTCCCTCCAGGAGGCGGACGTGACGGAGCACGTCCCTCCAGGTTTCGCGTGCGGGCAAGCACGCACCCTACGAGCTCATCTGGGACTTCGACCCTTGCTTGGAGGGCCCGCGGCGTGCCCAGTAGGAGGCAAACCGGGCAGCGACCACTGCACAGGCAGCGCAGCCCCGCAACAGGGGGATTGACATTCTCCTTGCGTCACACTTCTACTGTAGGCCGCGGTGCAGCCCCTGGGGTGGCGAGCAATTGCCGCGCGAGCGGACGGGGTCGGGAGTGGGTAGGTGAAAACTGATCGTGTGTGCGTCAGTTTTGTAGGTAGGCGTGGTGTGGCGGAGGATCCCAGAAACTCTGCCAGTCCGTAGGGTGCGTGCTTGCACGCACGCGCAGGCCCGAACGCCGCCCAGCGGTTGCTTTGGATCACGAAAACACGAAAGGGCGAAAACGCGAAAGTAGGTAACGCACACCGCGGCTGACAATCGCCGGCCGGCGGGTAAACAGACGACTGAACAGCGGCTCGTTGCGGGGACTGGTAGGGAAGGGGTTACTTGTCCACCCTCGAGGGCAAACAGACGACTGAACAGCGGCTCGTTGCGGGCCGTCGAAGCCACTGCGAGGAGAACAGCCCGTAGGGTGCGTGCTTGCACGCACGTGCAGAGACCGCGAGGAGGACAGACCGTGAGAGACGCGATCAGCCGACGGGGGTTTCTCCGCAAAGGCGCGTTGCTTGTGGGCAGCGTCGGTGTTCCCTGCGTGGTTCCCTCAGCGGCCCTGGGTCTGGCCGGTACGGTCGCACCGAGCGATCGCATCGCCGTAGGTTGCATCGGCATGGGCATCCGGGGCACGCAACTTGCGAACGGCTTGCTGGAAAACAGCGACGTGCAGGTGGTTGCCGTCTGCGACGTTTCGGAAGACCAGCGCCGGAAGGCCAGGACGCTTGTCGAGCGCCGCTCCGGCAGGGGTTGCGCCGCCTACAACGACTTCCGCGAGCTGTGCTCGCGCGCGGACGTTGACGCGGTCAGCATCGCCTCGCCGGATCATTGGCACGTCTTGCACTCGCTGGAAGCCGCACGCCGCGGGAAAGACCTCTACACCGAGAAGGGCCTGGGACTGAGCGTTGCCCAGGACTGGGCCTTGCGAGCGGCGTGCCGGAGATACGGCACGGTCTTTCAATGGGGCACCCAGCAACGCAGCAGCAGCAACTTCCGTTTTGCATGCGAGCTGGTGCGCAACGGGCGGATCGGCAAGCTGCACACGATGCTGGTGGGCGCCCCCCACGATTTCGCCTTCCCGGCTCAGCCCATCCAGCCGGTCCCCCAGGGCCTGGATTACGAGATGTGGCTGGGCCCCGCACCCTGGGCCCCGTATACCTATCAGCGTTGCCGTCCCTGGACGCCCGAAGAGAGTTACAGCATCTGGTATCACATCTCCGA
Organism: uncultured Planctomycetaceae bacterium; assembly: GCA_964467075.1. Lineage (GTDB taxonomy): Bacteria > Planctomycetota > Planctomycetia > Pirellulales > Thermoguttaceae > CAYXPN01. The sequence continues at coordinate 7,418 of CAYXPN010000150.1, forward strand.
CTACTGCCTGGGCGGCATCGGCGGATACTGGGGCATCCATCACGTGGACATCGCCCAATGGGGACACGGCGGGCAGGCCACCGGGCCGATCGAAGTGGAAGGGACCGCAGAGTTTCCGGCCGGCGGGCTCGCCGATTGCGCGGTCCGTTGGAAGGTCCGGGTCACGTATGCCGACGGCGCGACCATGGTCTATACCGACAATGAGCAGAACCAGCAGGGGGTCGTATTCCAGGGCACGGAGGGCTGGGTGTACGTCCGACGTGGCCACATCGAGGCCGAGCCCAAATCGCTGCTGAGCACGAAGATCGGCCCCGACGAAATCCACCTGTTTGAGAGTCCGGGCCACCAGCGCAACTTCCTCGACTGCGTCAAGACCCGACAACGGACCATTGCCGACATCGACGACGCCGTGCGCAGCGATACGATTTCCCATCTGGTTGATATCTGCACCCGGCTGGGGCGCAAGATACGTTGGGATCCGAGGCGCGAAAGGATTCTCGATGATCCCGAGGCCGGCCGCATGCTGAGCCGCGCCATGCGGGAGCCGTGGCGTGGCCCGAGGTGATGAACAAATGGGGATGGTAGCGGTTGAGCGTTTCGACCAGGGCTTCGGTGGTGTCGTCGGGTCCGCGCTGCTCTTCGGGCCGGCCGTCGGGCTGCTTGCGCACCACCTTGTTTTTGACCAGCTCGTCGTACCAGACGCCCTCGGACACCAGGTCCATGGCGAATTCGGTTCCCGCGGCCACCTTGCGCACCACGAGCGGCTCGTCATGGGCGGCGATGGCCAGGGCGTTGGCTGCATCGTAGCCGGTGAGGATGCCCCAGAAGGTATCTGTATAAGGGTCGTCGTCCAGCCGGCGTGTGAGCCGGTGGACCTGGGCCACGAAATCGCGGCCCACTTCTTCCGGCTCGGCCACAAAGCAGGTGTAGCGCGGAAACCGCTTGCGCAGGGCATCGAGCGACTGCTCGACCGTCTCGTCATAGGTGATCACCACGGCGTCGTGTTTGCGGCAAAGCGCTGCCACCACCACTTGCCACTGGGCGTCTCCGGCCGTGGCCTGCTTGACCACCACGGCATAGGAGTGCCAGCGGGCGCCCTCGCGGCCGGCGGGCTCATTGCCGGCGGGCTGCTCGCCCGCGGCCGGGGCAGAAGCTGCCGCTGCCCAGACAAGTGCGGTCGCGGCCAGGGTCGCGACCAAGAGGACTGCGCGGCTCATTGAGCGGTCTCCTGCCAGGGATGTACAAAGCAATCGGTTCACCGGTTTGACTGCGAAAAAGGCTCTTGGACCGAGTGGCAGCCGGAGAATCCACTCGACCCAAGCGCACCTCGCCATTAGAACACAAATCGACGCAGAACGCGAACCAGGGATCGGACGCTCCCATGTCTTGACTTCGCTGCTCCCAGGGTACACCATCAGTGCAGCCGAGCCGGCGACCTCCCGGGCGGCGGTTTTCCGTCCGGCAAACAAGGAGAGCGGCCAAGATGTGTCCACAGCTTGTGCGCCTGCTGATCGGTTTGTCTTGTTTCTGCTGGCCGTGGCACGCCGCGGTGGTACTCGGCGCGGAGCTGGAATGGGTCAAGCTGTCCGACGACCGACGGTCGTTTGTCTGCCACCCGTCCGGTCGGCCTTTCATCCCCTGGGGATTCAACTACGACCACGACGAACGGGGTGCCCGGCTGATCGAGGACTATTGGGAAGAGGAGTGGACGACGGTCGAAGAAGACTTCCGGGAGATGAAGCAACTCGGGGCGAACGTGGTGCGCATCCATCTGCAATTCGGCAAGTTCATCGAGGCGCCGGGCCGCCCCAACCGGCGCTCGCTGGACCGGCTCGCCCGCCTGGTGGAACTGGCGGAACGCACGGGCTTGTACCTGGACCTGACCGGCCTGGGGTGTTACCACAAGCAGGACGTGCCCGAGTGGTACGACGCGCTGGGCGAAGAGGCCCGCTGGGAGGCCCAGGCCGATTTCTGGCAAGCGGTGGCCCGCCGGTGTGCGTGCAGCCCGGCCGTTTTTTGCTACGACCTGATGAACGAGCCGGTCGTGCCCGGCGGCAATCAGCGGCGCGACGACTGGCTGGGCCCGGCGTTTGGCGGCAAGCACTTCGTGCAGTTCATCACGCTGGAGACCAAGGGGCGCCCGCGCCACCAGATCGCCAAAGAGTGGGTCAAGCGCCTGGTGGCTGCCATCCGCACGCACGACCGGCGGCACCTGATCACCGTGGGCCTGGTTCCCTGGAGTCTTGACCGCCCCGGGCTGACTTCCGGGTTCATCCCGGAGAAGATCGCCGGCGACCTCGACTTCCTCGCCGTCCACATCTACCCGGAGTCGGGAAAACTCGACGAGGCGATGCAAACGCTCGAAGGTTTCGCAGCCGTGGGCAAGCCGGTGGTCATCGAGGAGCTTTTCCCGCTGAAGTGTTCCGCGGCCGAGCTGTCGGAGTTCATCGATCGGTCGCAGAAACATGCGGCCGGCTGGATCGGCTTCTACTGGGGCAGGACGCCCCAGGAGTATCGCCGGGGCGGGACGATCCGGGACGCGATCACCTTGAGCTGGCTCGAATTGTTTCAAGCCAAAGCGAGCACCATCGGGCAGTAAGAACCTGTAAACCAACTGTCTCCCCAATCGCGTGCCCAGACGCGGGTGGCCGGGGCTGGAGCGAAGCGAAGCCCCGGGAAGCAATACCTTCACAAGTTCTAACCGCTTGGCGCTCGCAGGCCCGTGCAGCGCCGGCGCCGGCCTCTCAGTAAACGAACGCCTCGCGCAACACCGCGAGGCTCTTGGGCGCCGCGGTGGCCGGACTCTCGTGCCCCTCGAACTCCAGCGACACGTAGCCCCGGAAACGCTGCCTGCGCAGGATCGCCGCGATGCGCCGGTAGTCGAGCTCGAGGGTGTACCAGATGCCGCCGCCGTAATACGTCTTGGCCTGAACGAACACCGTCCGCGGGGCGATCATCTCCAGCTTCTCGTAGGGGTCTTCCAGGAAGTTGCCCGTGTCCATGGTCACCCCCAGCCAGGGCGAGTCCACGGCCTTGACGATGCGCAGCACTCCCTCGGGCGTACGCCCGAGTCCCCAGTGGTTTTCCAGGCCCATGACCACGCCGCAGCGCTGGGCCGCGGGCAGGCATTTTTCGAGCGACGCGATCACCCAGGGGAAGGCGTCCTCGTCGCTGTAGCCCGGCAAGGGCGGCTCGATGCCCCGGTGCTTCATCAACTCGTCGAAGTCGCGGCTGGTGCCCCAGCGCCCGGTGTTCACGCGGATGGTGGGAATGCCCAACTCGCAGGCCAGCTCGATCGAGGCGATCGTCCGCTTGATGTTGGCCTGGCGCTGGTCGGCATCGGGCGAGACGAAATCCTGGTGGGTGGACATGCCACACAGGGCCAGCCCATTGACAAACGCCCGGCGTTTGAGTTCCCGCAGGTAGGCGTCGTCCTTGCGGTGCATCTGGATTTCGAGGATTTCTACGGCGTCGAAGCCCATCTCAGCGGCCAGGTCGATGCACTGCTCGACGCGCGTGCGCTCTGCGGCCCGATAGCGCCAGAATGAATAGGTCGACACGGCGATAGGGTTGCCGCGGCGGGCCCCGGAGGCCCGAGGGTCCGCGGCGTCTGTAGTGCCTGCGGCCTCTTTGGTCTCTGCGGCATCCGCGGCGGCTGCCGCGGCGAGCCATGTCCCCGAGAAACCAGCGGCGGCCGAGGCGATCAGGAACTTGCGGCGGTCGGTGGTCATCGGCGAAAGCCTCCCTTGATCTATAGCCGGCCCGAACGCGGCTCGGCAGCTTGTAGGGCGGGTCGAGCAATGGCGAGACCCGCCGGCGAGTTGCTGCGTCGGCGGCGCGGTTTGCAGTGACCGTACTTGTACGGTCTTCCCCAGCCTCGATGAATCGGGGCACTACCAACGGCCTACGTGTCCTTTAGCGGCCGGCCCCGCCCTGATTCTACCAGCCGCTTGGGCCCGGATCGAGCGAATCGCCGCAGAAGGCGGCCTTTGTGTCCGGCAGAATCCTGTGGCGAGATTACGTCGCCCGTTTTACGGCCACGACTTCAGCGTGGCCCTCCATTGGCGCGTGTTGGAGGGACGCGGTCCCTCGCGTCCGTTGATGGCTGGGAGGGAGAGGTTGTGTGGCGGGCAATCAGCCGGCCTCGCGATGCGCAGCCGATCGAATGCCCGAGAGATAGGCGGTCAGCGGCGCGGGGATCACGCGCGACCGCGGCAGGGCCGTGGGCCCGACCGGCCCGTCCGGCATGTTGTCCCAGGCGTGGCGGTCGATGCAAGTGAGAATCCGTTCCGCCACGGCCAGGGCCTGGCAGGCTGCGCGTCCGTCGGCGCGGGGAGTGCACCGGCCGCGCACGCTGTCGAGGAACTCGCGCATTTGCTCGGCCAGGGCATCGACCGGCTCGAACTGCAAACGCTCGCGCGGCAGGTGGTCGTCGGCCAGATGGTTGCGGTAGTAGTCTGCCTGTTCGGACGTCAGGGCCTGCACGTCGAAACGACGCTGGATCAGCGCGGGGCTGGGGCGGACCAGTTCGGCGCTGCGGGCCGCGAAATCCACCGCGGCAAAGGAGTCGAGCGACCAGAGGTGCATGTGCCGGGCGGGCACGTGGCTGACGCGGCAGGCCGAGAGCGTGGCCACGCAGCCGCAGGAGAAGTGCAGCCGGGCGTTGGCCGCATCTTCGTGTGCGCCCAGCACCGAAAGCCCCAGCGCGTCCACCTTGCGCACAGAGCTGCCCAGCAGGGCCAGCAGCAGGTCGATGTCGTGGATCATCAGGTCCAGCACCACGCCGACGTCGGTGGAACGGAAGCTGAATGGCCCGGCGCGCACGGCCTCGACATACTTGGGACGCCCGACGCGCTGGGCCACCGCGGCGAAGGCGGGGTTGAAGCGCTCCACGTGGCCCACCTGGAGCACCAGCCCGCGACGGCGGGCCAGCTCGACCAGCTCTTCGGCCTCGACCAGGCTGCGGCAGATGGGTTTCTCGACCAGCAGGTGGGTGTCGGCCAGCAGCAGCTCGCGCGCGATCGGGTAGTGCTGGCTGGTGGGGGCGGCGACCACCGCGGCGTCGATCTGGCCGAGCAGGCGGTGGTAGTCGGCCAGGGCCTCGGTGCAGCAGGCTTTGGCCACCTCGCGGCGGCGATCGGGGATCGGGTCGACGACCGCCACCAGCTCGGCGCCGGCGTCGGCGGCCAGTTTCTGGGCGTGGAACGCGCCCAGCCGACCGGCCCCGATCACGGCCACTTTGAGCTGCGTCACGCCGCTTTCCTCCGTTCGCGGGCCCGACCGTGCACCCCCTCGCGCTGCCCCTGCACGAAGCCCAGCAGATGGTTCACCTGGGGATAGAGCTGGCCGTTGTTGCGCAGGATTTCCCAGGCGTGTTCCAGCCCCACGCGCGCCCGATAGAGCAACCGGTGGGCCTCGGCCAGGGCCTCGATCACCTGGGGCGGGAAGTTGTTGCGCCTCAGGCCCACGGCATTGATACAGCGCGGCCGGGCGGGTACGCCTTCCAAGAGCATGTACGGCGGCGCGTCGGTGCGCACACCGCTGCACCCGCTCACAAAGCAGTAGCTGCCGATGGTGGTGTACTGGTGGACGGCCACGGAGCCCGAAAAGGCGGCATGGTCGTGAACGTGGACGTGCCCGGCCAGCAGGGCGTTGTTGGCCATCACCACGTGGCTGCCGAGCTTGCAGTCGTGGGCGATGTGGCAGCAGGCCATGAGGAAGTTGTGGCTGCCGATCCGCGTGACACCGTCCTCCTTCTCGGTGGCCCGATTGATCGTCACACACTCGCGGATCACGTTGTAGTCGCCCACGATCACCTGCGAGTCGGCCCCGCCGTAGCTGATATCCTGGGGCTCGCCGCCGATGACCACGCCGGGATACAGACGGTTGTACGCACCCAGCACCACCCGACCCATCAAGGTAACGTTGTTCAGCAGCCGGGTTCCGCGCCCGATGCGCGCCTGCGGCCCGACGACGCAGAACGGACCGATCTCCACGTCGTCGTCGATTTCGGCCCGAGGGTCGATCGAAACATGGTCGGCAATGTAGATGGCCATCGCCGTGGCTCCTGGTTGAAGTTTGCCCTGCGCGGGCGCCAGCCGGGCCGCGGCTTAGGGGGCAGCCCGCACCCGGCGGTTGTCTGCCGCGGCTGGGCGCGGCGTTGTCTGGTGGGTGTACGCACCTCAAGCGCAGCGGCGCAGCG
>CAYXPN010000151.1:0-13610 GCA_964467075.1 uncultured Planctomycetaceae bacterium
CATGCATGCGTCGCCCCTACGGCCGCGGCTGGCAGCCGCTGCTACATTTGGTTGCGGCCCTGGGGCCGTGTTGAGCCGAGTCGTCCTCGTCACAGAAAAACGTGGGGGGGCCGACGATTTCCGCGCTGCGCCTGCGTGGTGCGGTGTAGTGTTTCACGCCAAATGAAACAATCGGCAAGTTAGGTGACGGGCTGCTGGGGAGGGGGTAGAATCCTGGGAAAGCGAGGGCCGGGAGGCCCTTGGGGAGGATGAGATCCTTGGGAGCCGGGAAGCATCCCGGGGAGGGGACAGACCCTTGGGAGAAGGAGCAGTCCGATGAGCGGCAAGAAGCGGAAGCGGTGGACCGCGGGCCGGGCGTGCGGATTCCGCGGCAGTACGGCGTCGCCCGCGTGGGCCTCGGCCCGATCGGCACCCACCTGCTGATGCGCTTCCACGACGGCGAATCGGACCATCGCAAGGTCGCCGGCTTCCGCCTGATACATGACGCGTCGGCCGGCATGGCGAGGTAGGAAACCGGCGGATTCGCACGGCAACCCGCTTCGGAGCCAGCCGCCAATGGGCTCATTCCTGCACGCGGACGCGCTGCGGGTGGATTTCCCGCAAGGGCTGCGAGCGGTACGTGGTTGTGCCGCCAAGCTCGTAAAGGCCGGGCTCGGCGTCGTCGGGAATGACGACGTCGAACACGTCGCGGGCGAACGTGCCGCCGCGCAGGTCGTAGTCGAGCCGGTCACGGCCACGAATCCGCCAGCCCTCGGGCACGCGGGGGCGGGCGGTTCCGGCCACGTCGGCGCGGTAGTAGTTCCACACGGTCAGCTCCATCTCGATGGTTTCGCCCGGACGCCGGGTGATCTCGAACCGGAAGTTCTCGTCGAGCGGCTCCGCGGGGTCGTGGTCCTTGCGCACAGCGGTCGGTTCGAGATAGGCGTTGATCACCAGTCCGGGATAATCGACCGTCTCCTGCTCGGCGACGGCGATGGCGGCGTCGGCGGCCAGCGCGGCGGCGTGGGCCAGGCTGCGGGCAACGTCGCCTCGGTGGCGGTCCGTGTAGCGCGCCAATCGCTCGGCCCATCGCAGCGCGGTCCGGGCGTCGCGCAGATAGCCCGGCTCGCCCTCGCGCCGCTCGATGGCCGTTCGGGCGCAGCGGGCGTGCCCGGCGGCGGCGCCGGCGGGATCGTCCGCGTCGATCACGCCCAGGTCGCGTCCGGCCAGCGCAGCCTGCTCGGCGGCGCGGACGAGGTAGTAGAGGCGGTTCATCGCGGCGCCATCCTTGGCGGCGCGAGGGGCCGTTTGGCGGATTGCCCCGGGCAGTGCGTCGAGGCCGTCGATTTCCAACTCGGCCAGCCGGCAGTCGAGTTCCTCTCCGGCGACCCGGCGTGCCAGCGCGCCTCGCTCGAAGCGCAGGTACTGCACCGATTCGCTCAATCGCAGCGGCAGGCGGCCGTCGCGGTCGGCCTCCAGCGCCGCGCGACGGTCCATCAGGTCGATGCGCACCGCCCGATCCACACCCGCATCGAGCCGCACGTCGGCTTCTCCCTCGATCACCCAGGCGGCGAGCGTCACGTTGCCGTCGGGCCGCTGGAACAAGTGGAGTTGGGCAAGCGGCCGGCCCTCCAACTCGAGTCGCCCGAGGTAGAGCGCCCCGTCAAGCTGGCGCGTCATCGTCGCGTAGCTGACGTAAGCGGGATAGGGTAGATTCTTCGGGCCGAGCAGATTGGTCGGCTCCTCGTGGCCCCGGCCCATCTCGTACCAGAAGATCTTGTCCACGCCGCCGGCGATCTGGCTGATGTAGATGCGCGGAATGACCTGCGCGCCGACTGTCGGGGTTTTGCCACGCGCCCCCCACCAGCCCTCCTCGGTATTCCACACCTCCTTGCCCGGAAACTCCGCGTCGCGCAGCGCGACCAGCTCGCGCACCATGTGCAACTTTCCCTCGGGCTCGTTTTCGACGACGATCTCGTCGAACCGCAGCGGCCGGGCCCCGGGATAATGAATCTGAATCGGGTCGTTGTAGCGGTTCGCGCCGTGCCGGGCGAGATGCTGCATCATCGAGAGATTGCCCGAGTCGCCGTCGGATATGGCCAAAACGTCCTTGTCGCGGGCCTTGGCGATCGACCAGGTGTGCTTCGTGACCAAGGCGAAATGCTCGTGGCGGAACTCGCCCGGAACGTGCCAAAAGAAGTTCGGCTCGTTCCAGAACTGGTAGTAGCTGCGGACCTGGCCGCCGAAGCGGTCCATCACGTCGAGGCTGTAGCGGAAAAACTCGTCGTAGGAGTAGATGCGGTGGTTGGGACCCCGGGCGCGCCACGGTTCGCCGTAGGCGAACCCCTCGGGCACCAAAACCGACCAGCGCTCGGCGTAGCGCCGCCAACCCTCCATCGCCTGGCTCCACTGGATCGCCTCCTCCGGATAGTCGAGCCGCAGGCCCGGCATCGGCTCCATCTTCTGCCACGAGCTGCTCGACACCCGCTCGAGCTTCACGCCGGCCAACGCCATGGCGTAGAAGTTCGGGCCCCAGCACATCGCAAACGGCGAATCGACGTCCTCGACCAGCTCGCGCGAGCGAATCCGCGCGAAGGGTGCCGCCTGCTCGCCGACGACGCGTCCGCCGGCCTCCAGCCGCACGTGCAACTCGTAGTGGCCGAACTCGGGAGCTTCGACCACCAGCGGCAACGCCTGACGCGCCGAGGGCGCCAGCAGCAGCACCGCGCGACCGGCGGTCTGCCGGCCATCGAAATCGGTGACGGTCCAGTGCGCATGCAACTCGGTCGGCTCGCCGGCAAGGTGGTCCACGTGCAATTCGAATCGGGCCGGTTCGTCGTCGAGAAAAACGTTGCTCGGACGGTGCTGCTCAATGCGCACATTGACCGCTTCGATGACGAAATACCCCTCGGGCGAAAATCTGAGCAGGCGTCGGTCCGTGTTGCGGTACGGATGGTGCGTCGTGCCGGCCGAGACCAGCAGTCGGCCCTCGCGGTCCACCGCCAGGCCGAAGACCACCTGCGCGTAACCGTCGGGGTCTTCCAGCGTGCCGTCGGGCGGGGCGATGTCGAGAAAACGGCCGCCGTCGCGGGCGTAGGGTGAATCGGCATCGAAGGGGATGGGCTTTCCGTGGCTATCGAGGCGGTAAATGCGCGACTGGTGGAAGGCGTACAGCCGGCCGTCGCCGCCAAGGTGCAGCCGCTCGGCGTGGATGTCCGTCTCGACCTCGACGGCGCCCGTCTGGCGGTTCAACCGCCGGATGGAACCGCGACCGGCAACCCACAGCCCGCCGCGGCGGTCGATGCGCAGCCAGCTCGGATGAACGTCCTCCTTCAGCGCGAGCGTTCGCACATGCGAGCCGTCGGGAGCGAATACCTGGATTTCCGGGTGCGGCTGCGTTTGGCCGAGATAAACGTGATCGGCCGCGTCGATGGCCAGCCCGCCCCAGTGATAGGCGAAACCGGGCCGGACGGCGTGGTCCGCCGCGTCGATCTCCTGCTGGCGGCCGGCGCCGAGCCGCACGCGCTGCACCGGCTCGCCGTCGGCCTGAAGGCGAACCCCCAGCACGTTGCGCGTCGAAATCGGATAGGGCGCCACCGTATAAGGCTCGTCGGCCTCCCACGCGGCCGGGTGGCCATCGGCGCCGTAGCGGAACACGCCCCCGCCGGTCATCAGATAGACGCGGCCGGCGCTGTCCAACTGGATGTCCTCGGGATGGGCCGGGTCGGAGCTGTGCCCGCGCGGATCGGTCGGATACGTGCGCTCCAGTCGCCACTGCTCGCTGACGCGACGCCCTCGCCAGCCGCGCCGGTCGGCCACGTAGAAGCCGCCGTTGCGGGCGGCCACCGCGCCGCGAAAGGCCCAGGGCAACATGCCGCTGGCGTGGACGCGCTCGGCGGCGCGCTCGAAATTCGCCGCCGCCACCTCTTCGCCATCGACCAGCACGGTCGCCCGGAAGCGGTGGACCGGCACATCGCGGTGCAGCGGGCCGTCGGGCAACTCCTGCTCATCGGCCAACTCCTTCCAGGGATACGCCTGACGCTCCACCACCGGCCGCCCTTCGGCGTCGAGGCCGTCCCACGTCAGTTCGTGCGCCCCGGCGCCGAGCCGTCCCAGGCGGAATTCGCGGACCGGCAGCGGCTCGGCCACATAGTAATACTGCCCCATGTCCGATGGCGGGAAGCCGTGGGCGTCACCGCCGATGGTGGCAAGATGCCGCTCGATCCGCACGGCCACGCTACCCGGCTCGGGCAAGTCGAACTGCATGTCAATCGCCTGGTGCGGCTGATGGGTCAAGGCGCCGCGCTCGATATGCTGCACGACGCGCAAGGCGACCTTGTTGGCCGCGACTGCCTTCGACAAACCCTCCGCCGCCGGCGCAGCGTCGGCAACCAGGCACGCTCCGACAAAAAGCGCCGCAACGAACAGCACTCGCCCTCGGCTCAACTCGATCATGACGACCCCCGTTTGGATTGGAAGTGGACGTTTGCAGGACCTCAGTTAGAACGGCAAACAACCGGACTCGTCGGACGCCGGGCGCTGCTGGAAAACGGCAATGGCCGCTGCCCAACGGCCCCTGGCGCGTTTCGGCAGTGACCATACGGCTTCCTCCCGGCGGCCTCGATCTTCGTCGGTGACGGCGTCGATGTCAAATGTCGCGGTCCTGGGAAACGGCCTCGGCCGCTCCGCGTCGTCGCCGGGGGAGAGAGCGGCGGCACACCGCCCGAGGCTCGCTGCCCTGCGACTGAACCCGCGCGCCGAGCAAGACACGTCTTGGCGAGCCGGTTTTTCCCCGGCGAAGCAGCACTTTTCGTGAAGTGCCGCGTGAATGGCGCAGGTTGACTTGCCGTGGACGCCCGTGATACTCTTGAGGAACCGTCGAACTTAGCGTTTCACTCATTCAAGGACAAACATCATGCGCCGGACACGCACGCATCGCTGCGCGCAACGACACTCTCCCGCGGTCGCATCGTCTACGGCACAGCCGCTGACTGCGGTTCTTCTCTTGGCCGCCGCGCTTGCCGCGCTGGCCGGGCCGGCCGCGGCGCAGGTGCCGATCACCTTCGAGTTGGACCGGCCGGGCTACGTCACGCTGGTGATCGAGGACACGGAGGGCCGGCGGATTTATAACCTGCTGGGCGACACGCGATTCGAGGCCGGACGGCACACGGTCTGGTGGGACGGCTACGACGAAGGCGTCAAGCAAGGCAAGGACGACGGGTTCGACGTGCATCGCGCGCGGGTCGCGCCGGGCAAGTACCTGGTGCGAGGGCTGAGGCACGACGGGCTGGCGCTGAAATACCGCGTGTCGGTGCAGAGCCCCGGCAGGCCGCCGTGGCTGACGGCCGACCGCAGCGGCGGCTGGCTGGCCGATCACACGCCGCCGGCCTCAGTGCTATACCTGCCCGAAGGATCGCCGCACGGCTCAGAGCCGCAGATGCTCATCTCGGCGCCGACCGCCGAAGCCGGCCACAGCATCATCTGGGTGGACATGGACGGGCGCAAGCTCTGGGGCGGCAAGATCCGCGGCTGGCGTTCGGGACAGATGATGGCGACGGACCAGGGCGAGCAGCCGCTCGAAGACTACTACGCCTACGCGGTCGTGGAGAACGTTCATCTCTACGGGCTTCGCCGGGGCGCCGCCGAGCACGAGCGGGACATTTACGATCTGCTCGTCAAGTTCGAGCCGCCGGAAGCCAAGACACCGAGGGGCGAAGATGCCCCCGAACCACATTGGACCGAAACGCTCGCCCCGCGCGACATGGCAGTGCATGACGGCGTGGTTGCGATCAGCTACCCGCCGGCCGACCGACTGGCGGTGATCGACCTGCGCGGCGGCCCGCGCCAGGCGCAGCAGCTCGACCCTATCGAAATCGAAAACCCGCGCGGGCTGGCGTACGACCGACAGGGCCGGCTCCACGTCGTCAGCGGCCGGCAGGTGTTGCGTTTCGACCGGCCGAATCTTGCGGACGGTCGGCTCGGCCCGTCGCAGGTGATCGTGCGAGAAGGACTGGAAGACCCCGGCCGGTTGATGATCGACGACTCCGGGCGGCTTTTCGTCGCCGACCTTGGCACGAGCCACCAGATCAAGGTCTTCACCAGCGCCGGCAAGCATCTTCGCACGATCGGTCAGCCCGGCGGGCCGCAGTTGGGGCGGTACGACGAGCGCGGCATGGCGCGACCGGCGGGCATGGCGCTGGACGGCCGCGGCCGGCTCTGGGTCGCCGAACTCGAATACGGACCGAAGCGCGTCAGCCGGTGGGATGCCGAAACCGGCGAATTTGATCGGGCGTGGTACGGCCCGCCGAAGTACGGCGGCGGCGGGCACATCGACCCGCGCGACCCGACGCGGTTCTACTATTCGAGCGGCTTGCAGGGCATGGAGTTCGAACTGGATTGGGAGAACGACCGGAACATGCCGCCGCGGGCCATTTACTGGCGCCGCGGACACGTCCCTGGACGGGCTCCCGATGCCGCGATCTACATCGACGATCGCCAGTACATGGTCAACAGTTTCTTCGGGCCGGCCTATTTTGCCGCCGGAAGCGTGGACGTGTTTCTCTTCGACGAGCAGCAAGACATCGTCCGACGGATTGCCCACGTGGGACGGCCGCCGCGCGAAGACGGCACGGAGCTGCTCGGCGCTTGCCTGGATGAGCATCCGGCATTGCGGCAGTGGTTGGAAGAGACGGCATGGGTCGGCCACTGGAAGGGTCGGTTTATCATCTGGTCCGACCTGAACCGCGACGGGATTCCCCAACCCGATGAACTCCAGTTCATCAACTTCCGCGACCAGCCCGGGCGATGGAATTTGCCCAGCATTGTGCTGACGCGGGATCTGGCGATTGCGACCACCGACGGCGTGTATATCCCGCCGCCGCGGTTCAACGACCGGGGCGTGCCCGTCTGGGACCTCAGCCGATGGGAAAACCGCGCTTCGGAACGGGCCGAGCATCTTTCCGACGCGCTCGTGGCCGACGACGGCACGTTCGTGCTCACCATGGGCGGCTACACCGCGCCGCGCGTGATGCGCGCGTACAGGAACGACGAACTGGTCTGGCACATCAACGGCTGGGGCGGGCCGGGCCGGCCCAATCCCATCGCCGAGCACCCGGGCCAGATCATCAACGCCCAGCGCAACCTCGGCTTCCCGTTCACTCCCACACGGGGCGAAGCCGGGCGGATGTTCCTGCTCAACGGCTGGCAGGGCTCGCTCTACCTGCTGACGACCGACGGCCTGCTGGTGACCGACCTGGGCGGCGATCAGCGCGCAGTCCCGCGCATCGGCTTCCCCGAGGCGCATCCGGGCATGATCGTCCGCGACGTCTCCTTCACCGCCGAGCACTTCTGGCCCGCCGTCGTGCAGATGGAAGACGGCACGATCCACGTGATGGCCGGAAAGGAAAGCAGCAGCGTCTTCGAGATGATCGGCTACGAGACGATCCGCCGCATCGGTCCGTGGCCGGTGGAGGTTCGACCCGAGCACGTCGGCAATCCGGCCGAGCTACAGATCGTGCCCGGCGAGGGCCGCCACGTCGAACGCGCCGCCACCGTGAAGCTGGCCGACTGCGCGGTGCGGCTCGACGGCGACCTGGCCGACTGGGCCGGCGCCGACTGGATGACCATCGACGCGCGACGCGGCATCGAGGGCGCCGTGCGAATCCACGGTGACATGCTCTACGCCGCCTGGCAAACCGATGATCCGAAGCTTCTGAGCAACGACGCCGGCGACGGCTGGCAGTACGTCTTCGCCACCGGCGGCGGGCTGGACCTGATGCTTCGCACCGATCCGAAAACGGATGCGAACGATCCGGCGGCCGGCGACGGGCGCCTGTTCGTCACGCGGTTGGGCGACCCGCTCGACGGCCCGGTGCTGGCGGTGCGCTTCCAGCAGGCCGGCGGCGACGGACGCGGCGAAGCGGTCGAGTACACCTCGCCGGTCGGCGCCGTCTCGTTCGACAGCGTGGAGGACGTCAGCGCCCGAGTGCGTCTCGCCCAGCACGCCGGGCATTACGAACTGGCCGTGCCGCTTGCTGTGCTGGGGCTCGATCCACCTGGGCCCGGCGACCGGGCGCGAGGCGACATCGGCGTGCTGCTGGGAGACGGCAGCGACTCCCACGCCCGGCTCTACTGGAGCAACAAGGCCACGCACATGACGACCGACATTCCGACCGAGGCGGCCCTGCAACCGCGCCACTGGGGCACGTGGCGATTCGAGCGCGAGTGACGGACGCCGCGTCGCGCAGGAGGGGGCAGGCGCAACGCAACCGCGATTCGTTGCCGTTGCCACCGAAGCGCCGCCAGTGAGCGTGCCGCTTGAGTCGTTGTCCACGAACCGCGCGGTGCGGCAGGTCAAAGGACGACAAGGTGCTGGCGGCCGAGGCCCGCATCGAACAAGCGCTGGAGCAGACGACCGAGTGCAATTTCTCGAAAACGCCGCTTCGCGATGCCGTGAAGTTCCTCTCGCAGTCACACGGTATCCCTGTTCTGATCGACGAGCGGGCGTTGGCGGATGCGATGATGGAGCCCACGGAGCCGGTCACCTTCTCCATCCGCGGGGTGACGTTCGCCTCAGCGCTGAATCTGATGCTCCGCCCACTCGATTTGACCTGGACGATCAGCGACGAAGTGCTGCTTGTCACCACGGGCTACGAGCTTCCGTTCTTGCGGGGCTTCGGTCCCATCCCGGGTGGAAACTCGGACGTTCCCGAGGGCAGCGCACCACCAACGGGCGGCGGCATGTTCTGATCGTGCGAGAGAGCCCACCCCCGGCCCGCCGATCACCTGCTTCAGATTGCTTCAAGCCGCACTGGCGCAGCGCTTCTCAGGGCAGCTCGAAGAGCGACTGCGTCTTGACCACCGCATAGTCGTCCGGGAAGGTGTGGTAGACCTCCACCAGAAGCTGGCGCCGTCGCGGTTCCACGTTCATGTAGCTCAGCGCCCCCAGCGCGATGCGCCCGCCGGAATTGAACTTGTAGAGCAGGCCGTCGAACTGGCCGTCGTCGGCCAGCTCCTGCTGAAAGGCCCAGAACAGCTCCGGCTCCAAACGCTCCAACTGGAAGCACGTCTGGTAGCGAATCCGGCCGCGGCATTCGACCTCTTCGCTGCGCTGGCCGTCGAGCCGGTGAGCGAACAGCCTGCGCCGGGTGGGCAGCGGATGATGGGCCGAGGCAGCCACCTCCGTCAGCGTCAGCCCGGCATAACGCCAGGTGATTACGTGTCCTGCCCTGGTAATTTGCAGCCGGGCCTGATAGTCGGCCCGGTCGATTTGCTCGGTGGCAAAGATTTCAAACAGCTCCGGGTGCAGGGCTCTGCCATAAAGTTGAAACTCCAACTCCGCTACCTTCGGTCGAGCCGTGAGCACTGGCGCCGTCCTTGCTGCTATGATGGATGGCCCGGAACCGGGCCGATGATGACCCAATGACAAAAGCTGATTATAGACCTTTATCGCGAATCGCACAAAGGGTCTTTTTCGTGGCCCGGGCCGAGATGGCAACTGCGCCGCAACGCGGGGCCCACGTGGTCTTGACAATCGGGCGAATGTTTGCTCCGCGCGGCGTGGGTGCCGCCGCGTTGGGAAACCGGCTCTCCCGCCGATCGATGGGCTTCGGCGTACGTGTGCGGCGCCGTTCTGAACCACGCAAGCAAGAACCGTGCCAACTTCAGACGGCTGCGGGCGATTACGAGCAAGAACCGTGCCAACTGCTCTGCCGGCGCGTGGCTTCGGCCGGCGAGTCGGCCTACAACCCGGCTAAGAGGTCGTAGGCGGCATGGGTGCCCGCGGCGATTCCGAAACCTCGGTAAACAAACAAGACCGAGAAGAATACACCGGCTAGGAAGCGGAACGCGAAGATCGACCAGCACAGCGGCTCGCTCTCCGGCCCCACGTGATGGGCCGCGGCAAACAGCAGACTGGCCAGCCCCACGCCCACCGCGGCGCTAATCGTCGGGCTTAGTCCACATCGGCCCGCCGTCCAAACCACCAGCGAGAGCAGCCCGAGGCGGAAGAGCAGCTCTTCGTAAATCCCTGCGCCGAGAAAACTTATCGCGTTGCGCACCACGCCCGACGCGCGTGCGCCGGCCTGGGCCGCGTCCAGCCGGCAGACCAACTGTTCGAGCAGTCCGCCTTGCAGCTCCAACAGGGCCCGCAGCACCACGGCCAGCAGCAGGCACTCGCCCACCATGCCGTAGAGCACTCCGGGGCGCACACGCCAGGGCCTGCGGGTCAGGTAGTGCCATGCCAGCAGCAAGGAGACGGTCAGGCAGGGCAGGAGGAAATACTGGCCGAATCCTGCCAGGCGCAACAGCGCGCGCAGCCACGCATCGGCCCCGTTGCGCACCGCCTCCGGGCCCAGCCAGACCACGCCGACCTCGTAGAGCACAAGCAGCGGGGCCACAAAGACCAAGCTCGCGAGCGGCTGGCGCGACTCGCTCCAGTAGGATTCGGCCCGATGGCTCCATCGCGACTCGGACACGGCAACATCCCGTCGGTAGCAGCCGGCTTTCCCCCAGGCCACGCCTTGTGTAGAGGTCCCGCCTTGTGTTTTCGACGCTCCGGCGTCGGGCCCTTGAGTTTGAGGAAAGCCAGCCAGTTTCGGCAAACCAGGGAATCTGGCGGTTTAGTTGTCGGTGAAAAAGGTGACAGGCACCATTTGCCTTTGGGCGGCCCACGGCCCACCTACGGTCGGTGCCCGGCTCCGCACAAATGGCGCCCGTCACCTTTTCCCGCTGCCCGGCCGCGTACGCCTTCCCGGGGGCCCGCTCGCCAACACGTCGCGGATGTGCTACCACCAGAAGCAGCGTTCCTGCCGGAGAGCGTGTTGCTTGCCGGAGGCAGTCTTCGACGGTGCTGCAAAAAACGTGCCCGCTGCGGAGCCTGATCATGGCCGGGGACTTGATGGAGGTCTACAACTTGCTTTTCCAGGCGTTCGGCCCCCAACACTGGTGGCCCGGCGACGGACCCTTCGAGGTGATGGTCGGCGCCGTGCTGACCCAGAACACCAACTGGACGAACGTCCACCGCGCGATTGCCAACCTCAGGGAGGCCGGCCTGCTGGAGCCGAAAGCCCTGGATCGGGTGCCCCCGGCCGAATTGGAGGAGCTGATCCGGCCGGCCGGCTATTTCCGCGTCAAGGCCCGACGCCTGCGCAATCTGCTGCGCCTGGTGGTGGATCGCTACGACGGGTCGCTGGAAGCCATGTTCGCCAACCACCCGGGCGCGTTGCGCGAGGAGCTTCTGGCCGTGCAGGGCATCGGGCCGGAGACGGCCGACTCGATCCTGCTCTACGCGGGCAAGATGCCCGTGTTCGTGGTCGATGCCTACACCCATCGGGTGCTCAGCCGCCACGGCTGGATCGACTTCCAGGCCGACTACCACGAAATCCAGGACCTTTTCCACGGCAGCCTGCCCGAGGATGTGCAGCTTTTCAACGAATACCATGCCCTGCTGGTCCGCTTGGGCAAAGACTACTGCCGGAAGCGCAGCCCGCGGTGCGAAGATTGCCCACTGGCCGGTCTGCTGCCCGAGGGCGGACCGCTGGAGCCGGACTGAGGGAAAGCCGAAAGCCGAATGACCAATGACCAAGCACCAATGACCAAGGTCGGAAGTCGCAGGTCGGGTGGCCGGGGCTGGACCGTAGGGAAGCCCCGGCTGGTCGGAGATTCGAGGTCGGAGGTGAGAGCTCGGAAGTCGAAGAGCGGAAAGTGTAACGCACGCTGCGAGCCGTGGGGTTTATCCCCACGGGTGCCGCTTCAATCCCCAATCCCCAATCCCCAATCCCCAATCCCCAATCCCCAATCCCCAACATCCCCGAACCATCAGACCGAGTGCCCTATGTCGCTCTTTGAGCAATCCGAAGCCGCCCACCGGCGCGAGGCCCAGCCCCTGCCCGCGCGCATGCGACCCCAGAGCCTCGACGAGTTCGTCGGCCAGCAGCACTTCCTGGGCGAGGGCAAGCTCTTGGGCCGGCTGTTGAAGGCCGACCGGCTGGGCTCGGTGATCTTCTACGGACCGCCGGGCACGGGCAAGACCACGCTGGCCCGACTGCTGGCCACCGAAAGCCGCAGCCACTTCTGCCAGCTCAGCGCAGTCACCAGCGGGGTGAAGGAGGTGCGCGCGATCCTCGGCGCGGCCTACGACCGGCTTTCGGCCACGGGCCAGCGCACGCTGTTGTTCATCGACGAAATCCACCGCTTCAACAAGGCCCAGCAGGACGTGCTCCTGCCGGGCGTGGAGGAAGGCGTGGTGATCCTCGTGGGCGCGACCACCGAGAACCCCTTCTTCACCATCAACAGCCCGTTGGTAAGCCGCAGCCGCATCTTCCAGTTCCAGCCGCTCTCGAACGCCGAGATCAAGCTGCTTTTGCGCCGGGCCCTGGCCGACCGCGAGCGCGGACTGGGCCGCCACCAGGTCCGGATGCACGACGACGCCCTGGAGTTCCTGGCCGAGACCAGCGACGGCGATGCCCGGCGGGCCCTGGCGGCCCTGGAAGTGGGTGTGCTCTCCAGCGAGCAGCAGCCGGTCGATTTCACCTTGGAGCTGGCGGCCGAATCCGTGCAGCGCAAGGCCGTGCAGTACGACCGGCTGGGCGACCAGCACTACGATGCGATCAGTGCGCTGATCAAGAGCATCCGCGGCAGCGACCCGGACGCCGCGCTCTATTGGCTGGCGCGCATGCTCGAAGGCGGTGAGGACGTGCGTTTCCTGGCCCGGCGCCTGGTGATCCTGGCCAGCGAGGACGTGGGCAATGCCGATCCCGCGGCCTTGCCGCTGGCCGTGGCCGCGGCCCAGGCCTGTGAGCTGGCGGGGCTGCCCGAGTGCCAGTTGAACCTGGCCCAGGCCGTCACCTATCTGGCCTGCGCGCCCAAGTCGAACGCCTCGTATCTGGGGCTCAAAGAGGCCGCGGCCGACGTGCGCGAAGGGCGCCTGCTGCCCGTGCCCGTACACCTGCGCGATGCCAACTACCCGGGCGCGAGGCGCCTGGGCCACGGTGAGGGCTACAAGTATGCCCACCACGCCCCGGAGGCCGTTGCCGCGCAGGACTACCTGGGAGTGGAGCGCACGTATTACCGGCCGACGGACCGCGGCTTCGAACAGGAGTTGAAGCGGCGATTGGAGGCCATCCGCGCGAGATTGCGCGCAGCCAGAGAGGCCGGCCGGCCGGAGCAGACGAACTCGACGAACCGCGGCGAGCAGAGCGAGCCATGAGATCGGCCGGCGAGCCGGGAGCGTCAGCTCCCGGTTCGGGTGGAATCGCCGGTAACGTCCGCTGTCAAACCGCGCGCGGCAAACTCTGCGGCGGTGGCGTTGGAAACGCGGTGGGTGGCACGCCCTTCAGCGAGAGCGACGGGCGTGGTGAGTCGCACGCAATCAGCCGTGCGCGGTTTCAGCCACGCCTTTTCAGGGCGTGGCACCCAAACCGCGGGCTCACGGTTAGAGCCTGTAAACGTATTAGAACTTGTAAGAGTATTACTTCCCGGGGCTTCGCTTCGCTCCAGCCCCGGCCACCCGGGGCTGCGCATCGAATTCGGCAAACAATTCCTTTACAACTCCTTACCTGCCGGGGCTTCACTGTGTTCCAGCCCCGGCCACCCGGGGCTGCGCATCGAATTCGGCAAACAATTCCTTTACA
>CAYXPN010000152.1:0-7331 GCA_964467075.1 uncultured Planctomycetaceae bacterium
CAACCCACTTGCCTGGAGAAAGACAAAAACTTCGCGCGACTAAATCGACAGTCTGTGACGCTCCCGGCTCGCCGATGCCAGCTCGCGTACATCGCGTACATCATGTGTTATGCGGCGAGCCGGGGCGAAGGATCACGCCGCGGGAATCCTGCCCGTTGAGCGCAAATAGGCGATCACCTCGTCGGCCAGGGCTTCCGGCGCTTTCGTACCGGCGTCGAGCACCAGCTCGGGCTTCGCCGGCGCCTCGTAAGGGTCGTCGATCCCAGTGAAGCCCTTGAGCTGGCCGGCCCGGGCCTTCTGGTAAAGCCCTTTCGGGTCGCGGGCTTCGCAGACCTCCAGCGGGGCATCGACGAACACCTCGACAAAGTCGCCCTCGGCCAGCGAGGCGCGCACGCGGTCGCGATCTCTTCGATAGGGGCTGATGAAGGCCGTGATGGCGACCAGGCCGGCGTCGCAGAACAGCTTGGCCACGGCGCCGATCCGCCGGATGTTCTCCTCGCGGTCCTCGGCCGAAAAGCCCAGCCCGAAGCGCCGGGCAAACTGCTCGCCGTGCACTTCGGCCAGCATGGCCGGCGGTGAGTTCAGGCCGTGGCGCACGTTGTCGCCGTCGAGCACAAAGCTGTGCAGCCCCAGGGCGTGCAGCTTGTGGTCCACCAGGTTGGCCACGGTGCTCTTGCCGCAGGCGCTCAGTCCCGTAAACCATACGACACACCCCCGGTGGCCGTTGAGCTGCTCGCGTTCGGCGCGGGTGACCGCGTGCTCGTGCCAGTGAACTTCGACGTGGCTCTCTCCGCTCATCAATGAGATTCCTCCGCGCATTTTCTGTTGGACAATGTCTCTTCGGCGTCCGGCCGTTCTTTGGCGACCTCTGTCGGGCGGCGCACGACCCCCGGCTACACGCCCGGACGGGCCCACCCTGGGAGAGCGAAAACCCATATGCTAAACGCCGGTCGGCCGGCCTGCAACCGGCCGGCGACCGCTACCCGCGTGCCTCCCGGTCACTCCACAGATGAGCAGAGGCTCTGGCCACCGCGCCGGTGGCCGAATGCAGCAACGTGCGTTGGCCACCAAGGCTGTCTGCGCGACACTCGCGCAGCGGCTGAGCAGGGGGCGGATGGGCCGGCGCCGGCGGTATCCGAACGCGACCCGGGCGAGTGGAATCGCCTTCGGCGTGCCCGGGCCTGCCTCGGTTCGGAGCACCCCCTGCAGGGGTCGGATTGACAGCGGGAATGGCCGGGATATACTAGTTTTGGAGAAATTGGTATAAGATTAGTATGACGCCTGAGCAGGGAGCGGAATACTAATTCTGCGTATTCTGGTATGAAACTAGTATGACGTAACTCTTTTGAAAATAAAGAGATAGGTGCATGAAGCTGCCCGAGTCGCCACCTGGCATTCAGCAATTGTGGGCCGAGGCACGACGGGGTGATCGGCTGGCAAACCTCTTGCAGGCCCCGTTCAGCCCGTTGGTCAGTGGCGAGTACATCCACTGGGACAAGTTGAGGCACCTCCATCCTCCCCGGGGGGTGTCCCATCGGCAGTGGTGGTTTGCGCTGAAGCTCTGTCGCGGAGCACTCTACAACGAAGTCCCCCTCACCGATACGTCGGGCAACCCTTTTCGGTATGGCCTGCCGGAGCCCATCCCGGAGCAGCTCCATCAGATCGATCTGGGAGCCGGGGGACGGATCGGCATGCCGGATCAAATCACGAACCCCGAAACCAGGGATCGATACTACGTTGCGTCGCTGGTAGAAGAGGCCATCACGTCCAGCCAACTGGAAGGCGCAGCCACCACGCGCCCGGTTGCCCAAGAGATGATCCGCAGCGGCCGCCCCCCCCGAGACCGCAGCGAACGAATGATCCTCAACAACTACCTCACCATGAAACGGATCAGCGAGTGGCAGCCCAAGCCACTGACGAAAGATCTGGTCCTGGAAATCCACCGGCTGGTCACACACCAGACACTGGACGACGCTTCGGCTGCCGGACGGTTTCGGCGGAGCGACGAGGAAGCAGTCGTCGGCGACCTTTACGGCCGGGTGTTCCACAAACCGCCGCCCGCAAACGAGCTTGATGAACGAATGGAGAGGATGTGCGATTTTGCCAACGCCAAGACTCCCAAGGGTTTTCTGCATCCCGTGATACGCTCGATCATCCTCCATTTCTGGCTCTCCTACGACCATCCGTTTGTTGACGGCAACGGGAGAACGGCCAGGGCCTTGTTCTATTGGTCCATGCTCCATCACGGCTATCGGCTTTGCGGGTTCATCTCGATCTCACAGGTTATCCGCAAAGCGCCGGCGAAGTACGGCCGAGCCTTTCTCTGCACGGAAACAGATGACAATGACCTGACCTACTTCATTCTCTACCATCTCGAAGTACTTCGTCGCGCTGTCGCTGAGCTTCACAAATACATCCGGCGCAAGACGGAAGAGCTACGGGCCATCGAGCGACGGCTACAGGGCGTGGGCTTGCTGAACTACCGCCAGCGCGCTCTGATCAGCCACGCACTTCGTCATCCGGACCAGCGCTATACCATCGCCTCGCACCGGGTGAGCCACAATGTGGTGTACGAAACCGCAAGAAACGATCTACTCGACTTGAAGCGACGCGGCTTGTTGCGCGCGGAAAAGGTCGGCAAGAGATGGCATTTCACGCCAGTTGCGGAGTTGGAAGCGCGGTTGCAGCGCCTTAGCCAAAAGGGATAGGACGGCTGAGAAGGCGGGCGACCGTGCTACCGCAAACCGAGGGTCCCAGCCCAACCGGTTTCCGAGCGCTCCCAGGCGCTCGCTTGCGGGCGCCGAACTGTTGAGGCCGCTTGTCGCGGGTCTCCCGGAGGCTTCTCAAAAGATCCCCAGCGCCGTCAGGCTGTAGCGGACCACCAGGCCGGCCACCACCACGCTGACCATGCTCATCAGCTTGATGAGGATATTGAGGCTCGGGCCGCTGGTGTCCTTGAAAGGATCGCCCACCGTATCGCCCACGATTGCCGCCTTGTGCGCGTCGGTCCCCTTGCCGCCGTGGGCCCCTTTCTCGATGAACTTCTTGGCGTTGTCCCAGCTTCCGCCGGCATTGGCCATATAGACGGCCATGCAGAAGCCGCAGGTCAGGGCCCCCACCAAGAGGCCGATCACTCCTGCCACGCCGAGCAAGAGACCCGCGGCCACGGGTGTCACCAACCCCAAGAGCGACGGCAGGATCATCTCGCGCTGGGCCGCGCGCGTGCTGATGGCCACCGGCGCGGCGTAGTCGGGCTTCTCGGTGCCCTCCATGATGCCCGGCTTTTCGCGGAACTGCCGGCGCACTTCCTCGACCATGCCCTTGGCGGCCCGGCCCACGGCCTTCATGGTCATGGCGCAGAAGACGAACGTGGCCATGGCCCCCAGGAACACGCCGACCAGCACCTTGGGGTTCATCAGATCGGCCCGGTAATAGCGCATGAAGTCGGGCATGGTGGCCCGATGGACGGGCACCAGCGGGTCGCCGGTGGCGGCGAAGCACAGCGTGTCGTGGTCCTCGCGCGTGGTGTGGCGAAGCAGGTCGGCGTCGATCGGTGCCGGAGCTTGCTTCGGCGAAATCTCCTGCCACCTCTGGGCGATCGCCGGCTCGCGCAGGTCTTCGGGGAAGGCCAGGTAGGTATGGACCTTACGCCGCGGTTTGCCGTCGGGGCCTTGCTCGGCAGCGGCGCCGCCGGGCTCGGAGACCACCTCGGCCACGAACTGGGGCGAGAGCTTGTAGAATCCCGGTTCCGCGGCCACGAGGGCGGATTCGCCCCAGCGCTCGAAGCCGATGCGCACCTCTTCCACATACGCGGCCAGCAAGGCCAGGGCCGTCAGCGCGGCCGAGCCGATGGCAAAGCCCTTGCCCGTGGCCGCGGTGGTGTTGCCCAGGGCGTCCAGGGCGTCGGTCCGCTCGCGCACGTAAGGCTCCAGGCCGGCCATCTCGGCGTTGCCGCCGGCATTGTCGGCGATCGGGCCGTAGGCGTCCGTGGCCAGGGTGATGCCCAGGGTGCTGAGCATGCCCACCGCGGCGATGCCTACGCCGTAGAGCCCCAGGGCGAACCATTCCACGTCGTCGAAGTGGCCCTGCGAGGCAAAACCAAACGCCGCCAGCGTGGCCGCGGCCACCACGATCACCGGGAACCAGACGCTCTTCATGCCGTCGGCAATGCCGCCGATGATGACCGTGGCCGGCCCGGTGAGCGACTGGTCGGCCAGGGTCTTGGTGGGCCGGTATTCGTCGCTGGTCGAATACTCGGTCCAGAAGCCGATCAACACGCCCGCCAGCAAGCCCACAATCACGCTGAAGGCCACCGTAAAGAAATCCGGCAACAAAAGCCAGGTAAACAACAGCGCGGCCAGCACCACGAGGCCGGTCGAGCCGTAGATGCCGCGCCGCAGGGCTTTGAGCAACACGCGCTGGGTGGCGTGTTCCTCGTCGGCGCGCACCATGTACACCCCCAGGATCGACAGCACGATGCCCACGCCCGCGATCACCAGCGGCAGAAACAGGGCGCTAAGCTGCATGTGGAGCACCGATTTGCCGTCGGGCACCAACTGGCCGCTGGCAAAGGCGGCCACGCCCAACGCCGCAGTGGCCAGGATCGAGCCGCAATAGGACTCGTACAGGTCGGCGCCCATGCCCGCCACGTCGCCCACGTTGTCGCCCACGTTGTCGGCAATGGTGGCCGGGTTGCGTTTGTCGTCTTCGGGGATGCCGGCCTCGACCTTGCCCACCAGGTCGGCGCCCACGTCGGCGGCCTTGGTGAAGATGCCGCCGCCCACGCGGGCAAACAGGGCCTGGCTCGATGCGCCCATGCCGAAGCAGAGCATGGTCACCGTGATTTCCACCAGCGTCAGTGGTCTGTCCGTGAACAGGGGGACGATCCAGCGGAGGATGAGGAACCACAGACAGATGTCCAGCAGTCCCAGGCCCACCACGGTCAGCCCCATCACGGCCCCGCTGCGGAAGGCCACTTGCAGGCCGTCGTTGAGCGAACGCCGGGCCCCCGCGGCCGTGCGGCTGCTGGCCCAGGTGGCGGTCTTCATGCCACACCAGCCGGCCAGCCCGGAAAAGAACCCGCCCGTGAGAAATGCAAACGGCACCCAGCGGCTCTGCACTTCGAGATAAAAGGCGGCAAAGGCCAGCAAGCCCACGATGACCACGAAGAACATGGCCACCACCTTGTATTGCTGCCAAAGATAGGCGTTGGCGCCGGTGCGCACGTAGCCGGCGATCTCGATCATCTCGGGCGTGCCCTCGTCCGCGGCCATCATGCTCTTGAAGAACCGCCAGGCAAACACCAGCGCACTGATGGACGCGGCAAAGGCGAGCAGCCAGAAGACCTTGAAAATCCAGCTTTCTTTGCCGCCGTTTGCGGCCGGCGCGGGAGTCGCGGATTCGGGCTGCTGGGCAGGGGCCTGCCGGGCGGCCGGCTGCTCGGCCGGCTGGGTGTCTGATGCGCCGGGGGCGGGCGCAGCTTCTGCACCCGGGGCCGCGGCAGGTGCCGCGGCCGGCGCAGCCGCCGGCCCTTCCCCGGCCGGAGCACCCGCGCCCCAGGCCGGTGCCCCGCTGGCCAGGATCGCGCACACAGCCAACACAGCCAGCGCCGGTCCTACAGCGCACCGTGCCCTGCCGGCCAGCTTCGGCCACGCCCTTCGAGGGCGTGCCACCCGGCCGCCGGTTGTCCTTTGGCGCGTGGCCACACTGATTGACGATCTCATCGCCGCAAGTCCTTCCTTCGAACGAGTCCTGGCGTTTGCACCACAATCCCTCTTGCACCCGGTGATCTCAGACGTGCCGCCACTGGGCGTCCACTTGGCGGGAAAATACCCCCGCGCAACAAGCGGCACATCAGCACCGCAGCCGGGCAGCAACCTGACGTGTCTGATTATGGTAGCCACGCTCGCCAGAGCGTGGACCAGCGGACGCGAACGCCTGGACCGTTTGTCCGCCGTCTGGCTTTCGGCGGCTACGGCTGCAAGTCCCTTTGTCAGACACGCCCTGGTGCGGTCACACCGGCCGGCGCCCAATGGACCCCAACCCAAAGTGCACGAAACCGCGAATTCTACGGCCTTGCTTCACCGCCTGTCAACCATAGCACGCACCGACTGCATCTCGGCATCTCGGATCTCGGGCAGGCTAAACACACCGCGCCCGGCAGCCGGGCTGGCCTTTGCAGCCGCCTTCGGGGAGCCGGCGCACGCGCGACCTGCCGGCTCGCAGAACCGGCAGCCACTTCAAGCCGGCGCCTTGCCAGGGCTGACCGGACCCAGCGAAGAAGCAGCTTGGACCCGGCCCCACTGGCCCTCGGTCGGGACTCGACGGGAGTTGCCACACGTAAACCCCACAAGTGGGGGTTGCCGGCCCGGATTCGAGGGCCTGTGCAGGTTATTCACTTGGAATCAGGGAGCGGAACGATTAGGCTATAGGGTTGGGTACCGTGGTGCCCGAAAATGCCGATGTGGGTGATCTCTTGCGCAAGCGGTCCAGGTCCACCGCGGCCGGTACTCGTGGGAGGACGGAACATGAAACCTGTCTGGCGTTCGGTAGGCGGCCGGTTACTCGTCGTGGCAGCGGCGTGCCTGATGGCGCCGGCTTTGGCCCGGGCCGTTGACGGCTCGGGCGCAACGTCACAGTCCGGGCAAGCCAGGGCAGAAGCCCGAACCGTGGAGCTGTTCGAGGCCATGGAGCGCGGCGAGATCGGGGTGAAGCTGATCCCCAAGGATTCCAGCGAGTGGCGACTGTTGGTGGAGAACAAGACCGATCAGCCGCTCAGCGTCAAGGTGCCCGAGGCCTTTGCCGGCGTGCCCGTGCTGGCCCAGATCGGCAACCAGGGCATTGGCGGCCAGAACCTCTTGGGCGGTGGCGGGGCCCAGGCGGGTGGGATTGGCGGCGGTATGGGGATGGGGATGTTCAACATCCCGCCGGAAAAGGTCGGCCAGCTTCGCCTCCCGGGCGTGTGCCTGGAACATGGCAAGAAGGAACCCCGGCCGCGAATTCCCTATGAAATCAAGCGCATCGAGCAGGTCGCCGACCAGCCGGCCGTACACGAGCTGGTCCGCCTGCTCGGCGCGCGCAAAGTCCCCCAGCGCGTGGCCCAGGCCGCGGTCTGGAATCTGAACAACGACCTGAGCTGGCAGCAACTGGCCGCCAAGCAACTCCGCTTTGCCAACGGCACCAGCCGTCCGTACTTCAGCCCGCTGGAGATTCGGGCGGGCATGCAGGCCGCGGCCGCGGCCACCCGACTGGCCGAACAGCGCCGGAGCGGTCCGTCTTCGTCCGACTCGGCCAGCACACAGTAGGCTCTGTCTCAGAACGCCAGCCCGTAG
>CAYXPN010000152.1:7431-13508 GCA_964467075.1 uncultured Planctomycetaceae bacterium
TTCGTCCGACTCGGCCAGCACACAGTAGGCTCTGTCTCAGAACGCCAGCCCGTAGGGTGCGTGCTTTGCACGCACGGGGTTTCCGGGTAGGGTGCGTGCTTTGCACGCACGGGGTTTCCGGGTAGGGTGCGTGCTTGCACGCACGCGCATCCTGGAGGGACGTGCTGCGGTTACGTCCGCGCGTGTTGATTCTCGGCCAGGACGAAGAGACATCGGCCGGAACAAGTCGCGCAAGCGACGGCGTTCCGGCATCAGGACGGCGCCGGAACAGCGCTGCGCTCGTTCCGGCCTACCATTCTTTCGGCTTTTCGCCCTCCGATTTCCGCATTTCCGGCTTAGATTGTGGCCGCGGGGCCGGGCGGCCGGGCGGCGGTTCGAGGGTCTTGGCATGGGGAGCAGCATCGGGTAAATTGCGCTTGAGGGCATGCAACGTCCGGTCAGAGGAGAGCTGACATGCTGGCGGACGTGAGTCTCTTCAGGTGGGCCCCTCGCTTCTGCCGGTGGCTCTGCCCGGCGGCCGTGGCAGTACTGGCGTGGCTGGGGCCGGGTTTCGAGGCAACCGCTGCGGAGCGCCGGCCCCGGTCTCCCGGCGAGCAGCAGGCCGCGGTGGACCTTTTCACCGCCATGGAGTCCGGGCAGGTCGAGGCGCGGATCATCCCGCGCAACTCGGAGCAGTGCCAGTTGATCGTGCGCAACAAGACCGACCAGCCGCTCACCGTCGCCCTGCCCGCGTCCTTCGGCGCGGTTCCGGTGCTGGCCCAGCAACAACTGCCCCTGCCGCTGCCTCCCGCGCTGGAGCAGCAGCAGCCGCAGCCGCTGGCCGTGACCGTCAATCGGGCGCCGGTGTTGCAGTGGCCGCAGAACAACGGGCAGTGGCCGCCGAACATCATGGGCCAGCAGCCCGGGGCCCCGCTGGCGCTGTGGAACATCGCGCCGGAGAAGGTCGGCCGGCTGAAGCTGCCGTCGGTGTGTCTGGCCTTCGGCCGGCCCGACCCGCAACCGCGGTTCCCTTACGAGATCAGGCGGCTCGACGAGCTGACCACCGATCCGGTGGTGGCCGGGATTTGCGCCATGCTGGGCAGCGGGCAACTGAGCCAGGATGCGGCGCAACTGGCGGTCTGGCACCTGGAGAACGGCATGAGCTGGAACCGGCTCGCCGCGCTCTGCCGGCCCAGCGTGCTGGCCGTGGCCCCGCGTTTCACGCCCGGCGAGCTGGCCGCGGCCCAGCGTGCGGTGGAGGCGATCAGCCAGTCGCTGGCGCGCGAGGCCGCCAACCGGGCAAACGAAGCGGAACAGGCAGACCAGTCGCCGCGCTAACTGATAATGGTAGCCACGCTCGCCAGAGCGTGGACAAGCCTGGCTGAGAACAATAGCCACGCTCGCCAGAGCGTGGACAGTGACGGGCACCGCCCGGATGATTTGTCCGCCGTCTGGCTTTCGGCGGCTACGGCCCGAACTCTGGCTTTCGGCGGCTACACCTGGAAGCCGCTCTGCCAGACATGGCCTAAGACACGGCCAGGGCCTGTTCCTGAGTCTGTTCCTCTCCGATCAGCTTCAAGCGCAGGCTGCGGATTTCCTGCTGGTCGCGCAGATGTTGCGCATGCCAGTTGCGGGCCTGGTCTTTCAGTTCGGCCTCGCGCCGGGCAAGCTGCTCTTCGCAGGCTTGGAGCCGGGCCGCGTGCTGATCGAGTTCCTCCTGCCGTGCCGCGGCCCGGCGGTCGAACTGCTCTTTTTGCCGCAACAGCTTCTCGTACTGCTCGCTGAGTCGGCTGCGCACCGCTTCCAGCTCCTGCTTCTGCGCGTGAAGCTCCGCGTTGGCCGCCCGATACTGCTCGGCCAGTTGGCTGCGAATCCGGCCCAGTGAGCGCGTCAGCGCTGCGGGCGGTGCGGCCGCCGAAAGCTGCATCCACAGCTCCTCGGTGGCCAGCCGGATTTCCAGCGTCTCGCGGTGCATGCGCTTCACTTCGGCCCGAAGCTGCTCGAGCGCCTGCCGGCTGCGGTCCACCTGCTCCGCACGTCGGGTGAGGGCCCGGCGCTGCTCTTCCAGGGCCTCCTCGGCCAGGCGCTGTTCGTCGGCCCAGCGCTCGCGTCGCTGTCGGGCCTCGCTGTGCAGGCGCTCCTGCTCGGCCGCCAGTTGGCGCTGCAACTGCTCGGCCAACTGCCGGGCCTCCGCGGCCCGCGCTTCCGCCTGCTCCAAATGCCGTTGGCGCTCCGCCAACTCCCCGGAGGCGGCCCGCCGCGTGTCGATCTGCTGGCGCTGCCGGCGCAGGTCCTGTTCGGCCTCCCGCTGTTTGCGTTCCAGTTCGCGCCGGTCCGCTTCCAGGGCTTTGCGCGCCTGATCGAGTGCGGCGGCCCGGGCCGCCAGTTGCTGCTCGCGCGCGTTGAGTTCGGCCTGCCTGCGTGCCGACTCGGCGTCTGCCTGTTGGCGCTGTTGCGACTGGCCCTGCTCGACGCTTCGGATACGCTCTTCAATCTCCTTTTCACGCTGGTCGAGCTGGGCGGCCCGCTGCTCCAACTCGGCCGCGCGATCGCCCAACTCTGCCTCACGGTCGGCCACCCAAAGCCGGGCGCTTCGGGTATCGCGCTCGAACAGGGCGATCTGGGCATGGAGCTGCGCCTCGCGGTGATCGAGCTGCTCCTGCCGACGACGCAGGTGGGACGCCAACTGGGCTGTCTGCCGCCGGAGCTTCTCCACCACCTCGCCGGCCGAAGCCCCCGCGGCTTCCACGGCTGCTCCGACGGTCTCGGTCGCCGATTGCCGAGCTTGCTGCGCACCCGGCTGAGCAGCAGCGGTCGGGGACGACGCCGCGGGCGCAGACGATGCCTGCCTGGCGGCCTCGGCGTGCGAAGGATCGACGCGCTGAACGGTCTGCGTCTTGCCGGTCTCTGGCCCCGCCGGCTCCGCGTGCAGGGGTTCAGCCGGGGGCTCGCTCTGCTTCGATCCGGACACGTTCGTCCGACCCTTCTTCCCCGACATGGTCATCCCCTGGTTTCGTGGTTGCCCGAACTGATGGACAGGGCCCAGCCGCCGCCGGCTCTTGCAGGGCTCCGTGAGCCGACCCGCTTGGCCCTGCCGCTAAAGTCCGCCGGACCCGCAAGGTTTTCCCAAATTCCTTGATCGGCAAGATCGCGCGGCAAGTTCAGTCCAACGGGCAAACCGGCCCGCACCCCGGCGCCGCGGCCAAACGAGGCGCCCTAGCGATGCCCGGGGTCCGGCAAGAGAGGAAAACAGGCAAGACTAGGAAACTGGCGTGGCCTAGAGAACGACGCAAAGTCGGTCGTTGGTCTGCTGCTCCCTGCGTATCGCGGCCCTTAACAAACGCTTCAGCCGAGTCGTTCGAGAACGGGAAACAGCTTGGTCAGCGCCAGCCATCCCCCGGCCACCAGCAGCCCGAAGACCGACACCCACAGCATCACGTCCCACAAGCGACCCGGACGCACCCGCGGATCGCAGCGCCGATAGCGGAAGTAGAGCGTGGCCCCGCCCAGCATGGGCAGCATGATCGCCTGCATCACTCCGCTGGCCAGGACGAGTTTTTCCGGCGCGCGGATCAGCACGAAGCCCAGCAGGCTCAGCACCGGAAACAGTCCGCTGAAGACCACCACCCAGCGGCGTTGGGCCCGCTCGGTGTGCGCCCCAATACCGAACACCCGCAGCGCGTCGGCCGCCACGCGCGCATGGCCTGCGTTGGACACAAAGAAAGTAGAGTACAGCACTGCGAACGCGCCGAACAGAAACAGCAGTCGGGCCAACTGCCCGAACACCGGCACATACATCTCGGCCAGTGCCCGGATCATCTGATTGCCCTCCGGGTCCAGCCCCGCGCGGTGCAACACCGCGGCGCCGAGCAGGTAGAAGGCCACAGTGGCGAAGGTGTAGATGACCATCGAGGCCATGGCGTCCCACTGCATCACGCGCAGCCAGCCGCGGGCCCGCTGGCCCCATTGCGGCGAAAGCTCGCGCGGCCCGGTGAACCGAGCATAGCCCTTTTCCAGGCACCAGTAGGGATATTGGATCAGTTCGTTGGCCCCCACGCCGATGATGCCGAACGTGGCCAGGGCCGTGGACAGCGGCGATTGCGTGAGCCCGGCCACCACGGGCGGCAGGCGGAAACTCAGCCCGTCGCCGAGATCGCCCAGCCCCACCGCCCACTCGGGATGCGACTGCAAGGCGAAAACGTTGAACACCGTGATGGCCGTAAACGCGGCCACCAGCACGGTGGACACGCTCTGGATCAGCCGGTAGCGTCCGCACATCAGGATCACCACCGTAATCGCCGTGACCATTGTGGCCCAATAGAGGTCGTCGCGGGTCTTGTAAGCGGGGCGCTCGCGTCCCAGCGCCTCGGTGATTTGCTGGTCGATGCGTTTGAGTGTGGCGCGGCGCACCACGGGATCGGCATGGACCAGGTCCTCGCGGTGGCTCTCAAACAGCTCGGCGCGCAACGGCGCCGCCTCATGGTCCCAGGCGTCCTGTTCTTCGAGCAGGCGATTAAAGTCGCCGGTGATCTCGTAGCTCATGGCCAGCGATTGACCCACCCCGCCCACGATGCCGCCCAACTGGCCCAGGCTCACCACGAACATCACCAGCCAGTACCAGAGCACCCAGTTCACACGCGGCAGCAGCGCGGCCCCCTGGCGGCCCAGCACAAGCCGAAGCAGTCGGCGGCTGGAAAACCAGGACGCACTCAAACGCGGGCCGGGCACCTCGTCCAGTGCAGCCATGGTGCCTTTGCCGCAACAGATGGCATAGCGCCCGAACTCGACCTGGGCAAAGACCTTGATCACGCAGCCGACCACGATCAGCCACAACAGCCAGAAGCCCGCCTGGGCGCCGGTCTTCGTGGTGGCGATCAACTCGCCGGAACCCACGATCGACCCTGCGATGATCAGGCCGGGCCCAAGCTGTCGGATGATCCCAGCGAACGTCTGCGGCGGCAGGCGCACATCCTCGCCGGACGATGGCTGCATCGGCTCCCAGGCCCTCCAGAACTCCAAGTCGGTCGCATGTCCCGTTCAGGGCCCTCGATTTTGGAAGATCGGCACCCGGTTTGCAACCCGGCCGGCCACTCGGCCGCTGGGCCACTCGCGCCGGCGACGCCACCCTCAATACATCGAGGCGCCTCGCAGGGCCCACGCACCCTGGGGAACTTCGGGGGCCAGGGCTGCCGGTGCCGCGGCCACCGGCGCAGCAGACACCGCGCCCCGCTGCGGACCCGGCACGCTGCCCGCTGGGAGCACACGTGCGCCGCTGCCGACCGGCTGAGCCGCGGCCACTGGATCGACTGCGGCAGCCGGCTGCACCTGCGCGTCGGCAACCATCGGCAGGCCGGGGTCGAGGATCGATCCGGCGCGACCGCCGGGGACCGTACAGCTCGAGCACTGCCCATCCATCACCGGGCCCGTGTAGTCATAGGGGTGGGCACACATGCGACAGCCAGCCGCGGCACATATGCCGAGCACCAACACGACAAGACCAAAACGAGACATGAAACAGGGCCTTTCTGGAAGGGAAAGTAAGGACGAGTTGGCTCTTGGAAGGAACGAATTGACTTCTGCCTACTAAACCAAGCCCCGTAGTCCGGAAACTAGGCAGCTTGAGATGTATACGCAGACCATGGTCGGGGGGGGCCGGCGTGCGTGGCATCTGAGGCCCGGCACCGGACACCGGCCTACCTTGTCTCGTCCCCGGCGCGTCTGCCGACAGCGGCGTAGCTAGTGTCGGCATTTCGCCCGCAAAGCTTTCCTGATCCGCGCAATTTTCCAGGCGCTGCCTGGGCCGTGGTCCTGGCGGCTGCCCGACGCGGTCCGGGGGCATCTCGTCTCATCCCCCTCTTGTGTGGGACCTCTGCAAGGCCGCACCCCACCTCAGACAACGCGGAGGCGTATTTTCAGGGCCATTAGGACATTGGGGGCCAGTTGCCCCGCTGGTGGCCCTCTGTTAGACTGCCCCCCTCAGAGACGGCTCGCGTTTCGGGGGTCGCGGCGCTTCCTGTGTGTGCATCACGATTGTAGGTAGCCAGACTTTGGGGTGCCGTGCGCGGCCCTCAGGCAGAAGCCCGAAGGGCTTCGTCACC
>CAYXPN010000153.1:0-11414 GCA_964467075.1 uncultured Planctomycetaceae bacterium
GGGATTGGGGATTGGGGATTGGGGATTTGAGATTTGAGATCTGAGATTGAAGATTTGAGATTGGGGAGAATGGCAGGCCAAGACGAGCGCACCGCCGTTTCGGCGGAGGTGAACATCGTCGCTTGCGCGGCTTGTTCCGGCCTACGTCTTGCACGACCTGTTTCGGCTTACGTCTCCCCCTGTCGCTCCTCCCGGGCAAGGCCTCTGATCTGCGAACTTGCCCCGATCTTCGCATCGTCCCCAGCTTGCCGATCTTCACCCATGGCAAGCGGTTCGCGGCCCCCTTCTACCCGCGGGCAAAGCCCAAGCACTTTGACTGTCCTGCCCGGCCCCGCTGAACCGAATATTTAGCAGTACCGGCAAGGTCGGCAGGCAGCTTGCGGGCTGTCCGCTTATCCAAGACGGGTTCGGCTCCCACCGCGGCATCCATGGGGGACCACGCTCCGTCGTGGCCGCTTCACTACGGGCCAACGGACGCGACGGAGCGCGTCCCTCCAGAGGCCTGAATGGGGGACCACGCTCCGTCGTGGCCGCTTCACTACGGGCCAACGGACGCGACGGAGCGCGTCCCTCCAGAGGCCTGAATGGAGGGCCTCGCTGAACTCAGAGGGTGGTGCGGGCAACCTGCAAGTTAGCGGAGCGAACCAGGGGGGAAACAGCGTGAGAAGACTTCCGGCGCCAGCCAAACGGCCGCCACGCGGCACTCGCTCCAGCAACTCCCAAGGGCATGCCCGGCCGCGAATTGCGCCGCCCAGTCTGTGGGCGGGCTTGCCGGCCGCGGCGATGCTCTGTGCGGTGCTGTTGCCCGCGACGCTGCTGCCCGCGGCCATGCTGCCGGCTGCACACGCCGGGCCTTTTGACCAACACAATCCATTGGCAGCCACGACCAGTCACGAGGCCCGCCAGAGCGCCTTGCAGTCGATTCCCCTGGACAAGCTCGACCCGCGGGCCTTGGACAAGGTGCGCAGCGTGCTGTCGAATGTGACGGTCTTCCGCCGCTTGCCGGTTCAAGTGGTCGATTGCGATCCGGACCTCTATCTGTTCCTGGTGCGCCATCCGGACGTGGTCGTGGGCGTGTGGCAGGCACTCAAGCTCAGCCGGCTCGAGTTGCGCCAGGTGGGGCCGAATTCCTTTGAGATCACCGAGCCGGACGGCTCGACCGCGAGGTTCGAGTATCTCTACCGCAGCCACGACACCCATATCGCCTATGCCGAGGGAACCTATGTGGGGCCGTTGCTCGCCCGACCGGTCAAGGGACATTGCCTGTTGATCCTCAAGACCGGCTATGTGCGCGAGACGGACGGGCGCTATTACATCACCAACCGGCTGGATACGTTTGTGAGCGTGGATCGCAGCGCCGCCCAACTAATCACCCGAACCATCCAGCCGGTGATCGGCAGAGTGGCCGACAACAATTTCATCCAAACCGTGGGGTTCTTGGGCAGCCTTTCGCGCACCGCGGAAGTCAACAGCGAGGGCGTGCAGCGCCTGGCCGCGCGTCTGCCGGGCGTGGGGCCCGAGTCGCGCCAGGCGTTTGCCGAAGTAGCGGCCGCGGTGGCCCGCAAGGCCATGGCCACACAGGCCGAGACGGCCGCGCGCGCCGAGTCGGCCGGTGCCGTGCCGCGTGTGGCCGAGGCACCCGATGCGCCCTTGCAGCGCTGAGACACGTGGGCTGAGACACGTAGGGTGGGTCAAGCCGTAGACACGTAGGGTGGGTCAAGCCGTAGACACGTAGGGTGGGTCAAGCCGTAGGCGCAGACCCACCATCTCGGTTTTGTCGGTGGGTCTCGCTTGCGCTCGACCCACCCTACAGGCTTCACCCCTTCACCCCTTCACCCCTTTTGCGAGGCCCCGGCCTTCTGCCGGGCGATCGCGCCGAGCTGTCTGAGGTCCAGCTTGCCGGCCCCCAGCACCGGGAGGGCGTCGATCCGGAAGAAGCTCTCCGGCGAAGGCACCCACAGTCGCGGCAGGCCCGCCTCGACCAGCCGGCGGCAGATTTCCTCGGGCCGCTGGGCCAGCCCGGTGTGGAGCACGACCAGGCGCTCGCCTTTTTTCGGATCAGGCACCGCGGTAACCGCCAGGGATACCTGCTCCTCGTCCAGGCCGAGCACCTGGATCAGGGCCTCCTCGACGCGCAGATGGGGCACCATCTCGCCGCCCAGCTTGGAGAACCGGCTCAGGCGCCCGGTGATGCGGATGTAGTCGTCCTCGTCGATCTCGGCCACGTCGCCGGTCACATACCAGCCGTCGCGCAACACCTCGGCCGTGCGTTCGGACTGGTTCAAGTAGCCTTTCATCACGTTCGGGCCGCGCACCAGGAGCATCCCCGACCGGTTGCGTCCCAGGGCCTGCCCGGTGTCGACGTCCACCACTTTTGCCTCCACGCCGGGCAGCGGCGGGCCGACCGTACCGGGTTTGACACCCGCGCCGAGCGACGCGGCCTGGGTGCGGCTGGGCGGGATGTTGGCCGAGACGACCGGCGAAAGCTCGGTGGCGCCGTAGCCCTCGACGGGTTTCGCGCCGAATCGCTCTTCGAACGCGTCGGCCAGGTCCTGGGGCAGTTTCTCGGCCCCGACAACCACCACTTCCAGCCGGGCGAAGTCCTCGGGCTCGCAACGCCTGAGATACGCGCGCAAGAACGTGGGCGTGGCCAGCAGGATCGTGGCCCCCTGGCGACGGCAGAGCCGGCCCACCTCGCGCGCCTCCAGGGGATTGGAATGATAGATGCCCTTCGGGTCCAGGGTGAGCACGGTCCAAAGGGTCGTCGTATAGCCGAACGAATGGAACAGGGGCAACACGCCGGTCAGCACGTCGTCGGCCGTCAGGCGAATGATCTGGTTGAAGGCCTCGATGTTCGAACCGATGTTGCGATGGGTGAGCATGGCGCCCTTGGGCCGGCCCGTGGACCCGGCCGTGAAGATGACCGTCAGCAGCTCGTCCGGCTGGATGCGGCTTAGGCCCAGCATGCGTTCGAGCACCGCTGCGGGCAACAGCCAGGTCCCGGCGGCCGCGGCCAGCTTGTCAACGAGCGAGACCTCCTGGCGCAGGTCTTCCAGGTAGACCAGTTGGGCGTCCAGCTCGAGCGGGAACCGTTCGCTGAGCTTCTCCATCACGCGCCGGCTGGTCAGCACGCGGCGGATGCCGCACTCGCGCAGACAGGCGTTGACCACTTCGGAGGTCTGGGTGTAGTTCAGGTTGACCACCACCCGGCGGTCGAGCGCCAAGGCCGCATTGGCCACCACGCCTGCCGCGCTCGAGGGCAGCAACACGCCCACATATTGCTCGTCCGCACCGAGCACCTTGCGCCGCAACAGCCGGCGCAGCACGAGTGACCGGGTCAGCAATTGCGCGCCGCTCAGTTGTGCGCCGGTCGAGTCGGCCACCTTGACCCGGCGCAGGTTGCGGCGGCACATGCGCACGAACCGGCGCACGGGCACGAGTTGCTGATGTGCTGGATCGGGCACGGCAGTTTCTCCCAGTTCAAGGACCGCCCGCCGAACCTCGTCCGGGCCGCTCGGACGGCGGATCGGACGGCCGAATCGGACCGAGACCGAATAGGGCCAGCGGCGCGGCAGCTTCCAGAAACAGCGCGCGCCCGCGTGGCTGAAGATGCTCCCCCACAGCCCTCCCAGGTGAACGGGGATCACCGGCACGTCGGTGCCCTTGACCACCTTGAGAAAACCCGGCTGGAACGGCCCGACGTGTCCGCTGCGCGTGAGGCTGCCTTCGGCAAAGATGCACACGACCTGCCCGCGCTGTAACGCCTCGCGCGCCGCGCGGATCGACTCGACCACCGAGCGCCGGCCCGGCGTGATAGGAATGATCTCGGCCAGCCCGGCGAACCAGCGGGCCAGCCGCGACTGGAAATAGTCGGCATAGGCCACGAAGCGCACGGGGCGCGGGCAATTGAACCTCAGCAGAAACCCGTCCACATACGACACGTGATTCGAGATCAGCAGCGCCGGACCTCGCGCCGGGATGTTCTCCTGCCCCTGGACGCGAATCCGGTACATCAGGCCCATCAGCAGCTTCAAGAACACGCTCAGCGTGTCCCTGGGCATCATACGCGCGGCAATGAACACCACGGGCACCATCATCAGGGCCAGCAGCAGGAAGATGGTCCGGCCGGAGAACGCCAGCGGGCCGCCGAGTGCGTACGAGAGCACGGCCCCGAGAATAATCGCCATGCTGGTCATGATGTTGGCCGCGGCCAGCACCGCCCCCCGGCTGCGCGGCGGACTGCGGTGTTGCAAGAAGGCCAACAGCGGCACGTCGTACATGCCCGCACTCATGCCCAACAGCAGCAGGCCCGCGCAGTACCACAGATACACCCCGCTCCAGGCAGCGGCAGGGCCGGAGGGCAAAAGCCCGATCACGAGGCACCACACGCCGATGCCTGCGGCGCCGAACGGCACCATCCCCAGCTCGATGCGCCCGCGCGACCAGAGCCCGGCCAGCACATTGCCCATAGCCACACCCACGGCCAGCACACCGAGCATGGGCCCGATGTCTTTGGGAGCGAGTGAGAGATCGATCCTGCCGACGCGCTCCACACTCAAATGGCAAACGGCCCCCAGCCCCCAGAAGGCCGCACTGCCCAGCGCCGCACACGCCAGGGGGCGCAGCCGGAGCAGGACCTTGAAGTCGTGCACGGTGCGCGTGGCGGCGCGCACGGGAAACAGGCGGTGGGGATTGGCCACCGGCAGGCGGCGGATCAACAGGCTCGTCAGCAGCCCTGCTCCCGCCACTCCCAGCAACACCGCGGCCGAAATCCACCAGTAGTGCCGGCCCAAGGGCGCGGTCCAAGCGTGCAAATATCCGGCCATCACCGCCCCGGTCACCACGGCCACGATCGTGGTCATGGCCACCAGGCCGTTGGCCGCCTGGAGGCGCTCGGGCCGGACGATCTCGGGAATCGCCCCGTACTTTGCCGGGCTGAACATCGCGCTTTGAGAGCCCATCAGAAAGACCACGGCCAGTAGCACGAACACGTTGCCGCTGAGAATGGCCATCACGCCCAGGCCCATGACGACCACCTCGGCCGCCTTGCAAAACACGATCACCCGCTGCT
The DNA here is from genome assembly GCA_964467075.1 of uncultured Planctomycetaceae bacterium. Lineage (GTDB taxonomy): Bacteria > Planctomycetota > Planctomycetia > Pirellulales > Thermoguttaceae > CAYXPN01. The sequence goes on from CAYXPN010000153.1 coordinate 5,072, forward strand.
TGCTGAACCGATCGGCCACATAGCCCGCCGGCGCCGCCAGCAGAATGAACGGCAGCACGAGCAGTCCCAGGCCCGCGGTCTTGGTGGCTTCCTGCCAGGCACCGACCGCCCCGGGGTAAGCGAGCGCGGTCTGGCGGCTGAACCAGTTGGCCACCAGGTCCATGCCCACAAAGACCGCCAGCCAGCGGAAGATGTTGTCGTTCAAGGCCCCGAGGAATTGGGTGACCAGCAGGCCCAGGAAGCTGCCGGAGAGCAACCCGCTCACGCCCTGGCGCACGGCGGCCAGATCCTGCTCGGTCGGTTCGGATTGGTTAGACTGGCTGGAGCCCATGGGTGTGCCGTTGCTCCCGGTCGGTTCGCCCTGCCGTGCGTTGGGTTCGCCGTGCTCTGCGGGCTGCTGGCTCCGGGGGCGTGCTTCGGATGGATCGCGGCCCGACGCGGCTCCGCAGGCCCGTTGCTGCGCGCCCGCTTCCCCCTCAAAGTGGGGGAGGGATTTGGCCGGCGCATCGACGGGCAAGGGTCTCATGATTTTTGCGCCAAGCTCTGGCAGAATCTTCGCGATAAACCCCGGCAGATCAAGGGGCAGGCGGCCCGCGCGGGCCATCCCGCCTCAAGGCACAAGGCGACAGGCGCCGAAGAATGCAACACCTTATCCGCCGGCCCCGGCCGTGTCGCAGCTCAGAAGCTCCACATCAGCATGGCGGCGTAGTCCAGGTCGTTGTGCTTCTTGCCTCGGGGCGTGCTGTCGTAGCGGTTGCGGGCCTGGAGCTTCAGCTTCAGGTTCCACGACTGATCGAGCAGCACCTCCCAGGCGGCCTTGGTGGTGATGCGGCCATCGGCGAAGTCCACCACCTCGGGAGTGTATTCGGCCGACGCGCTGAGCTTCTGGCGCTCGCTGAGCTCGTGCGAGAACTCCAGGCCGAAAACCGCCTCCACGGCGTTCTCGTCGTCCGGCTCGTCCGCGGGCAAGCCCACCTCCTGGGCAAAGCCGAGACCGGCCCGGGCCGCCAGGCTGGTGCGTTGTGTGTCCAGCAAGCGGTAGCCCACGCCCAGGTCGACCGTCCACCGCAGATCGTAGGCCTGATACTCGTCATATTCCGCGGTCCCGTGGACGTGACAGGTCCAGGGCGCGTCCTGGAAGAGGCGTTCGAGGCGCCAGTCGAAGAGCAGCTTGTTGGCGGTCTCCTCGCCGTCGCTGATCTTCTTGTTGTAATCCAAATCCAGCGAGAGGATGGTGAAAGGGCTTGCGCGCTTGGCATCGAAGCCGAAGCGGATGTTGAACGTCTGGCTGTTGCCCTCGGTGCCGTCCAGGCCGAGCTCGAAGCTCCCGCTCCAGAGCTTCACGGGCTCCTCTTCCCCTGCGGTCCCGGCGGGCACTTCGCCGCCTTCGAGCGCGGGGCCGGCGTCGGGGGGCACGAGCAGGGTGGCGCCGGCATCGGTGCCGGCCTCGACGCCCGCGGTGCCCGGACCGCCAATGGCCTGAGCGCCGTCGGGCAGGCCATCGGCCGCATGTCCGGCCGGGCGGACCGCCAAGCCATCGGCTGGATTCCCTGGGGTGGCCCCGGCAGGTCCACCGGGAGCGGGCGTTCCGTAGATTTCGGAAATGTAGGTAGCCTCGGAGTTATAGGTGCTTTGAAGAAAACTAGGCTCGGCTAGCTGGCCTTGTTGGCCGAGCCGACCGTCGGCGATCGACGGCGAGTAAACCACCGGCGGCAGGCGATAGAGCCGGGCATCGCCTAGGCCATCGGCAGTGCCCAGCCGTTGGTCAATCTCCGGCGAGCCGGCTGGCAGGCCAGCGCTCGCGCCCACCAGGCCCGCGGCCGTCAAGGCCGCGCACGCCAGATGCAGTTTCCTGGTTGCCGATCCTGGGCGCATACACTCTCCCTCGCATTTCACCGGGGCGAACGGTAGCAAAGTGGCCCGCAGCCCACAAGCCGAGTCGGCCGCCCCCCCAATATGGGGAACACGAGCAGGCGCTTTGTTCGGGTCATCCAGGCACGCCAAGACCAAAACGTGAAGACACGCAGGCGCGTCAAGCCGCTTCCCGCAGAGCCACCAGCAGTCTCTGGTCGGCGGGGATCGCCACCACCCAACCCACGCCACCAGGTCGCCCTGTCACAGCCGCGCCCCCTTTCGTGCTTTCGCCCTTTCGCGTTTTCGTGATTGTTGTCCTGTCGGCGTGGCGATTTGGCGATTCCCCGCGCCGGCGCTGCCGCATTCGATGCGATTGCCGTCTTCGCGCCGCGACGTGCAGGCGAGACGCCTGCACCAGAACGCGCGGGCGCGAGTGTTGCGGTGGGTCTTCGCTCCGCTCGACCCACCCTACGAGCACTCGCGCTTCTCGCCCTCGCCGCTCAGCGCGTGCGGGGTGGCGGTTGGGCGTGCGAACTGCCCTGCCACTCTTGGATCAACGCCAGGCGCCGACTGATCGGCGGATGGCTGTGGAAGAGCAGCACGTCGAGCCAGTGCGGGTCGGGGTCGTCCTTGTTGAGCCGGGCCAGCTTGCGGAACGCCGCGGCGTATGCCTCTTTCAGGCCGGTGCGACGCAACGCGTAGCGGTCCGCCTGATTTTCCGCCCGCCGGCTCAGCGCGTGGTGCACCGGCGCGAGGATCATCGTCAACCCGGTGAGCACCAAGAGCAGAAAGGGCAACGTCCAAACGGGCAGATGGGCGTAGTCCACCGCGCCGTGCCCCGCAGTCAGCCAGGCAGCGAGCAGCCAGTCGGTCATACCGAAGATGGCGGCGCTGAAGATCAGCCCGCGCAGCGCCATCTTGCGCAGGTGCCCCAGTGCATGATGGCCCAGCTCATGGGCGCAGATCACTTCGATCTCCTCGGGCGAGAAGCGCTTGAGCAGCGTATCGCCCAAGAGCACGCGGCGCGTGCGTCGCACGCCCGCCAGCATGGCGTTTGCCTTGACCGTCTCGGCGCTGAAGCCGATGCGATAGATTCCCCCGATGGAAAGACCCGTGCCCGCGGTCAGGCGTTCCAGGCGCTGGCGCAGCTCCGGCGATTCGAGCGGCTCGATCTCGTAGAAGAGCGGCAGGATCACCACCGGCAACAGCTCGGCCAGCACCACCGAGACCACGAAGAACGCTCCGGCCCCGATCAGCCACCAGGCCGGCCCCGTGTGCCAGATCACCCAGTACAGCCCCGCCACCATGACCAACGCCAGGCCGATCGACAGCACCTGCCGCTTCACATACGACCACAGCCACCCGCCGAAGTCCTGTGTGCTGAGCTTGAATTGCCGCTCGACCACGTGGCCCGAGTAGAACGACAGCGGCAGCGAAACCAATACATGCAGCCCTGCAATCACCAGGTACAAGGCCGCCAGTCGCAGCATGCGATGGCCCGCCAGCAACGGGAAGCCCGATAGCCAGGCGTCCAACGGCCGAGCCAACAGAAACGCCGCCACAGCCAGGTAGACCACGTCCAGCAGCCGATCGGCCAGCGTACACCACAGATCGACCCGGCCGTAGCGCCGTGCCTCGGCCCGTTCCTCGCTGCTCAGCTCTTCGGCGCTTAGCTCGCCGGCGCTCGACTCTTCGGCGCTGAGGTCCTCGGCGCTTGGCGCGTCGGAAGACGGCGAAGCGTCGGCAGGTTTGGGCCGAGATGGTTCTTGCGTCATGGCTGGCTGGCGGCGAGCGGGAATGCGAATGTGTGATTTCGCGGGATGTCCGATTACGCAGTTCGGCGGCACGCCCTCCGAAGGGCGTGACTGATTTGACCACACGCGCCGAGAGCGCGCCGTTGGTAGGGGCGACGCATGCGTCGCCCCTACAGGGTGGTTGCGCCGTCCACGGATCTCCACGCCTATCGCTTGCGCGCTGGGCGTGCCACTCGCCCGGGCTTCGGCTCATGCTTTCGGGTCAGCGGGCTTTCGGGCCACGAGCGTCCAATGGCGGTCGCTGGTGGCGCGGACCGCGCTCGGCGCCAGGCCAAGGCCGGCGCCGAGTTGCTGCACTTCCTCGACCGACAAGGCCGCACGCAGCGAGTCGGCAAACATCTGTTGCTGGTGGGCATTGGCCCCGGGGGCATAAGTTTGCACCAAATGCTGGAGCGTGGCCTCGTCGGGCGGGCGGAACAAGTCGCGGAAAAACACCAATCCGCGGCGAGCGGTCACGCGCCAGGCCTCGTGCAACACGCGGGCCGGCTCGGCAATGTGATGGACGATGCTGTTGGAGACCACCAGCCGAAAGGCGCCGTCACCATAGGGCAGGCGCTTGGCATCGACCTGCGCGAGCTCGATCCGTCCGGCCAGCCCGGCCGCGGCCACGTTGCGGCGCCCCACGCGCAACATATGGCGCGCGGCGTCGACGGCCAGCACGCGCGCGGCGGGCCAGCGCGCGCAGAGCTCGATGGGAATCTGCGCGGTGCCCGTGCCCAGGTCCAGGATCACCCCCGGCGACCCGTCGGCCATGCCCGCGGCGCGCACGGCCTCGATGAGGTCGTCGACGAAGACGCGATTCACCTCGCGGTGGTCCATCGCATCATAGTCGACGGCCTCTTCCAGGCTGTCCATCCATTCGGTTTCGAGTACGCGTGGTAACATGGCTCTGATCGACGAAGCAGCACCACTCGTAGCCACGCTCGCCAGAGCGTGGATGGCAAACGCCGCTGCCTCAGCCGTTTGTCCGCCGTCTGGCTTTCGGCGGCTACGAACAAAACCCCTTTTTTGCCGCCAAGGTCCCGATCTTCGCATGCTAATGGCTATTGCCCAAACATCGCCCGGCGCACCTTCTCCAGGGAAACGCCCAGCGCGGCCCGGGCCAGCTCGTCGAGCACCTCCATCGGGGCCCGAACGTGTACCGTGCGGTGGCAGTGTTCGAGCGACTCATCCCGCTGGAGTTCTTCGGCCGGCGAGAGGGATTCGATCTCGTAAAACGCGCCCAACTGGCTGCCCGACTCGTTGGGCCCGTCGTTATACGCGTTGGCCACGTCGCCCACATAGGGCTCGGCCTGGGGCAGCTCCCAGAGGTTGTTCAGGTAGCGGTCCGCGGTGGGATCGTTTGGCATGGTGAAGTGCACCAGCGTGAGCACGCCGGCCTCGAAGTCGATCGAGCCGAGCACATTGCGCGCCCGCCGCTGCGAGGTGCCGATCTTGGAGCGAAAGCGGCCGTCGGCCCGCAGGAGCACAGCCTCGGGCAGCGTCTTGAGTCGCTCGGGCGGCACGGTGCCGAAGTAGTCGCTCTGGACCACCGGGCCCAACTCGCCTTCCGGTCCCGGCCGATAGGGCACGATCACCACGGTGCGCGGCCCGGCATTGAGCATGCCCAGAATCCACACCGAGACCAGACCTTCTTCTGCACTCATGTCCGGCCCGCGATTGGCCACCTGGTTGATCGTCTCGTAGCCCACCTCTTCCACGTTCTCGCGCTTGAGGATTTGCGCGGCATCGGGGCCGAAAAGCGTTTCGTAGTCGTCCGCGGCCAGCAGGCGCACCGTGCGGGTCACCTCCAGATCGAACTGCGTATCCGAGGCATTGCGCAGTTGCATGCGCCGCCGCATGGTGCAGGCCGGCTCGTCCGCCGCGGAAACCACATCCCAGGCGCCTTCGTTCAGTGCCGGCTGGGTGTACCAATTCTCAAACGTCTGCTGCTTGCCGGGAGCGAACCAGAGGCTGAACTGCCCGCCCTCGGGCGCCAGCCAGAAGCGTTCCTCGCCGCCGTAGTTGTTGAAACGCTCGTCGGGCCTACCGGCCTCGATGAACTCGCGGTGGATGAACCCGAAGCTCGGGCCGTCCGCACCGCCGCAAGTGGAGGTCATCACCCGGCCCTGCCACTCGGGGCAGACGGCCACGCGCGCCGGCCCGTCGGCCAGCTCGACCACGCGCGTGTGGCGTGCCAGGAAATCGTGGGCCTCGCGATACGACATGGTGTTTCCTTTCCCGCTCTCAGGCGCTGCTTGGTTTGCCCGGGCGGCCGCCGGCGTTGGGAGAGCCACCGGCTTGCTCCAGCATCCGGCCAGCACTGCTGCCGCGGCCAGCAAGAACAGCACACCCGGCGCGAACCGACTGCCGGGCCGTCGGGCACGTGGTGTGTGACGATGGGACTCGGTCATGGTTTGCTGGTCCTTGTTCGCTGCAACTCGAGTTACGCGCCGCTCGACTGATCGGCCACCCCCCGGTCCGCGTCCCTCCGTAAGCATTACCGAATCGGCCGGCCGTGGCCAGGGGGCCTTTGGGACGTGGCTCCGGGCGTTGAGCTTACTACACGTGGGCCGTGCCGGTCCAGACGGCGAATCCCGCACGCACATGGCCCGAGCGCCCCTTGCGAGCACTCGGGCGATTGCCTAGGCTTTGTCTCAACACGGATGTTTGCGTGTAGCCGCCGAAAGCCAGAC
>CAYXPN010000153.1:11514-13451 GCA_964467075.1 uncultured Planctomycetaceae bacterium
GCGTGTAGCCGCCGAAAGCCAGACAGCGGACAAGTGAACCGCGAAAGCGCGTTTCACCTCCACGCTCTGGCGAGCGTGGCTACGATTATCAGACCAGGCGCGGACTTACCGGCGCACGCCAACTGCCGGACCAAATGCGATGCCGCTACGATTCCTGTATTTCGACTTGGGCAAGGTCCTGGTCGATTTCGACACCCCGCGCATGATCCGCCAGGTGGCCGAGCTGTGCGGCGTCGACCCGGAGGCCGTGGTCCGCGCGGTGGTCGATTCGGGGCTCCAGCGCCGCTACGAGCTGGGCGAGCTTTCCAGCGCGGAGTTCTATGAGCAGTTCTGTGCCGCGATCGGCCGCCACCCGCCCTACGATGCCCTGGCGCAGGCGGCCAGCAGCATCTTCTGGCTCAATGTGCCCATGGTGCCGGTGGTGGCCCATCTGGCCCAGGCAGGCTACCGGCTGGGCATCCTCTCGAACACCTGCGAGAACCACTGGGAGTATTGCGCACGGCGGTTCGCCATCCTTCAGGATACCTTCGAAGTCGCCGTGCTCAGCTACCGCGTGGGGGCGCTGAAGCCCGATCCGGAGATCTATCGCGCCGCGGCCGAAGCGGCTGCTTGCCGGCCTGAGGAGATTTTCTTCGTGGACGACACGCCCGGCCACGTCGAGGGCGCGCAGGCCGCGGGGTTCGACGCCGTGCAATACACTGCCACGCCTGGGCTGGTGGGCGAGTTGCGGGCCCGGGGAATACGGTCCAACTATTAACGCGGACGAGCTGTTGGCGCAAAGGCGCGGTCAGGTGGCGGTTTCGCCGGTGCCGCCAGCATCACGAGGGCTGCGCCGAAGGCCCACTGCTGAGCGCCGCCAGGGCCGCAGGTTCCATCTCCAGCCGGGCGATGGTGCAGCCGGCCTTCTGCACATCGGTGATGGCCGACCGGATTGCCGCCTCCAGCGAGTCGGCCCGCCGACTGAACCCGATTTGCACCACGCGCTGGCACGACCAAACCGAGCCGTCATCGCACCCAGCCGCGTAGAGAGCCTCCACGAGCGCCTCCGAATGCTCCGCACCCTCTGCCAGAGTCACCACGAATTCGTAGGTTTTCACGGCGTGATTCAGAAGATATACCGGTTGACCACGTTCTCGAACAATTCCTGGCGGCCGCTCCGGCTGGGGGCCACGTCGCCCTTTTTGAGCATGTACTTCTCGAGCGACTGGAAGCTGTGCTTGCCGCCCTCGATCTCCGCGCCGATGCCGCTATCCCACGAACTGTAGCGCTCTCGCACCATGCGCTCCAGCTCGCCGTCGGCGCGCATGGCCGCGGCGATCTTCAGCCCCATGGCAAACGTGTCCATGCCGCCGATATGGGCATAGAACAGATCGGCCGGCTCGAAGCTCTCGCGCCGGACCTTGGCGTCGAAATTCACCCCGCCCGGCGCCAGCCCGCCGTATTTCAGGAACACAAGCATGATCTTGGCGGTCAGATAGACGTCGGTGGGGAACTGGTCCGTGTCCCAGCCGAGCAAGAGATCGCCGGTGTTGGCGTCCACCGAACCCAGGAACCCCTGCATGGCCGCGTATTCCAGCTCGTGCTCCACGTTGTGGCCGGCCAGCGTGGCGTGGTTGGTCTCGATGTTCAGCTTCACGTGCTCGGCCAGGCCGTAGGCACGCAGGAAGTTGATGCACGCCGCGGCGTCGAAATCGTACTGGTGCTTGGTGGGCTCCTTGGGCTTGGGCTCGAAGTAGAACTGGCCGGTGAAGCCGATCTCCCGGGCATAGTCCACGGCCATGTGCATGAAGCGGGCCAGGTGGTCCAGCTCGCGCTTCATGTCGGTATTCCAGAAGGTCTGGTATCCCTCTCTCCCGCCCCAGAACACGTAGCCCGCCCCGCCCAGCTCCTTGGTCACCTCCAGGGCCTTTTTCACCTGGGCCGCGGCATGGGCGAAT
>CAYXPN010000154.1:0-13414 GCA_964467075.1 uncultured Planctomycetaceae bacterium
CCGAAGCGTGAACAAAAGCGGAATCAGGCACTGCGGATTCTTTCACCTCCCCAGGCCGGGAGTCTTTTTCGGTCAACAGCCGTTCCACATGGAGAACACCATAGCCCGAAAAAGATTCCCGACCCCCTTTATGTTTCCCGCCCGAGCCCCAAATGTCCAGACACACTTGCTGGGACACGACCCCTTGATGCCTTGGGGGGAATAATCGCCGGGGAGCGCTGCGAAGCGAAAAACGGAGAAGTGCGTGGTTGGGAATATGCGCATACCTCGCGGAGGAGGGGTTGAGACCCCCTCGACAGGTGGCGGCTGCGCTTGACCCGCGCGCCCCCGGGCAGCGACAATTGATAGTGGCGGCCGCTCAACGCGGCAGGCGACACGAGCCGGCCGGAACCAGCCAGGAGAGGAACCTTTTCATGAGCGAGCACGAGTCTTTCGGCAATCCCGGCCCCGGGGGCCTTTCGCGACGCAGCTTCCTCCAGCGCGTGGCCCGAACTGCCGCGGCCGGCGGGGCCGCGGGCGGGCTGGGTGTAGTCAACATGGACTCTCTGGTCTTTGGCCAGGAGAACACCGGGCCGATCGACTGCGGCCCGCCGCCCAAGGCCGCGCCGCAGCACCGCACGGGCGGCGAGTCGTTTGCGCCCCTGCCGCTGCCGGTCACGCCGTTGCGGCGCAGCGAGAAGAAGAAGCCCCCCAGCCCGCCGGCCCTGATCGGCAAGCTGGCCATGGGGCCGATCCGCTGGATCACGCGCGACGGCAAGCGCGTGCAATACCGCGACTGGATGACCGATCCGGCGGACGTCCACACGCTGCTCGGCTGGACCGCGGAGAAGCTGGGAATCAACTATCGCTCGATCGAGGCCGATTTCGTCCACTTCTCCTTTGACCCGCGCGAGCTGCCCGCGGTGTTGCTGGCCGGACACAACAGTTTCCAGCTCGACGACCAGGTGCGCGCCGGCCTGGCCCGCTACGTGATGGACGGGGGCACGATCCTGGGCGATGCCTGCTGCGGCTGGCAGGACTTTGCCGAGTCGTTCCGGCGGGAGATGGAGCTGATCTTCCCGGGGCGCCCCTTGCGCAAGATGTTGCCCGAGGAGCCCGTCTTCTCGTCCTACTACAAGCTGGGCAATTTCACCTACAAGAAGGGCGACGGCTCGACCTACAACGACGAGCCGTGCCTGGAAGGGATCGACTTCGGCTGCCGCACCGGGGTGATCTTCTCGCCCTGCGACCTGACCTGCGGCTGGGACGGCCACGAGCACCCGCGGGGTGTGCGCGTGGTGATCGACGAGGCGCGGCAGATCGGGGCCAACATCGTCACTTACATCCTGGGCAGCTTCCAGCTCGGCCGGTTCCTGAGCAGCACGAAGGTCTATTTCGAGGCCACGGCCCCCAGCCGCGACGATTTCGTGTTCGCGCAGCTAAAGCACGAGGGCGACTGGAACCCCGATCCCTCGGCCGTCCACAACCTGCTGAAGCACGCGCGCGACAACTCCACCCTGGAAGTGAAGTTCAAGCGCCAGGACGTGGAGCTGACGGACCCGCGCACTGCCACGTACCCGCTGCTCTACATGACCGGGCACCGCGAGTTCCAGTGGAGCGACGAAGAGGTGGAGCGCCTGCGGCGCTACCTGGCGGCCGGGGGCATGTTGTTTGCCGATGCGTGCTGCGGGCGCATGGCCTTCGATATGGCCATGCGGCGCGAGCTGGGCAAGGTGTTGCCCGACAATCGGCTCCAGCGCCTGCCGCCCGACCATCCGCTGTATCACTGCCATTACGACATCACGCGCGTGGACTACACGCCGCGGGTGCGCGAGGACTTCGGGCCGTTCGACACGCCGGAGCTGGAGGGGATCACGCTGGACGGGCGCCTGGCCGTGGTTTACAGCAAGTTCGACCTGGGCAACGGCTGGGAGCAGTTTCCGCATGCCTACAGCTACGGCGTGGGGCAGGACGACGCGCTGCGGATCGGCACGAACGTGATCGTCTATGCGGTGACGCACTAACGGTTGTGTGCCACTGGCTCCGCCAGTGGCACACGAGCGATCAGGAAACCACCATGCAATACAAGATTCCACTGGTTTTGACCCCCCAGCCCGAGGGCGGCTACACCGTCACCTCGCCGCTGGTGCCCGAGTTGGTCACCGAGGGCGAGACGGTCGAGGAGGCCCTGGCCAACGTGCGCGACGCGCTGGCCGCGGTGATCGAAATGTACGAGGATTTGGGACGCAACCTGCCTCGCAACGCCCAGATTGCCGACACAAGCAGCCCGCTGTGGATTGAAACGCTGGTCACTGCTCCATGACGTATCGAGAGGTCGCCAGACGATTAACGCAGCTTGGCTGCCGGGAATTGCCCAGGCGAGGCCGCGGGTCGCACCGGAAGTGGTTCAACCCGGAAACGCAACGCGGCACGGTGCTTCCCGACTGGGGTAGCCGCGATCTGAGAGTCGGCACGATTCGCGCGGCGGTTCGGCAGCTTGGAATCGACTGGCCCGCGTTCCAGGGCGCGTAAGACGAGCACAATCGCCCGGAACAGCTCCCGCACGCAAGGCACTGGCAGAGCCAGAGCAGGAGAGTGGACCACAGGAGACATGCCGCGGTTTGCCATGCGCCCGGGTGTCATGCACGGGGTGCATGACGTACTTGGCTTGGCTAACACAAAGGAGAAGAAGCCAGTGAGGATTCCAATTCCCCCAGGCGTTCTGCGAAATACGTCGGGGCAGACGTATCTTCATGATATTGAAGGGCAAGACGCCATTGCACTGTTCGAGGATTACCGGCACGCTACGATGTTCGCACACGCACGGAAGATTCGCGAAGCTTGGCCACACCAAGGTAGCCCATCGGTCGAGCAGTTGCGTCAGGTGCTGCGCTCCTATCGAGGCCAAGTGGAGCTGGTCGTCATGTTCAAAGGGGACAACTCTATCGCCGGCAAAGCAGCCATCGATAACGTGTTAAGGGAACTGGATCGGTTGGATGCAACGCAAGCGGTCACGCATATTGACGTGCCGGAATCGTGACAGGTCAGGCTTGCCGGTGGGTCTCGCTACCGCTCGACCCACCCTACAAGCCAGTGGCACCCACACAGCGATCCCATTGAACCTCCTCGGAGCGTTTTCCCCATGTCGCCCGCAGCCCATGCGGTGATCCGCCGTCTCGACGCGGCCCGGCAGAAATGGTGGCTCTTCACGCTGCTCACGACCACGGTGCTGGCGGCCGGCGGCTCGCTGGGACTGTTGCTGGTGTTCATGCTGGGTGATGCGCTGGTGCGCCTGCCCCAGCCGGTGCTCTTGGTGATGTTTCTCGCCTGGCTGGGGGCCACCGTGGCCCTGGGCGTGGTGGTGTTCCGGCGCCTGGGCCGCGGCCAGCGCAGCCTGGAAGCTACGGCCCGCCGGGTCGAGGCGGAGTTTCCCGAACTGGGCAGCGATCTGATCAATGTGGTCCAGCTTTCCGAAGCCAACGGCGGCCAGAACCCGGCCTTCTGCCTGGCCGCGGTCAACGAGGCGGCCGTGCGCATCGGCGCGCGGCGTTTCGAGGAGGCGGCCGAGCACGAGTCGCGCTGGCGCCGGCTGCTCTGGTGCATGCAAACGCCGCGCGACCTGGTCGAATCGCTCGTGCTCTTGGGCGTGCTGGTGCTGGCCGCGGTGCTCTGCCACGTGCTCGTCCCCGGCTGGGGATCGGCGGCCAGCCGGCTGCTGAGCCCCTGGCGCTTTGTGCCCGCGGTCGGCTCGGTCAAGATCGTCTCGGTCACACCCGGCGATACGAACGTGCTGGTGGGCAGCAGCCTCGAGATCGCCGCGGAGATTGAAAACCCAGCGGGCAAGGCCTGGCCCGCCTCGCTGTTTGTCACCGTCGAGGGCGAGAAAGAGACCGAACTGCCCATGAGCGCGGGCGAGAAACAGCAGCGCTATACGCTCACGCTGCCGGCGATCATCAAGCCTCTCAAGTACCGGCTGGAGATCGGCGATTCCCAGACGCCGATCTACACGGTCGGCCTGCGCCAGAAACCCACGGTCGAGGCCGTGGAGGTGACCTACCACTATCCGCTCTACCTCGGCCGGCCCGACGAGAAGCTGAGCCAGCGTCTGGCCGACCTCCAGGCCCCGCAATACACCGTGGCCGATCTGCGCATCCGCGCAGCCTCGCCCGTGGCCAAGGGACACGTGGAGCTGGGCAGCCAGCAGATCGCCGGTCGGGTGGAGGAGGGCCGGGTGCTGTTCGTCCAGGGAATCCCGCTGGTCAAGGACACCACGTTCACGATCCACCTGTTCAACGACGCCGGCCATTGCGATCCCCATCCGCGTGTGAACCGCATCCGCGTGCTGCCCGACCAGCCGCCCAAGGTCGAGCTGCTCAAGCCGCCGCGCCAGGCCAATGCCGCGGTGGGCCAGCGCGTGGCGGTGTTGGTCCGGGCGGGCGACGACCACGGCCTGGGCCGCGTGAGACTGGAAATGAAGGTGCTCGACGGCGATGCGAGCCAGCCGGCCGCGGCCGACCCTGCATTGCCCGTCGATCCAGACGCGGGCGCAGCGGCCGATGCCATGCCGGCGCGCACGGTCGAGCAATGGTCCGACTTCGAGGGCGTGACCCTGGCCACGCGCTCCTTCGAGCTGCCGCTCTCTACGGAGCTGGTGCGACCGGGCCAGACGGTGCTCCTGCGAGCGTTGGCCTGGGACCGGCGTACGGTCGCGGCTCGCGGACTCGACCTGAAACCGCAGCAGACGGCCAGCGCCTGGCACGCCGTGCGCCTGAGCGACCCGGTGGCCGAGGCAGACCAGCAGTTGCAGCGGCTCGAAAGCCTGCGCATGGCCATCTGGCAGGTGCTGGAGAAACAAATCCGCGCGCGCGTGCAGGCCGCGGCCATCCTGCGCAGCGAACAACTGCCCGAGCGCCGCGCGCTCTCGGGCCAGGTGCGCACCGGGCAAGTGGAAATCCAGAAGGCGACTTTGGGAATCGTCGAGTCGATCGGCGCGGACGAGGGCAGCGACCGGGTGGAGATCAAACAAGTTCTCGCCAGGCTGGCCAGCAACGAGATGATCGAAGCGGTGCGCCACGGCGATCGGCTGGTGGAGCTGGACGCGCCCGAGGCCTTTCCCACCGAGGTGCCCGAGCTGGTGGCCGTGCAGGACCGCATCATCGACCTGCTGCGCAAGCTGCTGGATGTTGCGCGCCGGGCCCAGGACGAGGTGCTGGCCGAGTTGGGCGAGCGCCGCGGGGGCGACCTGCCTGACGACGTGCGCCGCCAGCTCGAAGAGGCCCGGGAGAAGCTCGAAGAGTTCCTCGAACAGCAGAAAAAGGTGATCGAGGCCTGCGAGCGCCTGGCCAAGAAGCCGGTCGAGGACTTCACCGAAGAGGAGGAGCAACTGCTGCGCGAGATGGCGGCCAGCCAGGACGAGTGGTCGCGGTTCATGAACGAGCTGAACACGGACCTGAGCAAGCTGCCCGAGCAGGATTTCGCCAACCCCTCGCTCTTGAAGGAGCTGGTGGAAATCCAGACCGAGCTGAAGATGGCCGAGGACGCGCTGTTGAAGAAAACCGTGGACATCGCCGTGCCGCTCGAACAGTTGGGCGCCGAGCACGCCGAGGAAATCCTGACCAACCTGGAAAAATGGCTGCCCGACACGCCCGACCGCGAACGCTGGAGCCAGGAAGAATCGCTCACCGACGCCGACAAGGAGGCCCCCATGGCCGAACTGCCCGGCGAGCTGGAAGACCTGATCGGCGAGCTGATGGAGGAAGAGGAAGACCTGTTCGACGAGATGGAAGACGTCTCCAGCAGTGCGGCCGATTCGCTGGACCGCGGCGCCGGCTGGGACGCCGCGGACGGGCCGATCTCCAACATGAGCGCCAAGGGCGTGACCGGCAACCGCCTGCCCAACACCAGCGAGATCGGCGGGCGCGCCGGCGAGGGGCGCAGCGGCAAGTCGAGCGGCGAGTTCGTCAGCGACGAGGCCGTGGGCAAGGGCGGGCGCCGCACGCCCAGCCGGCTCACGCCCGACCCTTACATGGAAGGCCAGGTGCGCGACCACAGCCAGGACCCCACCGGCGGGGCTACCGGCGGCGGCAAGGAAAGCGGCCAGGGCGCCGAGGGGCTGGAAGGCGCGCTGCCCCAGTCGCCTGGCCCGCGCGATCTGGCCCGGCTGGCCGGCAAACAGGCGGCCTTGCGCAACCGGGCCGAGGGCATCGAGCTGCAATTCGAGATCATGAACTTCCACCACACGGACCTCGAGCGCCTGATCGAGCTGATGGCCCAGGTGGAACGGGACCTGCGCGCCGGGCGCTACCGAAACGCCCTGCGCCAACGGCGCGTGCTGGCCGAGGGGCTGCGCAACATCAAGCAATACGTCGAAGGCGAGTTCGCCGTGCGCCAGGACACCACGGTCAATCTGCCGGCCGACATCCAGAAAGAGCTGCTCGGCAGCATGGCCGATCCCTCGCCGCCCGGCTGGGAGGAACTCAACCGCCGCTATTTCGAACGCCTGGCCACCGAAGGAGCAGGAACCGGACAATGATGTGTGCGCCCCTTCGACTATTCGAGCACGTCCGGGAATTGAGTGTGCCACTGCTTCGCCGGAAGCAGTGTTGCGCCGCCACGTGCGTGCAAGCACGCACCCTACGGAGTGCCGGCACGGTTTGCCCGGCGGGCAGGCAGTGGCACACGGCGGGCTGCGGCAGGTCCCCGGCCTCGACGGCTTCGGTGCTGCTGTGCGCGCTGGCCGTGCTTCTCGCATGGCTTCCCTGCGCCGCGCGCAGGGCCGAAGCCCAGGCGGTGCGCAAGGTGGTGATCCCCTTTGATTTCGAGTCCAAGTTCGACAACGGGCGCTACGGCCAGATGGTCGGCGAGATGATCTGGAAGAAGCTCGAAGGCGACGGCGGGTTCGTCATTCCCGAGAGCATGCTCGACGTGCGCGACTTCTGCACGCGCAACAAGATCGAGGTCACGCCCGACACCCCGCTTCAGACCGTCAAGCGCATCATCACCCAGGATTTCGGCGCGGACATCGGCATCTGGGGCAGTGTGGAACGGGTGGCGGGCCACGAGTGGGACGTTTACGACCTGGTCGTCAAGTGCGTGGATTTCTCCGCCAGCGGCGAGCCCCGGGTGATCTACGAGGTGCAGACGCGCACCAAGAGCGTCAGCGAAATCCCCCACCTGTACGTCAAACAGATGCTCGATGCGCTCTCGGGGCGCGAGCCCGGCGGGCCGCCGCCGGTCGACGTGCTGGCCGAGCGCAACTGGGCCGAGAACCCCAACCTGGTCGCCGGCGGCGACTTCGAGTCCGGCGGCGGCGGGGTGCCGCGCGGGTGGGACAATGGTTGGCAGGCCGGCGACGTGGGCCAGTGGGAGCCGCTGGGGCGCGCCGTGCGCTGGATTCCGGAAGTGGGCAATCCGCAGAACCACGTGATCCGCTTCACCTTCGACCGCGCGGTGGGCGACAGCACGGGCGTGGCCTATTACAGCAAGCTCTTCCCCATCCAGGAAGGCGCCAAGTATCGCTTCCAGTGCCGCTGGCGCTCGAACGGGCCGGCGGTGAAGGTCTTCATCAAGTGCTACGCCGAAGTGGGCACCATCTATCGCGGTTCGGCTGAAGCACCCTCGGCCCATCGCCGCTTGGGCCCGCGCGACTACATCCCCGAGATGAGCGAGCTGCGCGAGGTCTATCGCAGCCAGCAGAACCTCAAGGGACCGAAGAACACCTGGAACACCCAGACCGAGGACTTCACTCCCAAGCACACGCGCTACTCGCCCCGCTGGGGCCGTGTGATGCTCTACGCCTATCTGGGCGCCGGCGCGGTGGAGTTTGACGACGTGGTCGTGAAGCTGATCGTTCCCTCCTCGCCGGGCGAACAGCACCAGGACCCCCGCCACTCGATGGAATCCGGCGTGACCATCGAGCAGATGCGCGAGAACGAGCGCCGCAGCCGGGAAGCCGGCGGCGAAAGCCCCCGGCCGTGAAATCTGTTCGGGCGATTCGCCGGCCCCCGAGAGCCGCTGATTCCTCTGAAGCGGCCGCGATTGGGATAACGCGGTTTCGCGATGCCCCGTACCCCCGCGGCGTCGGCGTGCCCCTGGTGGCCCCGCGGATTGTGGTGCAGGCGTCTTGCCGGCACACAGCACTCGGCTTACGGTGCCTTCCTGACGGCCGGCAGTGCAGCCGGGACGGCCGCACCCCACAACGGGGAGCCGCCGCCGACACACTCGGCGACCTCAGGCGGCTGGAGCATCATCCCCACGCGGATCGCTCTCGGTATTGATCGGCCCCCGGATTTCCGCTAGATTCAATTCACGGTAACAGACGGAGACCTTGGCGCCGGCCGGATGACACGGAGGGCCGATCATGCAAGCTGACGAAATCATATCGGGCGGGGCCACGCGTACTGAGCTCGATCCCGATCAGATCCTCGCCGAGTTGAGTCGGGCCCGATTCCGTTTTCCGGAAAAGGCACTCCGCGCTGCCGGGGCCTGGCGCGAAGAACTCGCCCCCCGGCTGATCGAGGCATTGCGGCGCGAGATCGAGCGCGTGCGGGAGGGCAAGAAACCTGAGGGCAGTTTGTCGTTCTATGCGGTTTTTCTGCTGGCCGCATTCCGGGCCACCGAGGCCGTGCCGGTTCTGCTCGGTTTGTTGAGGCTTTCTGACGACCAGTGCGACGAGTTGATCGGAGACGCGGAGTTCGAGTATCTGCCGAAAACTCTGGCAGTGCTCTGCGAGCGGCCGGAGGAGTTGGCCCCGGTAATCAAGGACCGGTCTGTTTCTGAAGCGGGGCGTGGGATTTGTACTACGGCCTATGTCGAAATGGTGCGGCTGGGGCGGATTTCCATGGAAGAGGGCGTGCGCCGTTTGCGCCAACACCTACGGGACGCGCTGGAGCAAGGCGACGCGGGGCCGGTTACGCCTCTTGTGGATGAACTCACCTCGCTGGATCCCCGAGATGCCTTGGAGGAGATCCACGAAGCCTTTGCACGCGGCATGGTCGATGATTCTTATATCTGCCTGGAAGACGTGGCGCGTGCGATGGCGAAAGCCCGAGGCCGGGAGGGAGCGGGCGTGACGGAATCCTGCCAGGCGCCCACCGTGGACGAAATAGTGGAAGAGCTGCGCACCTGGTATTGGGCGGAGGACGACCAGGACGACGAACCAGCCGATGACCCTCCGGGCCCGGGATTCGCTGAGCTGGATGTGGAGGAAATCATCGCGGAGCTGGATCGGGCGCACCGCCACCTGCCCGAAGAAGCCTTGCGTGCGGCGCAGCTCCGCCGGCAAGAGATCACGCCCAAGCTGATCGAGGTGCTCCAGCGTGTGGTTGACTTGGCTCGCAACGGGATCGAATACGAGGGCAACGCCCCGTTCTTCGCGGTCTTCCTGCTGGCGGAATTTCGGGCGGCGGAAGCCCTGCCCGTGATCTTCCGGTTGCTCGAGCTTCCGGACGATCAGCGTGACAGAGTTTTCGGCGACGCGGATTGCGAGTGTTTGTCGAGACTGTTGGCCGCGGTTGTTGACGACGTGGACCTGCTGGACTCGGCGATGCGCAATCCTGATTTGGAGCACATAGCGCGGTGGGTTCTTGCAAGCGCCTACGTGAAGATGGTGGCGGCGGGTCGCCTCTCCAGTGGAGAGGCGGTGCGGCGTTTGCGCGCCCACCTGCGCGAATCCATGGATCGGGGCGACATCCAGAATGCCACCGCTTTGATCAGTGAACTTTCGGACCTGGCCGCGGGAGAGGCCTTGCCGGATATCCGAGAAGCATTTGAGCGCGGATTGGTCGATGAAACCACGATTACGCTCGACTACCTGGAACAATGCGTCGCAGAAGCCGAAGGCACGGCAGCGGGCGTACAGCCCCATCAGATCGCCTCGCTGTACGTCGAAGATACCGTAGAAGAGCTGCGCACCTGGTGTTGGCCCGAGGACGACGAGGACGACTCCGAGTGGGGCGGAGAGGATGACGAAGGGCCGGGACCGTACCACGGCCCGCTCACCGGGTCTTCCCGGTCGGAATTGCACGACATCGACGACGATTTCGAATTGCTTCCAGCGTCGCTTGAGCCCTTCCAACGTGAAACGCCGCGCATTGGACGCAACGACCCTTGTCCCTGCGGCAGCGGCAAGAAATTCAAGAAGTGCTGCCTGCGCCGTCAATGACGCGTCCTGCCTGGTGGGGCCTTTTATCTCTGGGCACTCGCCGCCGACCGTGGAGGCAGGCGATTACCGCTCCCTTTGAACCGACCATGCGTACCCTCAACGTCGCCACGCGCACCTTGCACCTGATGGTCACCAGCATCCTGGTCGGCGGCCATGCTTTTGACGTGGCGCCCGAGCGATTGGTCCTCGTGCTCTGGCTGGTGATCGCCAGCGGCGTAGCCCTTGGGGCGCTGGAGGCCGGCCCGCGCTTGCTCTGGTTCCATCAGGGCCGGGGGCTGATGACGCTGGCCAAGCTCGCGTTGCTTGGCACCATCCCGCTGCTGTGGAACTACCGGCTGCCCATCCTGCTGGCGGTGATCGGCCTGGCCGGCATCGGCGCGCACATGCCCGCGCGCTTCCGCTACTACTCGATCATCTATCGGCAGGTCATTCCCCTCGGCTGCGGCCCCGGCGTGGAGCGCCTGCGCGAGCAGTTGGACGACGAACCATAGCCCGCCACGCCCGCCACTGGGGCTCGCCCCTCCTCTGCCGGCCGGGCATGTGCTAGCATGGGCCCCATGGAGACCACCTCCAAGACCAAACCAGGCGCCATGGCCGCCACGCCCATGATGCGACAATACGAGGAGGCCAAGCGGGCCTGCCCCGACGCCCTCTTGCTGTTCCGCATGGGCGACTTCTACGAGTTGTTCTACGATGACGCCCGCGCCGCGGCCCGGCTGCTCAACCTGGCGCTTACCAGCCGCGAGAAAGGCCCCGACGCCGTGCCCATGGCCGGCTTTCCCCACCACCAGTTGGACGCCTATCTGGCCAAGCTGATCGCTGCGGGCTGCCGCGTGGCGGTTTGCGAGCAGGTCGAAGACCCGCGCCAGGCCAAGGGTCTGGTGCGCCGCGAAGTGACGCGCGTGGTCACCCCCGGCACGATCACCGACGAAGCACTACTTGACCCGCGCCAGAGCAACTTCCTGGCCGCGGTGGCCCCGGGCGAGCCCGCGGGCTTAGCGTGGGTGGACCTCTCGACCGGCCGGTTTCTGGGCGCGGGCTTTCCTTCGGCGCAGATACCCGACCAATTGGCGCGTATCGCCCCGAGCGAATGCCTGCTGAGCGAGGAAACGGCGCTGGCGCGCGAGGTCTTGGGTCAAGAGGTGATGATCACGCGGCGCCCGGACTGGGCCTTCGAGTGGCGCAGCGCCGCGCAGGCCCTCACGCGCCATTTCAGCACCGCGGGGCTCGAGGGATTCGGTTTCGAACTCGACGGGCCCCATGCCGCCGCGGACCAGGCCGCGGTGCGCGCCGCGGGCGCGGTGCTCGACTACCTGGTCGAGACGCAGAAGACCGCGTTGGACCACATCGAACGCCTCACGCCCTATCGCAGCTCGGGCACGCTGGAGATCGACCTGGCCAGTCGCCGCAGCCTGGAGCTGCGCCGCACGGCGCGCGAAGGCCGGCGCGAAGGCTCGCTCTTGTGGGTGTTGGACCGGACGATCACGGTCATGGGCGCGCGTATGCTGGCCGACTGGCTGGCCAATCCGCTCAGCGAAATCAAACCCATGCGCCGCCGCCACGACGCGGTCGAAGAGCTGCTGGCCGAGCCCGCGCTTACGGCCGAGCTGCGCGACATGCTCCGCGGGGTGTATGACGTGGAGCGCCTGGTCACGCGCGTGGTGACCGGCCGGGCCACGCCGCGCGACTTGTCGTTTCTGGCGCGCACGCTGCGCAGCCTGCCGGCCCTCAAAGCCAAGCTCACGGCCCGCCGCAGTGCTTTGCTCAATGAACTGGAGCAGCGCATCGACCTGTGCGCCGAGTTGCGCAGCCGGCTGGAGGCCGCGCTGGAGGACGATTGCCCGCTTGCCAGCCGCGAGGGCGGCTTCGTCCGCGCCGGCTGCAACCCCAAGCTCGACGAGCTGCGCGAGCTGGCCCGCGGGGGCAAGCAGTGGATCGCCCGCTATCAGGCCCACCAGACCGAGCGCAGCGGCATTCCCAACCTCAGGATCGGCTTCAACAAGGTCTTCGGCTACTACATCGAGGTGACCAACGCCCACCGCGACAAGGTGCCCGACGACTACATCCGCCGCCAGACGCTCAAGAATGCCGAGCGCTATGTGACCGCTGAACTCAAAGAGTACGAAGAAAAGGTGCTCGCCGCGGACGAGCGGGCCAAGGAGCTGGAATACGAGTTGTTCGTCGAGCTGCGCACGCTGGCGGCCCAGCACCACAGCGCGCTGAGGTGCACGGCCGCGGTCCTGGCCGAATTGGACGTGCTGGCCGGCCTGGCCGAGCTGGCGCGCGAGCGCAGCTATTGCCGACCCGAGATCGTCGACCAGCCCGTGCTGCACGTCGCCGACGGGCGCCATCCCGTGCTGGAGATCGTCGAGCCGGAGGGCACCTTCGTGCCCAACGATACCGCGCTGGGCGCCGAGCACGGCACCATCCTGCTCGTGACCGGGCCGAACATGGCCGGCAAGAGCACCTACATCCGCCAGGTGGCGCTCATCACCCTGATGGCGCAAATGGGCAGCTTCGTGCCGGCGCGCAAGGCCGTGATCGGCCGCTGCGACCGCATCTTCGCGCGCGTGGGCGCCAGCGACGAGCTGAGCCGCGGGCAGAGCACCTTCATGGTGGAGATGACCGAGACGGCGCGCATCTTGAACACGGCCACCGAGCAAAGCCTGGTGGTGCTCGACGAGATCGGCCGCGGCACGAGCACCTTCGACGGCATCTCGCTGGCCTGGGCCGTGGCCGAGTGGCTGCACGACCGGATCGGCTGCCGCACGCTGTTTGCCACGCACTATCACGAACTGACCGACCTGGCCCAGTCGCTCGCCGGCGTGCGCAACCTTAACGTAGCGGTGCGCGAGTGGCAGGACGAGGTGATCTTTCTGCACAGGATTCTCGACGGGCCCGCGGACAAGAGCTACGGCATCCACGTGGACCGGCTGGCGGGCGTGCCGCGCGAGGCGATCGAACGGGCCAAGGACATCCTGGCCCAACTCGAGGCCGAGCACCTGGACGAGGAAGGGCGCGCGCGACTGGCCCGCCCGCCCGAGCCCCCGCGGCCCCGGGAAATCCAGTTGACGCTTTTCCGCGCGGCCGACCACCCGATCGTCGAAGAGCTGCGCAGCCTGAGGCTCGACGAGACCACGCCGCTGGCGGCACTCCAGTTGCTCGAGCGCTGGCAGGAGTCGATCCGCGGCAAGGGGCAGAGCGGGGCGCGCGGCAAATCGGATAGGCAGAAACGCTCAGAGAAAAGCCAACGCGGCGAGCCGCGGGCGTGAG